>JAYYWX010000048.1:0-60608 GCA_036341255.1 Actinomycetota bacterium | reverse complement strand
GTCGCCGACCTGGTCGGCTGACGCACCTCCGACCCGAGTCGTGGGGGGGGGGGGGGGGGGGGGGGGGGGGGGGGGGGGGGGGGGGCGGGGGGGGGGGGGGGGGGGCGGGGGGCCGCCCCGCGCCCGCCCGCCCGCCCCCCCCCCCCCCCCCACGACTCGGGTCGGAGGTGCGTCAGCCGACCAGGTCGGCGACCGCGAGGCTGGCGAAGACCATCGCGGTGCCCAGCGGCGCGCCCGGGCCGGGGTAGTAGGGACCGGTCATCGGCGCGGCGGTGTTGCCGACGGCGTACAGGCCCGGGACGGCGGAGCCGTCGGGTCGCAACGCGCGGCCGTGCTCGTCGGTGACGACGCCGCCCTTGGTGCCGAGGTCGGACAGCACGAAGCGCGCCGCGAAGAACGGGCCCTGGTCGACCGGGGTGAGGGCCTTGTTG
Organism: Actinomycetota bacterium; assembly: GCA_036341255.1. Taxonomy (GTDB): domain Bacteria; phylum Actinomycetota; class Actinomycetes; order Propionibacteriales; family Nocardioidaceae; genus Nocardioides. The sequence goes on along the minus strand of JAYYWX010000048.1, from coordinate 60,177 downwards.
GGGCCCTCGCCGTAGGTGAAGAAGGTGTCGTACTCGTCGGCGCCTCGGCCGAAGTCCTCGTCGACGCCCGTGGCGCAGAAGCCGTTCCAGCGCTCGACGGTGGCCTCCAGCTCCTGCGCGGGTACGCCGATGGCCGCGGCGATCCCCGCGATCGACTCGGCCTCCACCCAGGTCCCGGCGGCGAGGTGGTCGGCGGGGTCGCCCTCGGGCATCGCGATGCCGGGGAGCCGGCCGCCCTCCCGGGAGTCGAAGACGAACCACGACGGCACGCGCGCGGGGTCCTTCGCCATCTCCCGGCCGAACCGGTCGTAGGGCAGCGACTCGTTGGCGTAGCGGCGCCCGTGGGCGTCGACCATGACCCCGCTGCGGAACCCGAGCGTGAACGAGCCGGCTCCGTCGGGGTGCTCGAGACCGGGGCAGAACCACCCCAGGCCGGTCCAGTCGACGGCCGCGCCGACGTTGATCGCCGCCGAGATCGGCTCGCCGGTGTTGGTGCCGCGCGGCGCCATCGTCCAGACGGCGCGCCCCGGTGTGCCGTGGGCGTGGCGGCGCGACTCGCTGCCCTCGAAGCCCCCGCTGCCCAGCAGCACGCCGCGCCGCGCGCGCACCTCGACCGGTCCCTCCTCGGTGGTGGCCCACACCCCGACGACGTGGTCGCCGGTCGCGTCGGTCTGGGTCATCAGGTCGCGCACGCAGTGCCCGGTGCGGATCGTGCCGCCGGCCTCGACGAAGGTCGCGGCCAGCCGGGCGATGAGTGCCTGCCCCCCGCTCAGCGTGCCGCGGCCCTCGCCGCCGACCCGGTCGCGCTCGACCGGCGGCCGGACCAGCGCGGCGACCTCGGCCGGCAGCTGGTCGCGCTTGATGCTGGTGGGCTGGATGGAGCGGCCCATCGGGCAGCGGCCCGGGGCGTCGTAGTACTCCGGGAAGGGCAGCCACTCGAAGTCGATGCCGGCGTCCTCGAGGGCGGCCACGACCTGCGGTGACTGGGCGAGGAACGCCTCGACCTTCACCGGGTCCGGAGCCCAGCCGTCGACCGGCGCCAGGACCGAGCCGAGGTAGGCGCGGGCCGACTCGGTGGAGTCGGCTATGCCCGCGCGCTGCTGGACGGCGCTGCCGGGCAGCCAGCAGGCGCCGCCGGAGTAGGCGGAGGTCCCGCCGATCCGGTCGGTCTTCTCCAGCACCACCGTGCGCAGCCCGGCCCGCTGGGCCAGCAGTGCCCCGGTGAGGGCTCCACCGCCGGACCCGACCACCACGACGTCGTACTCGTTGCTCATGCCCGCGATCCTCATCGGTAGAACGTGTTCTAGGCAAGGGTTCGACGCGGTGCGTCGCGGCGAGGCCGGCGATCGGTCCGGGAATGGGTTCGGGAATGGGTTCGTCGGGGTGAGGGCCGGCTTGCCACAATGGGCCGGTCATGGAGGCAGGGACGTCGGTGGAGCGCGAGCCGCTCGAGATCACCTATCCCGCCGACCTCCCGGTCAGCCAGCGCCGCGACGACATCGCCGAGGCGATCCGCGACCACCAGGTCGTGGTGGTCGCCGGTGAGACCGGCTCGGGCAAGACCACTCAGCTGCCGAAGATCTGCTTGGAGCTCGGGCGCGGCCGCACGACGTACCGCAGGGCCCGGGACGGCAAGAAGCGTCCCCGCGGCGGGCTCATCGGCCACACCCAGCCGCGCCGGATCGCGGCGCGCTCGGTCGCCGAGCGGATCGCCGACGAGCTCGGGCAGCCGCTGGGCCAGCAGTCGGTCGTGGGCTACCAGGTGCGTTTCACCGACCGCACCAGCGCGGAGACCCGCGTCAAGCTGATGACCGACGGCATCCTGCTCGCCGAGCTGCAGCGCGACCGGATGCTGTGGCGCTACGACACGATCATCATCGACGAGGCGCACGAGCGGTCGCTCAACATCGACTTCCTGCTCGGCTACCTCAAGCGGCTGCTGCCGCGCCGGCCGGACCTCAAGCTCGTCATCACCTCCGCGACCATCGACGTCCAGCGCTTCTCCGAGCACTTCGCCGACCGCGACGGCACCCCCGCGCCGATCATCGAGGTCTCCGGGCGCACCTATCCCGTCGAGGTCCGCTACCGCCCGCTGCTGGAACTGCCGGAGGATGACGAGGACGGCGAGCCGGTCCAGCGCGACCAGACCGAGGCCATCGTCGAGGCGGTCCGCGAGCTGGCGGCCGAGGGGCCCGGCGACGTGCTGGTCTTCCTGCCGGGCGAGCGGGAGATCCGCGACACCGCCGACGCGCTCGAGGACGCGGCGGGCTCGCTGCGGGGAGCAGGCGGGGGAGTCGAGGTCGTGCCGCTCTACTCCCGGCTCTCGGCCGCCGAGCAGCACCGCGTCTTCGCGCCGCACACCGGGCGTCGCGTCGTGCTGGCCACCAACGTCGCGGAGACGTCGCTCACGGTGCCCGGCATCCGGTACGTCGTCGACACCGGTGTCGCCCGGATCAGCCGCTACTCCCTGCGCACCAAGGTGCAGCGGCTGCCCGTCGAGGCCGTCAGCCAGGCCTCGGCCAACCAGCGCGCCGGTCGCTGCGGCCGCGTGGGACCGGGCATCTGCATCCGGCTCTACTCCGAGGAGGACTTCCTCGGCCGCCCGGAGTTCACCGACCCCGAGATCCTGCGGACCAACCTGGCCAGCGTCATCCTGCAGATGCGCGCCCTCGGACTGGGCGACATCGCCCGCTTCCCGTTCGTCGAGCCGCCGGACCGGCGCAACGTCTCCTCGGGCCTGCAGCTGCTCGAGGAGCTCGGTGCCCTACGGGCCGGCGGCGACGGCAAGGACTCCCTCACCGACACCGGGCGGCGCCTGGCGCGGCTGCCGATCGACCCGCGCCTGGGGCGCATGATCCTCGAGGCCGACCGTCTCGGCTGCGTGCGCGAGGTCCTGGTCATCGTCGCGGCGATGTCGCTGCAGGACCCGCGCGAGCGCCCCGCCGAGCAGCGTGCGCAGGCCGACCAGCTGCATGCGCGGTTCAAGGCCGAGGGGTCGGACCTGCTGACCTGGCTCAACCTGTGGCGCTACGTCCGCGAGCAGCAGCGCGAGCTGTCCTCCAGCGCGTTCCGGCGCATGTGCAAGCGCGAGCACCTCAACTACCTGCGCATCCGCGAATGGCAGGACTTCGAGTCCCAGCTGCGGCAGGTGTGCAAGGAGATGAAGATCGAGCTGGGGGTGCCCGCCGACACACCGGACGCCGACGGCATCCACCAGGCGCTGCTCTCGGGCCTGCTCTCCCACATCGGAGTGCTGGAGGAGAAGGACAAGCCGGCGCCGGGCGCGCGGGGCAAGGGCAAGCGGCCCGGCCCGCGGGAGTACCTCGGCGCCCGCGGTGCGCGGTTCGCGATCTTCCCGGGGTCGGGGCTGAAGGGGAGGTCCCCTGCGTTCGTCATGGCCGGCGAGCTCGTGGAGACCTCGCGCCTGTGGGCCCGCCAGGTCGCGGCGATCCAGCCCGAGTGGGCCGAGCGACTGGCCGGCGACCTGGTGAAGCGGCAGTACTCCGAGCCGCACTGGTCGACCAAGCGCGCCGCGGTGATGGCCCGCGAGCGAGTCACGTTGTACGGCGTGCCGCTGGTCGCCGACCGGCTCGTCAACTACGGCACGGTCGACCGGGCGCTCGCTCGCGAGCTGTTCATCCGGCACGCGCTGGTCCAGGGCGAGTGGGCGGCCCTGGAGTCGGGGCGGCAGAAGTTCTACGAGCACAACCGACGCCTGCTCGAGGAGGCCGCCGAGCTCGAGCACCGCTCGCGACGCCGCGACATCGTGGTGTCCGAGGACATCCTCTTCGACTTCTACGACGCCCGGGTCGGGCCCGAGGTCGTCTCCGGCGTGCACTTCGAGCAGTGGTGGAAGCGAGAGCGCCAGAAGCGCCCCGGGCTGCTCGACTTCGACCTGTCGATGCTCACCCACGACACCGCCGAGGAGGTCACCGAGTCCGACTTCCCCCAGGCGTGGCAGGGGGAGGGGCTGACCTTCAACCTGGCCTACCACTTCGAGCCGGGCGCCGACGACGACGGCCTGACCATCGAGGTGCCGGTCGCCACGCTCAACCGGGTCGGGGCCGACGACTTCTCCTGGAACGTCCCCGGCCTGCGGGAGGAGCTGGTCACCGCGCTGATCCGCTCGCTGCCGAAGAACCTGCGCGTCTCCTTCGTGCCCGCCCCCGACAAGGCGCGGGAGTTCCTGCGGACCGTGCCGGCAGGCGAGGAGCCGCTGCTCGACGCGCTCGAGCGCTGGTGCCGGGCGACGACCGGTGTCGTGGTGTCGCGCGAGGCGTGGGACTGGTCGAAGGTGCCCGAGCACCTGCGTCCGACCTACCGAGTCGTCGACGAGCAGGGGCGCGAGCAGGCCCGGGGCAAGGACCTCGAAGCGCTCAAGCAGCCGCTGCGCGGGCAGTTCCAGCAGGCGATGGACGAGGTAGCGACCGACTCCGGGCTCGCCAGGACCGGCGAGACCACCTGGGTCTTCGGCGACCTGCCGGCCTCCATCACCCAGACCCGCGCCGGCCACGAGGTCACGGCCTACCCCGGCCTCGTGGACGAGGGATCGAGCGTCGGTCTCGAGGTCGTCGGCTCCGCGGAGGAGCGCGACGCCCGGCACCGGCTGGGTGTGCGTCGTCTGGTGCTGCTGGGTCTCGACGCCGCCGGCGACCACACCGTGAAGCGGGTCCTCGACGGGCTCGACAACGCCCAGAAGCTCGGCCTGGCCGGGTCGCCCTACCCGACCGTCGCCGAGCTGCTGGAGGACTGCCGCGCGGCCGTGGTCGCCGAGGCCGTCGACGCGCGCCCCCCGGTGCGGTCGCAGGCGGCGTACGACGCCCTCCTGGCGGCGGTCCGCGGGGACCTCGAGGCGCGGGTGCGGGGCGTGCTCGCCGACGTCGTGCGGGTCCTGACCAGCTGGCGCGGCGTGGAGAAGGAGCTGTCGGGGCGCGCCGACATGGCGATGCTGCCGGCGCTCACCGACATGCGGGCCCAGCTGGCGCGCCTGGTCGACCGCGGGTTCGTCGCCGAGGCCGGCCCGACCCAGCTGCGCCGGTTCCCGGTCTACCTCGCTGCGCTGTCGCAGCGTCGCGAGAAGCTGCTCGAGGGCGGCGGCTCGGTCGGACGCGACCGACAGCTCATGGACCGCATCGCCGACCTCCAGGACGCCTGGCTGCACCAGGTCGACGCGCTGCCCGAGGGTCGCCCGCTGCCCGAGCGACTGCGCCAGGCGCGCTGGATGCTCGAGGAGTACCGCATCTCGCTGTGGGCCCAGCAGCTCGGCACCGCCCACCCGGTCTCCGACCAGCGGATCCGCAAGGTCCTGGGCTGATCGCTGGGCTGATCGCTGGTTTGATCGCTGGGCTGACCGGACGGATCAGCCAAGGCGGCCGGCGAGCTCCAGGTGGCCGGCGGCCTCGAGCTGCTCGGCGGTGGCCAGCATCCGGCTGACCTCGTCGTGGCTGGCCTCGCCGGTGGCGTGGCCGGCCGCGACGACGCGGGCGAAGGCCGAGGCGCGGAAGAGCAGGTCGGCGAAGTCGCCGGTCGCGATGCCCCTCAGCACCTCGTCGACCATGGCGCGCAGCTGGTCGGGACCCGGCGGGTCGGCCACCCCGGCCACCACACGGGCGACCTGCGCGCGGGCGCGCCCCTCCTCGAAGGCGCGCGAGACGCGCACCGGGTCCGCGTGCACCCACTGGCGCAGCAGGTAGAGCCGCCACAGGCATCCGGCGAGGGTCTCGGCCGGTGCGCCCGACCAGACCTCCGCGATCGCCTCGATGCCCTCGGTGTCCGCCAGGTGCAGCAACCGGTCGGCGACCGCGTCGTCCTCGGACTCCCGCGCCCCGCGCACCAGCAGCGCGGCGGCGCGCTCGGCGGCCTCGGACACGATCGCCGGGTCGGTCCCGCCCTCGACGGCCTCGAAGAACGCGGCGGTCTTCTGGGTCGGGCGGTGGTGCGGTCTGCTCACCGGGACCACGGTACGCCGCGGCGTACCCCCTTTCTCATCGTCCCTTCGCAGTGTGTGGCTGGGTCGAGTCGGCGTATTGATACGCCGGTTCGGCGGGCGGGCTGGGTCGAGCCGGCGTGTTGATACGCCGGTTCGGCGGGCGGGCTGGGTCGAGTCGGCGTATTGATACGCCGGTTCGGCGGAAGCATTGGGTGAGCAGGGGATGGCGTCTATGCTTCTCGGGTGCGCCGGGCCGCGGCAGCCCCGGGTCCCAACATCAGCCGCTACGAGCGGCCACGCGCCGTGAGGCGCTCCCGGTCCGGCGCACATCACTCCTCACGACGGCCGCCTCCCCACGGCCGCCCGGCGATGGCCGCCTCGCCCCGACGGAACCCCCGGGGGCGACTAGGGTCGTGGCCATGGTTGCCTCTCCTCGCGACATGCGCGCGAAGCTGCACCGCGCTCGACTGCGGGTCACGCGCGGGCTGCGCGTCACCTACAACCCGCGCACCGACGGCAAGCCCGACCCGGGCGAGGTCGTGTGGGCGTGGGTGCCCTACGAGGAGGACGCCAGCCAGGGCAAGGACCGCCCCGTGCTCCTGATCGGCCGCGACCGGCGCCGGCTCTACGGCCTGATGCTCACCAGCCAGGACCACGACCGCGACGCCGCCGACGAGGCCCGCCACGGCCGGTACTGGATGGACGTCGGCGCCGGCGGCTGGGACCGCGAGCGACGACCCAGCGAGGTGCGCCTGGACCGGCTCCTCACGCTCGCGCCCGGCGACGTGCGCCGTGAGGGTGCCGCCCTGGATCGTCCGACGTTCGAGCGCGTGATCGCCGCGGCCGGTCGCTTCCACAGCTTCGGCTGAGCCCGACCGGGTCGGTCACCGACCGCGCGACGTGACGATCGGCACGCCGTCGTGGCCCGGTGCGACCCCACGGGGTGAGTAGGGTGACGGCGCGGGTCGCGCGGCCTGCGGATCGGGAGGCGACGTGAGGTTCATCGGGCGTGCCGGCATGCGGCGTACGACGGCAGCGCTGCTGTCGACCGTCGTGCTCGCGGGGCTGGCTGCGTGCTCGGACGAGCAGTCGTCGAGCAGGCCGCCGCTGGACCCCGACCCGGTCGCCACGCCCGTCCCCGAGGACCAGCTCACCCTGGCCGTGTGGGGCAGCCGCGCCGAGATCGACACCTACGAGCGGCTGATGGCGGAGTACTCCGTCCTCTCCGAGACCTCCGACGTGGAGGTGGTCGCCTTCTCCGACCGCGAGGAGGCCATGGCGGCACTGGCCGCGGGCGAGGTCGAGCCCGACGTCTTCATGGCCTCGCGCCGCGACCTGTCCTGGCTGCGCGAGGAGGGTCGCACCAGCCCGGTCGACGAGCTGCTCGACGAGCGGTTCGTGGAGTTCGGCGACGTCTACTCCCGCGACGCGCTGCTGGCCTTCTCCGCCGACCGCCGGCTGCAGTGCATGCCGTTCGAGATCTCCCCGACGGTCGTCTTCTACAACACCGACCTCATCGACTTCGAGCGGATGGAGGCCCGCGGGCTCGAGGTCCCCTCGAGCGCGAGCCGGTGGAGCTTCGAGGAGTTCCAGGCCGCCGCGGAGTTCGCCACCCGTCCCCGCAAGGGCACCCGGGGCGTCCACGTCGACCCCTCGCTCTCCGGCCTCGCCCCCTTCATCTACGCCGGTGGCGGCAACCTCTTCGACGACGACGACGCCCCCACGTCGCTGGCCTTCTCCGACGACGCGACCCGCGACGCGCTCGAGACCACGCTCGGTCTGCTGCGCAACGGGCCGCTGACGTTGACGAGCAGGCAGCTGACACAGGCCACGCCGTTGCAGTGGTTCCGCCGCGGCAAGCTCGGCATGATCACCGGGGACCGCTCCTGGGTGCCGCAGCTGCGCCTGACGCAGGGGCTGGCCTTCGACGTGATGCCGATCCCCACGATCGACACCTCCGCGACCACCGGCGAGCTGACCGGCTTCTGCCTGGCCCGCCGTCCCGTGTCGCTGTCGGGGGCCGCGGACCTCCTGGTGCACCTGATCAGCGACGACGTGGTGCGACCGCTGACCCGCACCGGCTTCGTGGTGCCGGCCAACCAGCAGGTCGCGCTGTCCGAGGACTTCCTCCAGCCGGGCCGTCAGCCCGCGGAGGCCGGCGTCTTCAACGACTCCGCCGACGACATGGTGATCCCGCCACTGCTCGACACCTGGGGTGAGCTGCAGCGTGCGGTGGACGACCAGGTGGCCCAGCTGGTCACCGCGCCCGGCGTGCTCGACCTCGACGGCGCCAGCGCCACGATCGACTTCGCCTCCCAGCTGGTGCTGGCCCCCGAGCTGGTGCTCGACAACGGCGAGGAGGACTCCGAGGAGTCCGACGACACGCAGTAGCGCTCAGGCGTCGGGCTGGGGAGTCTCGGTCTCCGGCTCGGGCTCGGGCTCGGGGACCGGCTCGTCGCCGTGCAGGATCGCCGCGACGAGCAGCGGGGTCGTGAGCTCGACCTGCCACGGGCGGGCGCCGTACCCGGTCAGCTGCTCGGCCACCGCGGCGGCCAACGACTGCGGGTCGCGGGTGCGCGGCGGCGTCCAGAGGGTACGCCGCATGAAGTCGGGCGTGAGCAGCTGCTCGGCGGGCATCGAGTGCTCCTCGGCCAGCGCCGCCATCGCCTCCCGGGCGTGCTGCAGGCGGCGTGCTGCCACGGGATCACGGTCGGCCCAGGCCCGGGGGGTGGGGGGACCGTCCGAGCGCGGCGCCCGGGTGGGCAGCTCCTCCTCGGGGAGCTCGGCGACCTCGCGCAACGTGGAGACCCAGCGGGAGGAGTAGCGCTCGGCGCCGCGGCCGTGGAAGCCCTTGAGCCCCAGCAGGGACCCCTTGTCGGTGGGCAGGTGGGTGGCGGCCACGGTGATGGCGGAGTCGGGGAGGATGCGACCCGGTGTGACGTCGCGCTGCTCGGCGAGGGAGTCGCGCAGCTCCCACAGCGCCTTGACCGCCCCGAGGGAGCGACGGCCCCGGACCTTGTGCAGTCCCGAGGTGCGGCGCCAGGCGTCCACTCGGGGCGTCGGCTCGAAGCCGCGCAGCGCGTCGAACTCCTGGCGGGCCCACTCGGCCTTGCCGGTCTCCTCGAGCTCGGCGGCCAGCAGGTCGCGCAGCTCCACGAGGACCTCGACGTCGAGGGCGGCGTACTCCAGCCAGGGCTTCGGCAGCGGGCGGGTCGACCAGTCGACCGCGGAGTGCTCCTTCTTCATCCGCCGGCCCAGCAGCGTCTCCACGAGCGTGGCGAGCCCGACGCGGGGGTAGCCCAGCAGACGGCCGGCCAGCTCGGTGTCGAACAGCTCGGTGGGGGAGAGGCCCTCGTCGCGCAGGCAGGGGAGGTCCTGGGTGGCGGCGTGCAGGATCCACTCGGCGTCGCCGATGGCCTCCTGCAGCGGGGCCAGCCCGTCGAAGGCGATCGGGTCGACCAGGTGGGTGCCGGAGCCCTCGCGGCGCAGCTGGATGAGGTAGGCGCGGTTGGAGTAGCGGTAGCCCGAGGCGCGCTCGGCGTCGATGGCGACCGGCCCGGTGCCGCCGGCGACGGCCTCGCAGACCGCCTGCAGGGCATCGGGGGTCTCCACGACCGACGGCATCGGCTCGCGCAGCGCCAGCAGCGGGGCCTTCTCCGGCTCGGGTGCGGGCTGCTCCGGCTGCTCCGGCTGCTCTGGCTGTGGGGTGTCGTGGGGGACGGTGGGGTCGCTCATCTGATCAGCGGCCACGCTGTCCGCGTCGGCTCGGCATCACCGCGACCCCGTCGGGCACCGGGGGCAGCCCGGCGGCGGTGCACATCAGCTCGCCCCACGCCTCGACGTGCGGGGTGGTGTCGGGGGTGAGCTCGGGACCGTCGGGGTGGACGGGGGTCCACGAGGCGCGGATCTCGATCTGGGCGGTGCCCTGCTCCTCGCTCATCCCGCCGAAGCTCTCGGTCGCCACACGGGTGACGGTGCCGGAGGCCGCGACGTGCTCGGCGCCGTGGGCGGCCAACGCCTCGGTCAGCCAGGACCAGCCCACGGCCGAGAGCATGGCGTCGGTGACGAGGTCGACCTCGATCTCGGCGCGGACGTAGGCGACGCACCGGAAGGTGCCCTCCCACGCGTCGTTGCCGCTCGGGTCGTGCAGCAGGATGATCCGCCCGGTCGCGACGTCGACGTCGTCGACGGTGACGTCGGCGGAGACGGCGGCGGCGTACGGCGCGATCCGCTGCGGCGCCGGCATCGGCTCCAGCAGCACCTCGGGGCGCATCCGGGCCCGCCGCAGGCCGGCGACCGCCTCGCGGAACGCGGGCGGCTCGGCGGGCGCACCCGCGGCGGGGTGCGTCTCCTGACGGACGACCATGCCCCCACAGTAGGTCGCACCCCTGCGGTCTGATGTGCGAACACGCCGGGACCCTGCCACCCTTGAGCGGTGACGAGCCCCACCCAGGCCCCTGCGGCCGACCTGTCCGGCAGCGCGTTCCTCAAGGCCCTGCGCGGCGAGCCCGTGCCGCACACGCCGGTGTGGTTCATGCGCCAGGCCGGACGCTCGCTCCCGGAGTACCTCAAGGTCCGCGAGGGCGTGGGGATGCTGGAGTCCTGCATGGACCCCGACCTCACCATCGAGATCACCATGCAGCCGGTGCGCCGCTACGGCGTCGACGCCGCGATCTTCTTCTCCGACATCGTGCTGCCGCTCAAGGCCGTCGGGGTCGACCTCGACATCAAGCCCGGCGTCGGACCGGTCGTCGCGCACCCGGTGCGCACGCTCGAGGACGTCGCCGCGATCCCCGACCTGACCCCCGAGCACGTCCCGTTCATCACCCGGGCCGTCCAGGGGCTGGTGGGCGAGCTGGGCAGCACCCCGCTCATCGGGTTCGCCGGAGCGCCGTTCACGGTGGCGTCGTACCTCGTCGAGGGCGGCCCGTCGAAGGAGCACGCGAAGACCAAGGCGATGATGTTCGGCGCCCCCGAGGTGTGGTCGGCGCTGATGGAGAAGATCGCCGGCATCGCCGCGGCCTACCTCGAGGTCCAGGTCGCCGCCGGCGCCTCGGCCGTGCAGCTCTTCGACTCCTGGGCCGGTGCGCTGACGCCGCAGGACTACGCCGCGCACGTCCAGCCGTGGTCGTCCTCGGTGCTGGCCCGTGCCGGCGAGCTGGGGGTCCCGCGCATCCACTTCGGTGTCGGCACGTCGAACCTGCTCGACCTGATGGGGGAGGCCGGTGCCGACGTCGTCGGCGTCGACTGGCGCACCCCCATGGAGCGCGCGATCCCGATGGTCGGCGACCGCGGCGTCCAGGGGAACCTCGACCCGACGCTGGTCTTCGCGCCCACCGAGGTGATGACCGCCCGCGCCGCCGAGATCATCGAGGCCGGCCGCGCCGCCAAGGGCCACGTCTTCAACCTCGGCCACGGTGTGCTGCCGTCGACCGACCCCGACCAGCTGGCGCGGCTGACCGACTTCGTGCACGCCTACCCGTTGGACTGACCGGCTCCTCGGCCACGGCCGCGCGAGGAGGACTTCTTCGCCGGCGCCTTGGCCGCAGCCGTCTTCTGGGTGGCCGTCTTGTCGGTGGCCGTCTTCTGGGCTGCAGCCTTCGTGGTGGCCTTGGCGGCGGGGCCCTTCCCGCCGATGAGCCGCACCCGGGTGGCGTTGTCGTCGGTCTGCTCGACCTCGACGTAGTCCTGGGCGCGGGCCAGCGAGATGAGCTTGGCGAAGCCGTAGTTGCGCGGGTCGAACGAGGCGTGCCGGGTGCCGAGGTAGCTGCCCACCGATCCCAGGTGCGCCCAGCCGTCCTCGGCCGAGGTCGCGTCGATCGCCGAGGTCAGCAGCTTGCGCAGGTCCGGCAGCGGCGCGCTGCCCTCGCCCGACTCGTCCTCGCCCGTGCTGTCCTGCGCGCCGTCGGCGTCCTGCTGACCCAGGACCTCCAGGTAGATGAACTTGTCGCACGCCGCGACCAGCGAGGGCGGCGTGCGCCGGCGACCGAGGCCGTAGACGGTCTTGCCGGACTCCCGCAGCCGGGTGGCGAGCCGGGTGAAGTCGGAGTCGCTGGAGACCAGCGCGAACGCGTCGAGGTTGCCGGAGTAGAGCAGGTCCATCGCGTCGATGATCAGCGCGGAGTCGGTGGAGTTCTTGCCCTGGGTGTAGGCGAACTGCTGCACCGGCTGGATGGCGTTCTCGTTGAGCGCCTTCTTCCACCCCACGAGCTGCTGGGTGGTCCAGTCGCCGTAGGCACGCTTGACGGTCGGCACGCCGTAGCGGGCGACCTCCTCGAGCAGCGCCCCGGCGTGGGAGGCGGAGGTGTTGTCGGCGTCGATGAGGACGGCCAACCGGGCGACGGCGGGGTCGGGCACCCGTGCCTCCTTCGGTTCGGGAACCGCCATCGTGCCCCATCCGAGCGGCGGGATGCTGCGGCTCAGCCCTCCGCCGGCGCGGCGGGCTGCGCCGCGACCGTGCCGGGAGCACGCCGGCGGCGGACCGCCCCACGCACCACCAGCCACCCCGGCAGGCCCAGCACGAGCGCCACGCCGACGAACGGCAGCACGGCGCCGGCGACGGTGGCCAGCCCGACCGCGACGGTGCCCAGCGCGTCCCAGCCGGCCGAGAGCCCGGCGAGGAAGCCTTCGTCGCCGTCGTCCTCCTCGGGCTCCTCGGACGGGTGGCGCTGGAGGTGCACGGTGATCGTCGACAGCGAGGTCTGGTCGGCGAGGTAGGCCTGCTGCCGCAGCAGCGAGTTGAGCCGGGCCTCGCGGTCGGTGAGCTGGCGCTCGACGGCGACGATGTCGCGGATCGACCCGGCGCGGTCGAGGAGCTGCTCGATGCGCGCGATGCTCTGGCGCTGCACCCGGATGCGGACGTTCGTGTCGACCACCTGGGTCGTGACGTCCTCGGAGGTGGTGGAGGAGGCCTCGAGGTCCGCGACCTTCTCCAGCGCGTCCATCGTCTCGGTGAACTCCGAGGACGGCACCCGCAGCACCAGCCGCGCGGTGCGCACGGCACCGTCGTCGTCGGTGCGGGTCTCGGAGTCGGTGACCTGGCCGCCCACCCGGTCGACCACCTTCTGCACCTCGAAGCGGGCGTCGCCCACGTCGTCGGCGCGCAGGCTCACGGTGCCGGTGGAGATGATCGAGGCCTGACGCGCGCCCTCGTCGGGGGAGGAGGCCCCGACGACATCGGCGGCCCCGTCCTCGGTCGCCCTGTCCTCGGCCGCCATGTCCCCGTCGGACATGAAGGCGGAGGAGGAGTCCATGCCGCCCCCGGCTGACTCGTCGAACATCTCGGGGGCGCCCATGTCGGCGCCCTCCACCGTCCCCTCCATCGGCTCGGCCATGGACTCGCCTCCCATGGCGTCGTCGGAGGAGCCGGCGCTGCAGCCGGCGAGGACGAGCAGGGCCAGCAGCGCGAGCACGGCGCCGAGCGCGACGGCGACGGGGGTGCGGGATCGGTTCATGCCGGTGGGACGCGACGTCGGGGGCGCCGGTTCCCCGTGGCACGCTGGTGACCGTGGTCAGGCACGCGGAGCACCGGGACGTCGTGGTCGTCGGCGCCGGGATCGGCGGGTTGTCGGCGGCGTACCGGCTCCAGCAGCAGGGCCGCGACGTCCTCGTCCTCGAGGGCTCCCCGCAGGTCGGTGGTGTGCTGCGCCGCCGCAGCGTCGCGGGCGTGCCCGTCGACGTGGGCGCCGAGGCGATGCTCAACCGCCGGCCCGAGGGCGTCGCGCTGGCCGAGGACCTCGGCCTGGAGATCTGCCACCCCACCGTCGCGTCCAGTCGGATCTGGACCCGCGACGCCCTGCGCCCGTTGCCGCGCTCCCTCATGGGGGTGCCGCTGGACCTCGACGACCTCGCGGCCAGCGGCGTGCTCTCCGACGCCGAGCTGGCCCGCGTCCGTGAGGAGTCCGGCCACGCGGCCACCCCCGTCGGCGCCGACGTCACGGTCGGCGACCTCGTCGACGACCGGCTCGGCCCCGCGGTCACCGACCGCCTCGTCGAGCCCCTCCTCGGAGGTGTGTACGCCGGTCACGCCCGCCGGCTCTCGGCCCGGGCGGCCGTCCCGCAGCTGGTCGCGCTCGCCGAGCAGGGCTCGCTCCTCGACCAGGCCCCGGGGCTGACCGGCCCGTCCACCTACTCCGCGCCCGTCTTCGCCGGTCTCCCCGGCGGCATGGGCGGGCTCCCGCTGGCCCTCGCCGACCGGCTGGAGGTCCGCACCAGGGCCACGGTCCGGGGGCTGAGCCGCACCACGGGCAGCGACCGGTTCGCACTCACCGTCGGCCCGACCACCGACGAGCGCACCATCACCGCCGACGCCGTCGTCCTGGCCGTCCCGGCGACCGCTGCCTCCCGGCTGCTCGCCGACCTGGTGCCGGACGCGAGCGCCGAGCTGGCCGGCATCCAGGCCGCCTCGGTCGCCGTGGTGACGCTCGCGCTGCGTGTCGCCGACGCCGGCGCGCTGGCCGAGACCGACGCGTCCGGCTTCCTGGTGCCGCCGGTGGAGCGGCGCGCCATCAAGGCCGCGACCTTCTCCTTCTCCAAGTGGGGATGGGTGCGCGAGGCAGGCGCCGCCGACGGGCTGATCCACCTGCGCACCTCGCTCGGCCGGCACGGTGAGGAGGCCGCGCTGCAGGCGAGCGACGACGAGCTGGTCGCCGTCTCCCTGCGCGACCTGCGCGACGCCACCGGGCTCGACGCCACCCCGGTCGACACCCACGTGCAGCGCTGGGGCGGCGGCCTCCCGCAGTACGCCCTCGGACACCTCGACCGCGTCGCCCGCATCCGGGCCGCCGTGCAGGCCGTCCCTGGCCTGGCCGTCTGCGGGGCGGCGTACGACGGTGTCGGCATCCCCGCCGTCATCGGCTCCGCCCAGCGCGCCGTCGCCGCCCTCACGGACTGAGCGGAGCCGGGACAACCTCTGCCCCGGTGTCCCTGTCCCTCGGGACACCGGGCCCCGCACCCTCCTCTCCGCCGGCACCGCCGCCGGCCGTAGGAGAAGAGAGAGACATGACCGTCCTGACCCCCACCCCGGCTCGCACCGACACCCGCGTCGCGAGCGCCCCCACCTCCCGCACCTGGGCCCTGACCGGCGTCGTCGCCGGCGTCACCGGTGCCGTCGGCATCGTCGCGTCCGGCTTCGTCGGCGCGGTGTACGACGAGTCGCTGGCCGGCGACCCGGACGCGATCTCCCGCGCGGTGCTCGACGACGTGCCGGCCCTGCTGGTCTTCCACAGCGCGACGCTGGTGAGCGCCGTGGCCATGGTCGTCTTCGGCGTCGGGCTGTTCCGCCGCCTGGCGGCCCGCACCGGCCCGGGGTCGCTCGCCCCGGCCGTGGCCGCGGCCGGGCTGCTCGGCACGGCGCTGGTCGGCGTGCTCGGCACCGGCCTGGACACCGAGTTCATCTTCGCCGGGGCCGGACACGAGGACGTGGTCGACCCGCACGCGGTGATCATGTTCAACCACTGGATCGGCACCGTGCCGTGGTGTTGGGTGCTCGCCGGTCTGTCGGGCACGGCCGTGTGGGTCGCCTCCCGAGCCGGCGCGGCCCCGCGCTGGATCGGTCGGGTCGGGCTGGTGCTCGGCGGGCTGACCCTGCTGCTCGGCATCACCCCGCTGCAGTACATGGCGGGCATGACCGGCCCGCTGTGGCTGCTCGTCACCGCGATCGGCTTCACCCTCGGTGACCGCGCGTTCCGCGCCGGCCGCTGACGGCGGTCGACCGTCGTGACCGACCACCTCATGCAGGGGTCGGCGCCGGGATATCGGTTCCCGATGCCGGCCCCTGCGCCGCATGATGAGCCGGTGCCCCCGCCCGCCCCGGTCCCCGCGAGCTCGCCTGCGATCTTGCCTGCGATCTCGCCAGCGATCTCGCCAGCGTCCCGTGCTGTCGTGCTGGCCGTGCCCCTCGCCTGCTTGCTGGCGCTGGCGCTCAGCGTGTGGCTCGACGTCACGGCGACCACCCACGGGCTGGTTGACGGCCTGGGCGACCGGCTCGTCGACGGTCCCGGCTGGCCCTGGACCCTCAACGGGGTCCTACTCTCCGCGCTGGCGGCCGTGGTGCTGGTCCGGCAGCCGCGCAGCGGCACCGCCCGGGCGCTCGCCGGGCTGGGCGTCTTCTGGGCGCTGGACGGACTGGCCCAGTCCTACCTGCGCGCCGGCGTGACGGTCGAGTCCGTCTGGCCGGCCGTCACCCCGGTCATGTGGTTCTGGGCCAGGGTCGGCTCGCTGCTGCCGATGGTGGGCGCGGTCCTGCTCCTGGTCTTCCCGACCGGACGCCTGCTGGAGGGGGCGTGGGGCTGGGCCTCCCGTGCCGCACTGGCGGTGATGGGCCTGGGGTTCCTGGTGTTCCTCACCGCGCCCGCCCCGGACCCCGCCGAGCCCCTGCCACCCGGGCTGGACCTCGACCCCACGACCCTGACGGTCCTCGGAGACGGCGCGGGTGCTGCCGCGCGCACCCTGACGCTGGTGGCCTTCGTGGTGCCGGTCCTGATCGTGGTCGTGCGGCACCGCCGGGCGCGGGGCGTCGAGCGCGACCAGCTCCGCTGGCTGCTCTGGTCGGTGCTGGCGATGGCGCTCACCTTCGCCGGGGCTCAGCTCTACGACGGTCCAGGCGTCGACCTGGCTCTCACCTTCGTCGTCATGGTGTTGCCAGGCGCCGCCATCACCATCGCACTGGTCGCCCCCGACCTGGTCCCCATCGGCGACCTGCTCGCCCGCACGCTGGCGTGGGCCGGCGTCGCCGGGGTGCTCCTCGCCGTCGACCTGGCCGTGGTCGCCCTGCTCGACCGCGCGCTCACCGAGTCCCTGACCCGCACCCAGGTGGTCGCGGTGGTGCTGCTGCTCTCGGCGCTGGTCTACGCCCCGCTGCGCTCGCGCGCCTGGGCCCTCGCGCGGCGGCTGACCCGCGGGCGCCGCGACGCGCCGTACGACGTCGTGGCCGGCCTCGCCGAACGGCTCGGCCGCGTCGACGGCGTGGAGGACCGGCTCCGCGAGGTCGCCGAGGCGGTCGCCGGTGCGCTGGGCGTGTCGTACGTCGGCCTCGAGGTCGAGCGGATCGGCGGCGGCACCTGGAGCACCACCGTCGGCGCCCGCCCGGCCGAGGTGCGGACCCTCCCCGTGCACGAGCGCGGGGAGGAGGTCGGGGCGATCGGCCTGCCCGCCCGCGGGGTCCGGGCCCGGCTCTCGGCCCGCGACGAGCGCCTGGTCGGCGACCTGGTCCGCCAGGGCGTCGCCGCCGTGCGGGCCGCCCAGCTCGCCGAGGAGCTGCAGCGCAGCAGGCACCAGCTCGTCACCGCCCGGGAGGAGGAACGGCGCCGGATCCGCCGCGACCTGCACGACGGGCTCGGTCCGGCGCTGTCCGGGGTCGTGTTCGCCCTCGAGTCCGCGCGACTGCTGCTCGAGCGCGACCCGGCTGCCGCCGCGGAGCAGGTGGGTGCCACCACCCGGCACGTCCAAGGGGTCGTGGCCGACGTGCGCCGGTTGGTGCACGACCTGCGACCGCCTGCGCTCGACGACCGTGGCCTGGTGGGCGCGGTGGAGCAGCTCGCGGACCGGTGCCCGCTGCCGGTCGACGTGAGCGCGGGCGACCTGCCCGCGCTCCCGGCCGCGGTCGAGGTCGCGGCGTACCGCATCGCCGCCGAGGCCGTCACCAACGTGGTGCGACACGCGGCGGCGACCCGATGCACGGTCCGCTTCGAGGTGGCCGACGGGGCGCTCGTGGTGGAGGTGCTCGACGACGGTGTCGGTGTGGACGCCTCCCGACCCGCGGGCGTGGGGCTGCTGTCGCTGCGCGAGCGTGCCGAGGAGCTCGGCGGCTCGACCAGCGTGGCGTGCCCGGCGGTCGACGGACGCGGCACCCGGGTGCGGGCCAGCCTGCCCCTGGGACCCCTCGGGGCGCCCGTCACGCCGGCGCCCGCGACCGCCGCGACTGTGGGAGCACCGTGAGCGGCGAGAGGACCGGCGGGACTGGCGCCGGGACGATCAGGGTGCTGGTGGTCGACGACCACCGGATCGTGCGCGACGGGCTGGTCGCCCTGCTCGGCGCGCTGGACGGCCTGGAGGTCGTGGGCACCGCCTGCGACGGTCGGGAGGCCCTGCACGCTGTGGACGAGGCCGTGCCGGACGTGCCCGACGTCGTGGTGATGGACATCTCGATGCCCGGCCTCGACGGCATCGAGGCCACCCGGTTCCTGCGCGGGCGGCACCCGGACGTGCGGGTGCTGATGCTGACGATGAACGAGGACGACGACACGGTGCTCAGCGCTGTCCGCGCGGGTGCCTCGGGCTACCTCCTCAAGGGCGCGGGGGCCGAGGAGGTGCAGCACGCGGTGCGGGCGACCGCGGCCGGCGGCATGGTCTTCGGGGCCTCGCTGGCCGCCCGGGTGGCTGCGCTCTTCGCCGCTGCTGCGCGGCCCGAGCCGGCCGTGGTGTTCCCCGAGCTCACCGAGCGTGAGCGCGAGGTGCTCGACCTGCTGGCGTCGGGCCGCAGCAACGACCAGATCGCCGCCGCGCTGTTCGTCTCCGGGAAGACGGTGCGCAACATCGTGTCCTCGATCTACGCCAAGCTGCACGCCCCCGACCGGGCCGCCGCCATCATCCGCGCGCGTGAGGCCGGGCTCGGGCGGGGCTGAGCCACGCGGCACAATGGGTGCCATGAGCGACACCATGTCCAACGCCGCCCGCGTGCGCGAGATCAACGACTCGATCCGCTACACCATGTGGTCGGTGTTCCGGCTGCGCGACGTGCTCGGCCCGGACGCCGACCGCGCGGCTGAGGGCGCCGAGGTCGAGAAGCTCTTCGCCGAGCTCGACGAGTCCGACACGGTCGTGCGCGGCGTCTACGACGTCAGCGGCCTGCGCGCCGACGCCGACGTGATGGTGTGGACGCATGCGGCCACCAGCGAGGAGCTGCAGTCGGCGTACCACCGCTTCCGCCGCACCTCCTTCGGTGCACGGCTCGACCCGGTGTGGTCGCAGATGGCGCTGCACCGCCCGGCGGAGTTCAACAAGTCCCACGTCCCGGCGTTCCTCGCCGACGAGGACGCCAAGAAGCACGTGTGCGTCTACCCCTTCGTCCGCTCCTACGAGTGGTACCTCCTCGAGGACGAGGAGCGGCGCGCGATGCTCGCCGAGCACGGCAAGATGGCGCGCGACTACAAGGACGTCCGCGCCAACACCGTCGCCTCCTTCGCCCTCGGCGACTACGAGTGGCTGCTGGCCTTCGAGGCCGACGAGCTCTACCGCATCGTCGACCTGATGCGGCACCTGCGCGGCTCCACCGCCCGCCGTCACGTGCGCGAGGAGATCCCGTTCTACACCGGCGCGCTCACCCCGATCGCCGAGCTGGTCGACCGGCTGCCCTGAGCCCTTCCCTGAGCCCTTCCCTGAGCCTGGCCAGGAACCCGGAGGCGCGCGTAGCCGTCACACTGGGGTGGTGACCAGACTCGGGCTCGCGACCCTCCTGCTCCTGCCGACCCTCGCCGCCTGCGGCGACCAGCAGCCCGCTGCGTCGGCGCCGGACACCGACGACCTGTTGAGCACTCGGCATGCCGTCACCGTGATCGACGACGGGGATGGTGCCGAGTTGTGCCTGGGCGGGGTCGCGACGTCCCTGCCGCCACAATGCAGCGGCCCTGCGCTGGTCGGCTGGGACTGGGCCGACCACGAGGGCGAGTACGAGCAGGAACGCGGCGTGCGCTGGGGCGATTTCGGCGTGGTCGGCCGCTACGACGGAGAGTCGTTCACGCCTCTCGAGATCACGCCAGCCGCAGAGATGGACCCGCCCGACCGCGAGCCGATCGACTTCTCGGCCCCGTGCCCGGAGCCCGAGGGTGGCTGGGTCGTCGACCCGTCACGCACGACGTACGCCGACTACCAGCGGGTGGGCTCCGCCAGCCGGAAGCTCGAGGGGTACGCCGACTCGTGGATCGACACCTCCGGAGGCGAGAAGAGCGCCGAGGAACTCGACCAGTCCGAGGACCTCGACGCCGAGGATGTCGGCGGCTGGGTGTGGACGGTGCGCGTCACCGTGGACGTCGCGGGCGCCGAGGCGGCGCTGCGCGAGCTGTGGGGCGGGGGACTGTGCGTCGTGGAGGCCGAGCGCACCGACGCCGAGTTGGGCGATCTCCAGCGTGGTCTCATGGAGCTCGACGGGGTCCTCTCCAGCGGCCGGAGCATGGGCGTGGTGACCGTGGAGGTCATCCACGACGACGGGTCCGTCCAGGCGTGGGCCGACGAGGAGTTCGGAGAGGGCGTGGTCGAGGTGAGCTCCGCCCTGGTTCCCGTCCCATGACGCGGAACCGTGGGCACGCCCCACGCGTCGGAGCGGCATGACCCTCCGGACCCCCGTGCCCACGCCCCTGCGCCTTGCCGCGGTGGCCGCCGTCGTCCTGCTCACCGCCACCGCCTGCAGCAGCAGCGGGGGCGACGACGTCGCCCGCGACCCGGCACCCGACGCGCCGACCGGTGCGCCGGCGCTGGACCTGCCCGCCGACGTCCGCTCCCGCGGCCTGGTGATGGTGATGGACACCGGGGACGGCCCCGAGGTCTGCCTCGGGGCCATCGCGGAGTCCTGGCCGCCGCAGTGCGGGGGCCCGGAGGTCCTCGGGTGGGACTGGTCCGAGCACGAGATCCACGAGAAGCAGGGCAGGGTCCGCTGGGGCTCGTTCGCGGTCTCCGGCTCCTGGGACGGCACGGCGCTGACCGTCGTCGACGCCATCCCCGCCGCCCTGTACGACGTCATGCGCGAGGAGCCGGAGCCGGACCCGCTCCCCACCGACCCGCCCAGCGCCGCGGAGCTGAAGGCCATCGCCGAGGAGGTCGCCGCCGAGCTGCCCGGTGTCTCGGGTGCGCAGGGCGCCTACCCGACCGAGCAGCAGGTCTACGTCGACGTCCCCTACGACGACGGCACCCTCCAGGAGTGGGCCGACACCACCTACGGCGAGCACGTCGTCGTGGTGGTGCCGGCCCTGCTGCCGCGCGAGTCCTGAGGAGCCCGGCGGCCGGCGGGCCTCAGCCCACCTCGACGGCGGCCTGCATGAGGCCGTCGGGGTCGACGAGGTGGCGCACCTCGACGAGCCGCGACCAGGCGCGCGGGTCGAAGGCGTCGGCGCACGCTCCCGACTGCGGGTCCGGCTCGTCGGTGAAGGTCAGCGACCGTCCCTGGACCTCCCAGGGCCGCATCGCGGCGAGCACGGCCGCCGCGTCGCGCTGGACCGCCGCGAAGGCCTCGGGCGTCGGGGCCACGCCGACGCAGTGCAGCACCAGGTCGCCCGGCAGGGAGCCCAGCGCCCCGGCGGTCTCCGGCGCGCGTCCGAAGGCCCCGCCGACGTGGCGGAGCTCGGTGAACAGCAACCCCGACGGCTCGACCGAGACCCGCGCGAACGCCGCCGCACCGGCGGGGTCGAGGTGCCCGAGCACCGCGTGCGCGGTGGCCGCCGGGGTGGGGGCGGGCGGGTCCATGTGCACGTCGAGCAGCACCGGGGCCGGCACGCGGCCGAAGGTGTCCATCTCCGGGGCCAGGTCGCGCAGGGGCGCCAGCAGGCGCTCGGCCTCCGCGTCGTCCTCGAGCACCGCACCGTCGATCACGACGACGTCGCGGCCGGACAGGAACGGCGGCAGGTCGGGGATCGGCGGGAAGTGCATCACCCGCAGCGAGGTGGTCACGGACTCGGGGAGGTCGCGGACCCAGGCGGCCCAGGTCGAGACGACCCGGTCGGTGGCGGAGGCGTCCCACAGCAGCATCCCGGCGTACACCTCGGCGAGGGGCAGCAGGTCGATCTCGACGGCCACGACGACGCCGAGGTTGCCGCCGGCGCCGCGCACGGCCCAGAACAGCTCGCTCTCCTCGGTGGCGGAGCAGCGCACGAGCCGGCCGTCGGGCGTGACCAGCTCGACCGCGCGGACGTGGTTGACCGCCAGCCCGTGCTGCCGGCCGTAGAACGACATCCCGCCTGAGAGCGTGTAGCCGACGACGCCCACGTCGGGGGCGCTGCCGTGGGCGGCGGTCAGACCGTGCTCGGCCGCCGCGTGGACGACCGGTGCCCACGTGGTGCCACCGACGACGCGGGCGGTGCGCGCCGCGCCGTCGACCTGTACGCCGGTGAGCTCGTGCATCCGCAGCAGCAGCGAGCCTGCGAGCCGGCCGTGGAGCGGCGCCGCGCCGTGGCCGGTGCTCTGCGGGGCCACCCGCAGGCCGAGGCGGCGGGCGGTGCGGACGAGCGCGACGACCTCCTCGACGGTGTGCGGGACGGCGACGGCGGCCGGGCGCTGGTCGATCGCGAGGTTCCAGGGCATCCGTGCGGCGTCGTACCCCGGTGTGCCGGAGAGGTGGACGCGCCCGGGTGCTGCCTCCAGCAGCACTGAGGAGTCGGGAGTGGTGAGGGTCCTGGGGTTATCTCTCTGGGTGGGGCCCGGGATCGCCGGGCCGGGGTGGGGGAGTCGGGCGGTGCCGTCGAGCAGCACGAGCAGCCCGGGAGGGCTGAGCCGCTCGACCTGGTGAACGGTGAGCAGCGGCCGCGCGCCGGTCTGGGTGAGACGCTCGGCGAGCACGTCGAGGACCGGCCCGACCCGGTCGTGATCGACCGTGGTGACCCGCAGGCTGGTGAGGTCGTCGGGCCCGAGCCCGAGGTCCGCCAGGCAGGCCTCGACCCCGGCCAGCCCCAGCGCGAGCTGGGCCGCGGGGTCGTCCTCGTGGAGGAGTCGCCCGGCCTCGTCCAGGGAGGCCTGGGGAGGGATCGGGAACGTGCCGCTGGTCACGGCACCACGGTCGGGCCGGGGGACCCGCACCCGCCATCCCGCAGCCGGGGGGACTTCAGGACCGTCGGCCCTGGGTGGGCTGGACCACCCAGAATTGTGGGATGCCGGGGTCCGAGCGGGGTCCGCACAATCGAGGAGTGCCTCCCACGACCTTGACGCCGCTCGCCGTCGAGCGCGTGACGCGCGACGTCGACTGCCTCTCGCGCGCCGGGCTGTGCGTCGACGAGTTCGTCGCCGAGGTGCTGGACTCGCTGGCACGGGTGCTGCCGACCGAGGGCGCCTGCGTGGCCACTGCGGACCCGGCGACCGGGCTGGTCACGAGCTCGCGGAAGTACGGGGACCTCGTGCACCGCAACACCCACGACCACGAGTGGGGGCTGCGGGAGTACGGCGACGTCGAGGAGACGACGTTCGTCCGGATGGCCGAGACCGGTCGGGTCGCGGCGTCGGTCCACCAGGTCACCGGTGGCGACGTGGCCGCGTCGCGTCGCATGGACGAGTTCATGCGGCCCTACTTCGGCTTCGACGACGAGCTGCGGGGGCTGTTCCTCGAGGACGGTCGCTGCTGGGGCGCGGTCGCGATGTTCCGCGGCGGGGGTGAGCACTTCGCCCCGGCGGAGGTCGAGATGCTGGCCGGTCTCTCCCCGTTCCTCGCCCGGGGGGTGCGGTCGGGACTGCTCGCCTCGGCGGCGGAGGCGTTCACCGACGAGCGGCCGCACGGCCCGGGCGTCGTCATCGTCGGGCGCGACGGCGAGGTGCTGCAGATGAGCCTCGGCGCCGAGACCTGGATCGAGGAGCTGGTCACCGGTGCCCACAGCGGGGCCGCGATCAGCGCGGTGTCGGCGCTGGTCGGTGCCGCCCGCCGCTACGCCGCGGGGGAGACCACCACACCGCCCCGGTCACGGCTGCGCGCACGCAACGGCATGTGGCTGGTCCTCAACGCCACGCCGCTCACCGGCCCCGACGGGCTGACGGACCAGGTCGTGGTCACGATCGAGGAGGCGCGGCCGCCCGAGATCGTGCCGCTCGTCGTGGCCGCCTTCGACCTGACCGCCCGCGAGCGCGACGTGACCCAGCTGGTGCTGCAGGGGGTCGACACCAAGGAGATCGCGGCGACGCTCCACCTCTCGGCCTACACCGTCCAGGACCACCTGAAGGCGGTCTTCGCCAAGGCCGACGTGCGCAGCCGGCGCGAGCTGGTCTCGCGGGTCTTCTTCGACCAGTACCAGCCCCGCTACGGCCAGGAGGTCGGCGTGGACGGGTGGTACGTGTCCTAGGTCGGGAGCCCCGGCCTCAGCCGGCCACCGGGCCCGAGCCGTCGGCCGGCTCCAGGGTCAGGCTGACGGAGTTGATGCAGTAACGGTCACCGGTGGGGGTGCCGTAGCCGTCGGGGAAGACATGCCCCAGGTGCGACCCGCAGCTCCTGCACAGCACCTCGACGCGACGCATGCCGTGGGAGGTGTCCTCGCGCTCCTCCACCGTGTCCGGCACGGCCTGGTAGAACGACGGCCAGCCGCAGCCGGAGTGGAACTTCGTCTCGGACTCGAAGAGCTTCGCGTCGCACGCCTTGCAGCGGTAGACACCGACGGTCTCGGTGTCGGTCAGCCTGCCGACGAAGGCCCGCTCGGTGCCGGCCTCACGGAGCACGGCGTACTCCATCGGCGAGAGCTCGGCCCGCCACTGCTCGTCGGTCTTCTCCACGTCGTACCCCATGCCCACCACGGTAGTCCGCGACCCCAGCGCGACCCCCGGACCGAGGTGACGAACCGATGACGGGTGATGCTCCCTTCACCCGGACGGGGGCGTTGACGAAGCACAGAGAACGGTTGTTCACTGGGTCTCCCGATCGGGAGACGGAGGTCACATGGCGAGCACGATCCCCTGGGAGCGGGTGCGGCAGGCCGGCTCGAAGCTGACGACGCCGCTGCACCCCGACGACTACCTCAGGCTCATCAACCCGCTGTGGAGCCAGCGCGAGCTGCGCGGACGGATCGAGAAGGTCGTCGAGGAGACCGAGGACGCCGCCACGCTGGTCATCCGCCCCGGCTGGGGCTGGCGCTTCGACCACCGTCCGGGCCAGTACGTCGGCATCGGCGTCCAGGTCGACGGGAAGTTCCAGTGGCGCTCCTACTCCATCTCCTCGGCGCCCAAGCGCTCCGGGCGGCACATCGCCATCACCATCCGCGCGATGCCCGAGGGCAAGATGTCGGGCCACCTGGTGAGCCTGCAGCCCGGGACGATCGTGCGGCTCGCGGCCCCCGAGGGCGACTTCGTGCTGCCCGACCCGCCGCCGGCCAAGATGCTCTTCCTCGTCGGCGGCTCCGGCGTGACCCCGGTGATGGCGATGCTGCGGACCATGGACCGCCGTGGTCAGCTGACCGGGTCCTCCGACGTGGTCATGCACTACTCCAGCCCCACCCCGGACCGGATGATCTTCCGCGACGAGCTGCTGGCGCTGGAGGGGAAGCACGACTCCTTCCACCTGCACCGGCTGCACACCGACACCGAGGGCATGCTCGAACTCGCGCACGCCGAGCGCGGACTGGACTCCTTCTGCCCGGACTGGCGCGAGCGCGAGACCTACGCCTGCGGGCCGGCGCCGATGCTCGACGCCATCTCCGAGCACTTCGAGAGCGAGGGTCTCCAGGAGCACCTGCACCTCGAGCGGTTCACCCTCCAGTTCGGTGGTGAGGGCGGCGAGGGCGGCACCCTCACCTTCCGCAACTCCAACAAGACCATCGAGGCCGACGGCGCCACCACGGTGCTCGAGGCCGGCGAGCAGGCCGGCGTGGGCATGCCCTACGGCTGCCGGATGGGCATCTGCCACACCTGCACCCTCACCCTCGTCTCGGGCCGGGTCCGCGACCTGCGCAACGGCGATGAGTTCGACCAGACCAACGAGCAGGTGCAGACCTGCGTCACCGCCGCCGTCGGCGACTGCACCTTCGACATCTAGCCCGGAAGGACCACCATGGCCATCAGCGACGTCGCCGAGTACATGCACCTCACCGACGAGCAGGTCGAGGAGCTCGGCCGCGAGCTCGACAAGATCCGCGAGGAGGTGGAGGCCTCCCGGGGCGCCGACGACGCGGCGTACATCAACACGATGATCAAGGTGCAGCGCGGCCTGGCCACCGCCGGCCGGCTCACGCTCATGCTCACGCCCCACTCCCGCAAGACCCGCATCCCCGGTGCGGTCGCCGGCGCCGCCCTGCTCGGCGTGGCCAAGATCCTGGAGAACATGGAGATCGGCCACAACGTCATGCACGGCCAGTGGGACTGGATGAACGACCCCGAGATCCACTCCTCCAACTGGGAGTGGGACACCGCCCAGCCGGCCGAGCAGTGGAAGCACTCGCACAACTACATCCACCACCAGTTCACCAACGTGCTGGGCTACGACAACGACATCGGCTACGGCATCCTGCGGATGGCGCGCGAGCAGAAGTGGAACCCCGCCAACCTCGGGCAGCCGGTCTACAACGCCCTGCTCGCCACGCTGTTCCAGTGGGGCGTCGCCCTGCACGACCTCGACGTCGAGCGCATCCGCAAGGGCGAGAAGGACCCGAAGGAGATGAAGCGGCAGCTGCGCCAGATCCTGCGCAAGGGCCGCAACCAGATCCTGAAGGACTACGTCGTCTACCCGGCGCTGTCCGGGCCGCAGTGGCGCACCACCATCACCGCGAACGCGACCGCCAACCTGACCCGCAACCTGTGGGCCTACACGATCATCTTCTGCGGCCACTTCCCCGACGGGGCGATGCACTTCACCGAGGAGGAGATCGAGGACGAGACCCGGGCCGAGTGGTACCTCCGGCAGATCCTCGGCGCCGCCAACTTCGAGGGCGGTCCGCTGCTGCACATCCTCTCCGGCAACCTCGGCTTCCAGATCGAGCACCACCTCTTCCCCGACCTGCCGAGCAACCGGTACGCCGACATCTCGGTGCGCGTGAAGGAGCTCTGCGCCCAGTACGACATCCCCTACACGATCGGCCCGCTGCACAAGCAGTACGGCCAGGCGCTGCGCACGATCATGAAGCTGTCGCTGCCCAACCGGTTCACGACCTCAAACAAGCCGCCCCAGCCCCCGACCCGCCCCGACTCCGTCGAGGCGCCCCCGGTGGACAAGGGACGCAAGTCCGACGCCGAGCGGCCGCCGCGACGCAGCGAGCTGGGCGGCTGGTCGCGTCAGCAGCGGGCGTCCTGACGGGGGCGGGAGCAGAGATGCTGCGTGGCCTCAGTCG
This sequence comes from Actinomycetota bacterium, assembly GCA_036341255.1. Taxonomy (GTDB): domain Bacteria; phylum Actinomycetota; class Actinomycetes; order Propionibacteriales; family Nocardioidaceae; genus Nocardioides. Next base: position 33,255 of record JAYYWX010000048.1, on the reverse strand, counting down.
TGCCGTCGACCCGGTCTCCGCGCCGTTCGCGTGGGAGGCCGGGGCCGACGGGCGCCGTGAGCTGGTCGGCGCCCGCGTGACCCAGTGCGCCCTGTCCCGCATCTGCGGGGCGTGCGCGGAGTCGCTCGGGCGGCCGATCGCCTTCGTCGGCGACGACCTGGAGGTGGCCCGCAACGCCTTCCACGCCCCGCCGCTGCACGAGTCGTGCGCCGAGGGCCTCGCCGCGGTCGAGCCGTCGTGGCGCGTGGTCCGCACCGCTGCCTTCGAGTTCGTCCGCCCCACCAAGGACGACCTCGACCGACGACCGACCTTCCAGCCGAGTGCCCTGATCTAGGACTGCCGAGCCGTCACTCGCGCACGGCCGAGAGGTCGCTGGCGCACGGCCGAGAGGTCGCTCGCGCACGCCCGACCGGGCGCCGTCACCCCACCAGGCCCAGCGCCGCGTCCACGATCGCCGCGACGTCGAGGCCGTGCAGCCGGTAGGCGTCGGCGAGCCCGGAGGACTGCCCGAACTCCTCGACGCCCAGGCAGCGGATCCGGTCGCCGCGCGCGCCGGCGAGGAAGGACAGCGTGTGCGGGTGCCCGTCGAGCACGGTGACCAGTGGCGCCGGCGTCGAGGCGGGCAGCAGCTCGGCCAGGATGTCGCCGCCGGTGCCTCCACCGCGGCGCCCGCGCTGCTGGAAGGAGCCGAAGACGAGGTCGGGGCTGGTCAGGCAGACCACGCCGGCGCGCACGCCCTGTCCGCGCAGGCTCCCGGCCGCGGCCAGCACCTCGGGCATGATCGCGCCGACCCCGACCAGCGTCACCTGCTCGTCGGCGAGGGCGTGGTCGGCCGGCATCCGGTAGCCCCCGGCGACCGCCTGCCGGCGGCGTCGCTCCACCAGCGCCGGGTCGTCGGGCAGCGCGGCCAGCGTGGGGTCCAGGGGGCGGGTGGAGAGCCGGAAGTACGACGACCTGCCGCCCGGCACGCCGACCGAGTCCATCGCGGCCAGGAAGCACCACTCCAGGTCCTGCGCGAACGCCGGCTCCCAGGCGGTGCAGCCGGGTTGCTCCAGCCCGATCGACGGGGTGGTGATCGACTGGTGCGCGCCGCCCTCGGGGGCCAGCGTGACACCCGACGGGGTGCCGACCAGGATCGACTGACCGCCGGAGTAGATGCCGTAGGACCACGGCTCCAGCGCGCGCGAGACGAACGGGTCGTAGATGGTCGCGATCGGGATCAGCCGCTCGCCCCACCGCGACCAGGTCGCGCCCAGCTCGCCGAGCAGCGAGACCAGGTTGACCTCGGCGATGCCGAGCTCGATGTGCTGGCCGCTCTGGTGCTCCGACCAGCGCAGCAGCCGCTCGGTGTCGTCGGCGAACCAGTCGCGGCGGTCCTCCACCGACCACACGCCGGCCTTGTTGATCCAGCCGCCGAGGTTGGTGGAGGAGGCCACATCGGGGCTGCACGTGACCACCCGGGCGGCCACCGTGGGCGCATCGCGGTGCAGGTCGGCCAGCAACCGGCCCAGGGCCGCCTGGGTCGAGACCGGTCGCTTGTGGGTGTGGCCCAGGGCGACCGGCACCGGCAGCGGGGTCGTCGGCGGCTGCGGCGTACGACGCAGAGCCGCGGCGCGCTGCTCGCACAGCTCGGCGGCGGCGCTGCCGGCCTCGAAGCGCGACCACGGAGCGGATCGGTCACCACCGGTCCGCTCGGCCAGGGCGGCCATCTGGTCGCCGGTGAGCAGGGCGGAGTGGTTGTTGGGGTGGCCCTCGGTGGGCAGCCCACGGCCCTTGATCGTGTAGGCGAACACGACGGTGGGGCGCTGGTCGGCGACGTCGGCGAAGGTGTCGACGAGCAGGCCGAGGTCGTGACCGCCGAGGTCACGCACCAGCTCGGCGAGGTCGTCGGCGTCGAGGGCGTCGACCAGCTCGCGCAGTGCGGCCGACGGTGACCACTCCTCGGAGTCGGCCAGCAGCCGACCGGCGATCTCGTCGGCTCCGGCGCGGAGCATCCGCTGGTACTCCTCGTTGGGCATCTGCTCCAGACGCGTGCGCATCTCGGCGCCGCCGGGGCGCTCGAAGAGCTCGCTGATCCGACGGCCCCACTTGATGGTGACGACCTGCCAGCCCGCAGCCGCGAACATGCCGGCCAGTCTCGCGATCTGCAGCTCGGGCACCACCCGGTCCAGCGACTGCCGGTTGACGTCGACGACCCACAGCACCTCGCCGAGGCGGGCCACGGCGGGGTCGGCCACGGCCTCCCAGATCGCGCCCTCGTCCAGCTCCGCGTCGCCGAGCAGGCTGATGAAGCGGCCGGCGGGCGGGGCGTCGGGGAAGCGGGAGGCCACGTAGCGGTGCGACATCGCCGCCCACAGCGCCGCGGTCGCGCCGATGCCGACCGATCCGGTGGAGAAGTCGACGGTGTCGGGGTCCTTGAGCCGCGAGGGGTAGGACTGCAGCCCGCCCTTCTCGCGCAGCGTCGGCAGGTAGGCCTCGTCGAGGTCGCCGAGCAGGTAGTTGAGCGCGTGCAGCACCGGCGAGGCGTGCGGCTTGACCGAGACCCGGTCGTCGCGCTCGAGCTCGGCGAACCACAGCGCCACCATGATGTCGACCATCGAGGCCGAGGACGCCTGGTGGCCTCCGACCTTCACGCCGCTGTCGTTGGGACGCCCCGCGTTGGCGGCGTCGACGATCGAGGTGGCCAGCCACAGCACGCGGCGGGAGATCTCACGCAGCAGGGCAGGGTCGGGCGTGGTCACTCGGGCTCCTCCGGCGGGCGGGTCAGGGGCGGTCGGGGACGGTCGGGGACGGTCAGACGCCGACGGTCCGGCGGGTCTGCTCGCTCTGGCGACACTGTGCCACCGAGGGGGCCACCGAGGGGGCCACCGAGGGGGTCACCGACGTCGCCGACGTCGCCGTCGGGCTGCCCACCCCGGCGGCGGCCAGCCCGGCGGCGAGGTCGTCGAGCAGGTCCAGCGGGTCCTCCAGCCCGACCGAGAGGCGAACGACGCCCGCACCGGGTCGCGCGTGGGGGGCGACGGGGCGGTGGGTCAGTGCCGCAGGGTGCTGGATCAGCGAGTCGACGCCGCCCAGCGACACCGCATGGGTGAACAGGGAGACCGCGGAGGTCAGCCGCGCAGCAGCGGCGTACCCGCCGTGCAGGGTCATGGCGACCATCGCGCCGGGGCCGCGCATCTGGGTGCCGACGAGCCCGCGCGGGTCGTCGAGGCCGGGGTAGTGGACGGCCGCGACCTCCTCGCGGCCCCGGAGGAACTCCACGAGGCGACGGGCGCCCTCCTGCTGGGCACGCACCCGCAGCGGCAGGGTGGCCAGGCCGCGGTGCAGCAGGTAGGCGCCGAGCGGGTGCAGGATGCCGCCGGTCACCGCGCGCACCTGGCGCAGGCCGTTGGCGGTCTCCTCGCTGCAGGCGATCACGCCGCCCACCACGTCGCCGTGGCCGCCGAGGTACTTGGTGGCGCTGTGCAGCGCCATCGCGGCGCCCTGGTCGAGCGGGTTCTGCAGCACCGGGGTGGCGAAGGTGTTGTCGACCAGCACCGGCACGTCGCCGGCTGCGGCCACGGCCGCGGCGATGTCGAGCAGCTCCAGCGTCGGGTTGGCCGGCGTCTCCACGACGACCAGCGCGGTGTCGGGGCGCACCGTGGCGGCGATCTCGGACTCGGTGCACCAGGAGACCTCGGTGCCGAGCAGACCGGTGGAGAGCAGGTGGTCGGTGCCGCCGTACATCGGGCGGACCGCCACGACGTGGCGCTTGCCGGTCAGCATCGTGCGTGAGAGCACCGCGGCCGACATCGCGGCCATGCCGGAGGCGAAGGCGACCGCCGACTCGGCGTGCTCGAGGGTGGCCAGCGCGGTCTCGAAGCGTGCCACCGTCGGGTTCCACAGCCGCTGGTAGACGTGGCCACCCGCGGTGGGGTGCCCGCCCGTGGCCATCGCCTCGTAGGACTCGCCGCCGGTGTCGAGGTCGGGCAGCGGGTTGGTCGAGGAGAGGTCCAGCGGCAGCGCGTGCACGCCGAGGCCGGTCAGGTCGTCGCGGCCGCTGTGCACGGCGAGGGAGTCGAGGCGCATGCGAGGAGTCTCGCTGAGAAGCCGTCGGTTGAGCCCCTCGGTTGTCGAAGACGTAGTCGCAGGAGAGATATGTTGGAGAAGTAGCAGAACATCCCTCTCCTGAGGAGCTCGCGTTGCCTGGATCACAACACGCTGACCGGGCCGCCCCCGGCCTGGACTCCCTCGACCTGGAGATCCTGCGCGCGCTGGGCGCGGACGGACGGCTCACCAACAAGGCGCTCGCCTCGCGGCTGGGGGTGGCCGAGTCGACCTGCGCCTACCGGGTGCGCTCGCTGCGCGACCGTGGCGTCATCGTCGGCACCAGCGTGCAGGTCGACGTCGCCACGTTGGGCTTCCCGCTCCAGGCGGTCATCAAGGTGCGCCTGGGCAGCCACGACCAGCAGCACGTCACGACGTTGTACGACGCCCTGGTCGAGGCCCCGGGCGTCCTGCAGGCGTTGCACGTGGCCGGCGAGGACGACTTCCACCTGCTGGTCGCCGTCGCCGACCCCGGCGCGCTGCGCGACCTGGTGCTCGAGCACGTCACCGTGCACCCGGTGGTGCGCTCGACGGAGACTCAGCTGGTCTTCGAGCGGCGCAAGGGCAGGGGCGTCCTCTGACGTGGCGTGCGTCAGTGACGCGTGGAACGTGCGTGAGTGACCTCTCGGCCTAGAACCCCGTTCGGCAGTACGGCGCAGGGCCGGCATGGTCCGCCATCGCGGCGAAGGTCTCCACGTCCGGGCCGGTGAGGCGGCCGGCGGCTGCCAGGGTCGGCACCAGCCGGTCGCCGAGGTAGAGGGTCGCCAGGGTCTCCGCCGAGAGCGAGACCCCGGGGGAGTCCGCGGTCCTCTCCACGCGGGCCTGCCCCTTCTCGGTGGTGACCCGCCAGCGGCCGGCGGTGTGCCCGAGGGAGTCCTCCACCTCGAGCACCACGGTGCCGTCCTCGCGCCACGGGCGCGCCTCCAGCGCGACGGGCAGGTCGAGGATGCGCACCCACAGCATGTCGACGACCTGCTTGGTCGTCATCGTGCGGGGGTCGACGACGGCGTGGTCGAGCGGGTCGTCGTGCAGCACACGCGCGCGGACCACCGAGATCAGGTCGACGTCGGCGAGGAACTGCCACAGCCGGAGGTAGGCGGTGGGGGTCAGCGCGACCAGGTCGTGGACGTCGATCCGGTGCTGGTCGTGGGAGTCGCCCTCCTTGACGCGGTAGTGGCAGTAGCCGTCCGGGCGGCCGTCCGCATCGAGGTGCAGCACGGTGGTGAGCACCCGGTCCGGGCCGCCGGACTCCCAGTTGAACGAGCCGTTGTAGACCTGCTCGTAGAACGCGGGCCGTGCCACCTCGCCCCGCGTGCGGGCCAGGTGCGCGGCGTACACCTCGCGGGTCAGCGGATAGGCGTCCTTCGGCTCGACCAGCTGCAGCGAGCCGGGCTCGTCGGTGGCGTCCTGACGCAGCCGGAAGCGACCGGGCCGCACGTCCACCTCGACCGAGCGGTAGCGAGTCGCGGGGCCGAACCCGAAGCGGCCGTAGATCGAGCCCTCCGAGACCGTCAGCGCGGCCAGCGGCACGCCCGTCGCGGCGGCGTCGGCGAGGTCCTCGCTCATCAGCCTCGTCAGCAGGCCGCGGCGGCGGTGGGTGGGGGCCACCGTGACGTCGGTGATCATCCGGAGCGGCAGCAGGGAGGCGCCACCGACGTTGATCTCCTGGTCCCACGAGGAGAAGGTCGCCACCGGGCGCGAGGCGCCTGCGACCGTCGTGCGCGGGCGGGCGAACCGGAAGGTCACGTCGTCCTCGCGGCTGTGCGCCAGCCAGCGCTTGCGCTTCTCCTCGTCGAGGCGACCCTCGAGGAACGCGGTGCTCCACGCGTCGCCGTAGGCGTGCAGCGCGGCGAGGGTCTCCTCGTCGGTGGCGTGCACGTCCAGCGTGCCGAAGATCAGGTCGTCGTGTCGCGGGTCAGGGGAGCTCACACCCGTCACCGTAGGTGGGTGCCGCTGTCGGGACCACGCAATAAGGTCGCGACATGGCGGCGAAGGCGGCGGAGGTCCAGGCTGGCGGCAGGTCCGTGCGGGTCAGCAGCCCGGACCGGGTCATCTACGAGGCGACCGAGCGCACGCCCGACATCACCAAGCTGATGGTCGCCGAGTACGTCGCCTCGGTCGAGGACGGACTGATGCGCGCGCTGCGCGACCGGCCGACCGCCCTGGAGCGCTGGCCCTCCGGCGTGCGTGACGGGATGCGGCTCGCCACGGGTCCGCAGGACTCCAAGGCCGACGCGTTCTACCAGAAGCGGGTGCCCAAGGGAGCGCCCGACTACCTCGAGACCGCCACGGTCACCTTCCCCTCGGGCCGCACCGCCGAGGAGATCTGCCCCACCGAGATCGCGGTGCCGGTCTGGTGCGCCCACATGGGCACGATCACCTTCCACCCCTGGCCCGTACGCCGCAGCGACGACCCGACCAGCCTGGACCGTCCCGACGAGCTGCGCATCGACCTCGACCCGCAGCCGGGCACGACCTTCTCCGACACGCTCCGGGTCGCCGACGTGGCCCGCGAGCTGCTCGAGGAGCTCGGGCTGCGCGGCTATCCGAAGACCTCGGGCAACCGCGGGGTGCACGTCTACGTGCGCATCGAGCCGCGCTGGGAGTTCACCGACCTGCGGCACGCCGCCATCGGGTTCGGGCGGGCGCTGGAGCAGCGCGACGACCAGGTGACCACGGCGTGGTGGAAGGAGGAGCGGGGGGAGCGGATCTTCGTGGACTACAACCAGAACAACCGGGACCGCACCATCGCCTCGGCCTACTCCCTGCGGCCCCAGCCCGGCGCGCCGGTCAGCACCCCGCTGACCTGGGCGGACCTGTCGGAGGTGCGCGACCCCCGGGACCTCAACCTCATGACGGTCCCCGAGCGGCTGGCCTCCGAGGGGGACGCCTGGGCCACCATCGACGACGAGGCATTCTCCCTCGAGCCGCTGCTGGAGCTGTGGGAGACGCTGCCCGGCGGCGAGCTCAACTTCCCGCCCGACTACCCCAAGATGCCCGGCGAGCCGCCGCGGGTGCAGCCGAGCAAGAAGGTCGCCGAGCACTGGGACGAGGACGGCAACCGCCTGGCCTGACGTGGCGGGTCGGGCACGGCGGCCTGAGATGGCTGCCTGAGATGGCGGCCCGAAATGGCGGCGGCCCGCCGGAGCTCAGCTCGGGCGGGCCACCAGCGTTGTATCTCGGCTCCCCCCGGAGCCACCCTGGTCCTACCGACACGTCCCGCGTGCCCCCCAGCCTCGCGGGGCGTCGATGTTGGTCCAGGTCCGAGGCCGCCCCCCGGCGGACCTCGTGAGAAATAAGGTAGGGAAGGTGGGGTTGCGCGCGTTCCTCGCCAGATCCACAAGTCGGTAACAAAACACCGGGTGGGGGGTCCCTGCGTCGAGCGGCACGACGATGCGTGGACGTGGCGCCGGGGAGGCGCTCGGAGTCGTCCGCGGCCACCGGTAGTGTGCGCCGCATGATGGTGTCCCACGAGCGTCGCGTGCTCTTCGTGCACGTGCAGAAGACCGGTGGGTCCACCATCGACCGGATGCTCGAGGAGGCCATCCCCGACGTCTCCTACCTCCAGGGTCTGCGCGGGGGCCGGCACGCCCGGCTCGCCCCGGCGCTCAAGGCGCACCCGGAGCTGAAGGAGTACTTCATCTTCGGCTTCGTCCGGAATCCCTGGGCTCGGATGTACTCCTGGTACGCCATGATGCGCCGCGCCGAGATCCAGGCGGCCGAGGGCAACCAGAAGGCCGCCAAGCAGCTGGCGAAGAACCGGCTGTGGAAGCGGGTGCTGCCGAACTACCCCGACTTCGAGAGCTTCGTGCTCCGCGGCCCCGACGAGCAGCGCGAGCTGCGTCGCGCCCAGATCACCTACCTGCGCGGCCAGGGCCGGCGCGCCGACTTCATCGGTCGCCAGGAGAACTTCGACGCCGACCTGCAGAAGGTGTGGGACCGCATCGGGCTGGAGTGGCCCGGCGAGTCGCTCAAGGTCAACACCGGGCCGTCCAGCGACTACCGCCAGCACTACACCGACGAGATGCGCGACAAGGTCGCCGAGGTCTTCGCCAAGGACCTCAAGCGGTTCAAGTACGAGTTTTGACGCACAGCCGCGATCGAGGAACGAGATCGCGGCGTCCGTGCGTCGAGGTCGAGCGAGCCCACGCCCGAGGCACGAGGGCGTGCTGGGCGTGTCGAGGCACGGAGCCCTCAGAGGCCGGTCGCGCCCTCGCCGCCGCCGGCGGACTGCTCCTCGATCGACTCGTGCTCGAGCAGGTGCAGCACGGGGACGCCGAGCTTGCGGCGAGCCTGGGAGGTCCAGTCGAGGTGGAAGAACTCCGCCACGACGTGCGGCCGGGTGAGGATGATCGCCTCGCGGCCGTCGATGGCGGCCACCTCGGCGGTGAGGGCGTCGATCGGCGGCTCGGTGATCACCTTGCCGGTCGCGACCGCCCCGACCTCGGCGAGGTGGGACAGCGTGCGCTGCAGCTCCTCCTCCGAGGCGTGCCGGCACTCCTCGCGCACCGAGTCCAGGTCGACCTCGGACATGGTGACCGCGGGGCTGGTGAGCAGCTCGCCGCCGGCGAGTGAGCCCATGGCCGCCTCGATCCGGGCGGCGGCGTCGTGGATCGGCAGCAGCACGTGGTAGCTCACCTGCTGCCCCTCCTCGACCAGCTCCTCGTGCAGCGAGCGGACCTGGGCCGCGTCGGCGGCCGAGAGGGCCTGCTCGACGAGGAGGACGACGGGGTAGGTCTCCATGCTCCGACGATAGTCCTGTCGGGCCCGCCGGTCAGCCGTCCGTGAGGATGTCGGCCAGGTCGTAGCGAGCGACCTCGTCGAGCTGCTCGTAGCCGCAGGACGTCGGGTCGCGGTCAGGGCGCCAGCGTGTGAAGTGCGCGGTGTGCCGGAAGCGCCGTCCCTCCATGTTGTCGTACTTCACCTCCAGCACCCGCTCGGGTCGCAGCGGGGTGAAGGAGAGGTCCTTGCCCTGGCTCCAGCGCGACTGGGTGCCGGGCACGCGGTCGGGGTTGGCGATCGCCCACTCGCTGCCGGCCCACTCGCCCCACGGGTGCTCCTCGATGGGGCAGACCAGGCCCTGCAGCTCGGCCCAGAGCTCGGCACGCCGGGCGGCGGTGAAGCTGGCCGAGACGCCGACGTGCTGGAGCCGGTCGCCGTCGTAGAGCCCGAGCAGCATGCTGCCGAGCAACGGCTGGTCGGGCGTGGAGGTCTTGTGCTCGCGGTAGCCGCACAGCACCACGTCGGCGGTGCGCTCGTGCTTGATCTTGAGCATCGTGCGGGCGTTCTCCGCGTACGGCGCGGTCAACGGCTTGGCGATCACCCCGTCGAGACCGGCCCCCTCGAACTGCGCGAACCACCGCTGCGCCTCGGTCGGGTCGGTGGTGGTGCGGGTGAGGTGGCAGCGCCCGGAGGGTACGCCGGTCCACGCCTGCTCCAGGGCCTCGCGCCGCTCCGCGAACGGCCGGTCGACCCACGACTCGTCACCGAGCGCGAGCAGGTCGAAGGCGACGTACTCGGCGGGGGTCTTCTCGCTCAGCATGGTGATGCGGGAGGCCGCGGGGTGGATGCGCTCCTGCAGCACCTCGAACTCCAGCTCGCGGCCACCGCTGTCACGGGCCAGCGCCACGAAGACCTCGCCGTCGAGCACGCACCGCTGCGGCAGCTGGGCGCGCGCCGCCTCGACGAGCTCGGGGAAGTAGCGGGTCAGCGGCTTGGTGTTGCGGCTGGTCAGCTCGACCTCGTCGCCGTCCTTGAACAGCAGGCACCGGAAACCGTCCCACTTGGGCTCGAAGGAGAGCCCCCCGTGCTTGTCGGGGTCGGGGACCCCCTTGACGGACTTCGCGAGCATCGGTCGCACCGGCGGCATGACGGGCAGGTCCACGTCCGCGACACTAGTCGCGTGCGCCGACTCCTGACCCTCCTCGCCGTCCTCGGGCTCGCCGCGGCGGGCGTCGTCGTCGCCGTCGTGCTGGCGACCCGTGGTGACGAGGCCACCCCGACCGGTGCGCCGGGGGCGGGCAACAGCCCGGTCGTGGTGCCCGAGGGCGCGATCGAGGTGGTGGTCCTCGTCGACGAGTCCACCGACAGCAGCGACGCGGAGCGGGCGGTCGGCCTGGTGACCGAAGGCGCCCGGATGTGGCAGGGCGGCCTGGCCGGGCTGTCCGGCGAGGAGGAGGCGGCCGAGCTGGCCGTGCGCACCGAGCGCGTCGCCCCGGACGGTACGGCGCAGGTGGTCGGCGCCGAGATCGTGGTCGTGGTGGCGAGCGACACCGCGAGCGCCGGTGGCGCGGTGCTCGACACCGGCTGCACGACGTACGACGACGTCTTCGCCTTCGGTGCCTGGCGCGAGCGGGAGGGGTTCGACAGCCACCACCGGCTGCCGGAGGGCACCTTCGACGCGGAGTGTGACGGCGAGCCGGTCTGCCTCGCGGTCAACGCGACCTTCACCGCCGGGGGAGTCGCCCCGATGGAGGCCTTCAGCCTGGTCGGCGACGAGCTCGGCCACTGCCTGGGGCGTACCGGGGCGTGACCCGGAGCGCCCCGCCGCGACCCGCGAGTGACCCGGGAGTGACCCGGGAGTGACGGGGAGTGACGGCGGCGACAGTCGCGAGATCTGTCCATCAGGCGGATAGCCTGTTGCGCGGTGCCTCGTTGACGGGTGTGTGAACAGCAGACACCTCGTCCGTCCGACGATCCTCCTGGCGGCGGTGACCACCGCCCTCGTGGGGCTGGGGGCGCCGGCGTCCTCCGCGCCCGCCGACGACTTCACCCGGTCCTACTTCGGTGACGGCAGACTGCCGGCCGGGTGCATCGTCGACCGCGACCCGATCAACCCGGACAACGAGTGCTACCACATGAAGGTGGGGCTCAACGCCCTCGACGACCCCCAGATCGACGTGGCGATCCTGGCTCCGGTCAGCCCCGTGGTGGAGCGCGACCTCCGCGTCGCCGAGCAGGCCGTGCAGATGTGGGGCGAGGGCGTCGACTACCTCGCCGACGAGATGGGCCTGGACTGGCTCGCCGACGGCGTGGACATGAACATCACGACCCACGAGCTCGTCGTCGACCCGGCCGGTCTGCTCACCGAGCCGCTGGACCTGGTCGACCCGGAGATCGTGGTCATCATGAGCAACCCCGCCGGCGGCATCGGCATCGGCATCGACCCGGTCTCCTTCGCCGGCGAGCTGGGCATCATCGACGGGGAGGGCGCGCCCTGCCTCGTCGAGGACGATCCGCTGGACTTCCGCGCGTGGCAGAAGAAGAAGGGGTTCGACCAACACGGACAGGAGAAGGGCGGCACCTACGTCGCCGACTGCGGCGGCGTGGGCGGCAACGTCTGCTTCGCGGTCAACGGCGCCGTCGACCCGGTGCCGGGGGCCTCGGACTTCTTCCCGCTCTACGAGCTGGTGGCCCACGAGTTCGGCCACTGCCTGACCGTCGGCCACGTCGGCGACGGCGCCGACGGCCCGTGGGGCCCGACGGCCACCAACGACATCATGGCCTACAGCACCGACCCCCCGGGGATCGCGAAGTGCGTCTCGACCCTCGACGTGGAGGGCTTCGCGCTGCGGATGAGCAAGTACCTCGACGTGAACGGTGACGGCAAGGTCACCGCCAAGGACGAGCTGGTCCCCAACGACCTGGCCGGTGACGGCCTCAGCTCCTTCCAGGTCCAGCACCCGCGTGACCACCACTACGCCTCGTCGACCGGCTCGGCGGCCGACTGCCCGCAGCCCGACCAGGGAGCGGTCCCGCTGTCGTACGGGAGCTTCACCCCGACCCCGGAGAAGACGAGCCGTCCGGTGCTGCGCGCCGGCAAGGTCTCGCTGGCCGGCGGCAAGGTCAAGGTCAAGGGCAAGGCCACCAACGTGCCGCTGGGCAAGGCCCCCAAGAAGCGCTCGGCCTCGGCGGAGGACGCCACCGGTGACGGCGGCACCCCGATCACCGATCTGACGTCGATGAGCGTGCGCACGGACAAGAAGTTCGTCCGGGCGACGATGAGCGTCGGGCAGGTCTCGCCCGCCGCCCTGCCCACCTCGGTCACGGCCTACAGCCTCCTGATCGACGGACGGCGCTTCGACTCCTTCATCGCCACCGGCGACACCTCCGGCACCCCGGTGGTCATGGACAACGGCACCGGCTACTACCTGCCCGAGGGCACCGCGACCTGGAACGACGACAACACCGTCGACTTCAAGATCAGGCGCGACTACCTGGCCGACCAGCAGATCACCGCGCCCTACACCGTCAACGCGATCACCGGCTACCACCTGCGCAGCAACGACTGGGTCGCCACGGCCGACTCGGTCCCGGACGCCCTCGGCGTCCAGGTCGCGGCTCCGAAGATGTCGCGTCGCGACCTGCGTGACGCTCCGGTCGCGAAGCGGGTCACCCGGTCGACCACCACGCTGACCCCCGAGGGCGGTGTCACCAAGTACCCCTTCGAGAGCACCCTCGGGCTGGGCGGACTGGTCAGCGCCGTGGACACGATGAACTACTTCACGGTCCCCGTGAAGGAGCAGGCGACCGTCGAGGTCACGCTGGAGTGGACCGGCGCCAACTTCTTCGAGATGTCTGTCGACGGCGGGTCCAGCCAGGTCCGCAACGAGGGCGACAACCGCCTCACGATCACCGTCCCCTGGGCCCGCCGCGACCTGTCGATCACGGTCGACCCGCAGCAGGTCCTGGAGCCGAGCACGTTCACGCTCACCGCGAAGGCCACCACGGTCAGCAAGGACCGGGACCGCGACGGCGTCCCGGACGTCGCCGACGCCTGCCGCACCGCCAAGGGCCCGAGCACCGGTGCCGGCTGCCCGGACTCCGACGGCGACGGCCTCTTCGACCGCGACGACCGGTGCCCGACGAAGGCGTCGGTCAGCGCGAACGGCTGCCCGACCAAGGCAGACGAGCGCGTCGAGATGTACGTCGACGGCAAGCGGGTGGCCTCGCGCACGGTCGTGACCAAGCCCGGCTCGGCCGGGTTCAAGCTCGCCGCGAAGGCCGGCTCGCTCGGTCGCGGCCAGCACGTCGTCGAGGTCCGCTGGATCCGTGACGGCACAGTGGTCTCCCGCACCAAGCGGACCGTCGGCTGATCGGGACTGCTCAGGGACACCCGTCACACCAGCGCCGCCCGGGCAGCCCCGGATGACCGAGCACGGGACGCGACCGCATAGGTTGCGTCCCGTGCTCCGTCGTACCCGTCCCGCCCTCGCCCTCGTGGCGCTCCTCCTGCCCGCCCTCGTGGCGTGCGGCTCCGACTCCGAGGGCGAGCCCGACGCCGGCTCCGACGGCGGTGGCGTCACCGTCGAGGGCCTCGACGGACTGAGCTTCTCCGGGGAGGTCGGCGAGTCCCTGAGTGTGGAGTGGGACGAGGACGCCGAGCTCGAGAAGCCGGAGGAGTCCGAGGTCAGCACGGCGGTCGAGGGCGATGGTGAGGAGATCGAGGACGGCGACGTCGTCATGGCCTACCTCTACGTCGCCAACGGCAGCACCCAGGACGAGGTCTACAGCGACTACACCAATGGTGCCGCGCAGACGCTGCCCAACGACGAGCGGGTCGGTGAGCTGCTGGTCGAGGTCATGGACGGCGCCACCTACGGCTCCCGCGTCGTGGCCCTCACCTCCGCCGACGGCCTCTTCGACGGCGACACCGCCGACAACCCGCTCGGCCTCGGCGACGACGACCCGGTGCTCCTGGTGGCCGACCTGGTCGAGGAGCAGCAGGTCTCCCCGACGCCGACCTCGGAGGAGGCCGAGGACGCCACCGCCGACTCCCAGCCCTCGCTGGTGGTCGAGGGCGGCGACCCGGTCGCCCTGGACTTCGACGGCATCGACGAGCCCGAGCTCGACACCCCCGTGCAGCGCCTGGTGATCGAGGAGGGTGACGGCCGCAAGGTCAAGACCTCCGACACCGTCACGGTCGACTACCTCGGCTCGACGTACGACGCCGACGCCCCGTTCGACGGCAGCTACTCCCGCGGCGAGCCGCTGGTCTCCCCGCTGTCCGGCCTGATCCCGGGCTGGGCGATCGGCCTGGAGGGCGTCCCGGTCGGCAGCCGGGTGCTGCTGCAGATCCCGCCGGCCTTCGGGTACGGCTCGCAGGGCAGCGGCGAGTCCATCCCGCCGAACTCCACCCTGTGGTTCCTCATCGACGTCATCGCCGCGGAGTAGCCCGCCGCGAGCCCTGGGACGTCATCCGGAGGGGACGTCCCGTCGGGCGGTTCGTACGACGTCCCGAGGTGGCCCTAGGGTTGGCGTCGTCTCACTGAGACGTTCCCCGGTTGGTCTGCCGGCAGGGCCCGCCTGACTTTGAATCAGGACTAGCGACGTAGGTTCGACTCCTACCCGGGGAGCCGTGCTCGCCGGTCCGTACGTCGGTGACGACGTGCGCGCCGGGGTGCAGGATCAGCCCATGTCGGGTCCACGTCCCTCGCGGTCGCAGCGGCTGCCCGCGGCGGCCGCGGGTCTGGTGCTCCTGCTCTCGGGCTGCAGCGGTCCCACTGCTGCCCCGACCCCGCCGTCGGCCACCACCGCCCCCGTGGGCCTCGAGGCCTTCGTCGACCACTCCCGCATCCATCGGCTGGGTCGCACGATCGACGTCCGGCTCGAGGCAGGGGCGACGCAGGGTGTGCGGGTGACGCGTGTGGAGATCGTGTCCTCCCGCGTCGACGGCGCCGTGTGGACCGGGGCGGAGGACCTCGACCCGGTGGCGCAGCTGGCGGTGGAGCTGCCTCCTGGCCACTGCGGTGGCGACCCGGGCTTCGAGCTCGCGCTGACCTACTCCGTCGACGGCGGTGCGGAGCGGCTCTCGACCGTCCCGGCCACCGACCTGTACGGCGCCGTCGGCAGGCTCCTCGACCGCGACTGCGCCGCCGCGGTGCTCGCCGAGGCGGCGACGCTGGAGACCGGCGAGCTCCGCGTCGTCGGCGGTGACGGTCCCGACGGGGTGCTCGAGCTCCCGGTGGTCCTGACCCCGACCGGGCGCCGGGACGACGTCGTCGTCCGCGGCTTCGAGGACACCGTGCTCTTCGCCCAGGCGCACGGGTCTGCCTCGGCGGTCGATGGGCGCACCCGGGTCCGGCTCGACGGGACGCCGGTCACCCTGCTCCTGCGTGTGGTGCCGGCCCGGTGCGATCCGCACGTGCTGGCCGAGGACAAGGTCGGCACGCTCTTCCCGATCGTGCTCGAGGCTCCCGAGGTCGCCCCGGACGTGCGGCCCTACCTCCCGCTGACCGACGACGACCGGGCAGCGCTGCGGCGGTTCGTCCCGTCCTACTGCGAGTGGTGAGTGGGCGCGTGGTCGGGCGGCCGCTCAGCGGCGCTTCTTGGCCGCCTTCCTCTCCGCGCGCAGCCGCCGCTCCTCCTGGTACGCCGCGGCGGCCTCCTCGATGGTGGGTGCCGAGCCGCCGTACTGCTTCGGCAGCCACCAGGCGCCCGCCGGGCGCTCGGACTCCGGGGCGGCCAGGATGCAGCGCTCCAGCATCTGCTCCATGCGGGTCTTGAGCTCGGCGGTCTCCGCCGCAGGGTCCTCGCCGGTGGGGTGCATCGGCTCGCCGACCTCGATGTCGATGCGGTGGTGGCGCGACAGGTCGAGCTTGCGGCCCTTGGCCAGGATGCGCTGGGTGCCCCACACGACGATCGGGATCAGCGGGACGTCGGCGTCGGCGGCGATCCGCACGGCGCCGGACTTGAGGTCCTTGATCAGGAAGCTCTGGGAGATGGTGGCCTCGGGGAAGATCCCGACCAGCTCGCCGTTGCGCAGGGCGTCCACGGCGGTGCGCATGGAGGCGGCGCCCGCCTCGCGGTCGACCTCCAGGTGGCCGAAGGAGCGCATGAAGGGCCCGCCGACGGGGACGTCGAAGATCTCCTTCTTCGCCATGAACCGCGTGTAGCGGCCCCGCTGGGCGCCGGGGTAACCGCCCATCAGGTAGTCGACGTACGACACGTGGTTCACCGCCACCAGCGCGCCACCGGAGGTGGGGATGTGCTCGGTGCCGCTCATGTGGATATCCATGGCGGAGAGCCGGAACCAGGTCTTGGCCGCGGCGACGATGACGGGGTAGGTGAGGTCCACGGGCACACCCCACCACCTCGAGCCGGGGTGGTCCAGCAGGGCGCGCGCGGCGTGGACACCGGGTGACGCCCGAGGGGTCAGCGGGACAGGTCGCCCCGGCCGATCACCGCGTGGGTCGCCGTGGCCCGCGCGAGCACCCGGTCACCCTGGGTGATCTCGGCCTCGGTGGTGCAGATGCGGCCGCCCACGCTGGTGCAGCGGGCCGTGGCGACCAGCGGCGTGCCGTCGTACCCCGCCTTGAGGAACTGGGTGTTGAGCTGGATGTGCGGCGCGATCATGCCCTCGGGGCCGGACGCGTGCACGGCCCAGCCGGTGGCGCTGTCGAGCAGCGCGCCGAGGTAGCCGCCGTGCAGGATGCCGCCGCCGTTGAGGTGCTCGGGCCCCGGGTCGGCCTCGACCACCGCGCCGTCGGCATCGGCGCGCACCACCCGGAAGCCGAGGTGCTGGGCGAAGGGTCCGGGGCTGCCGACGGGGATCGGGTCGGAGGTCATGGCGCCACCGTAGGGGTCCCGGCCGCTAGGTTCTCGCCATGGTCCAGGACTTCAGCGGCAGGGTCGCGATCGTGACCGGGGCGTCGAGCGGGTTGGGAGCGGCGACGGTTCGCCGGCTCGCGGCCGGGGGCGCCCGGGTGTGGGCCGCAGCCCGCAGCCAGGACCTGCTCGCCGACCTGGCGGCCGAGTGCGCGGACGCGCCCGGCGAGGTGCGTGCGGGTCACCTCGACCAGACCGACCCCGCGTCCTGCCGCGCGATGGTGGCCGAGGCCGTGGACGCCTTCGGTCGGCTGGACGTGCTGGTCAACAACGCGGGGCGGCACGACTTCCGGCGTACGACGGAGGTGACCGAGGCCGAGTGGGAGCACGACCTCGCGCTCAACCTGAGCGGCCCGTTCTACTGCGCCCAGGCGGCCATCCCGCACCTGCTCGAGGCGCCGGACGGCGGCGGCACGATCGTCAACGTCGCGTCGGTGGCGGGCCTGATGGGTGAGGCGTACTCGGCGGCCTACACCGCCGCCAAGCACGGCGTCGTGGGGCTCACCAAGGCGCTGGCGGTGGAGCACCTGAAGCAGCCGCTGCGAGTCAACTGCGTGTGCCCCGGCGGGATGGACACCCCGCAGGTGCAGACCATCGGCGTGCCCGACGACGCCGACTGGGACCTCATCATGCGGGTCGCCGCGACGCGCGGCCTGATGAGCGCCGACAGCGTGGCGGCCGCCATCTGCTTCCTCGCCTCGAACGACGCCGCCGCCGTCAACGGCAGCATCCATGCCGTCGATGCCGGCCGGACCGCAGGCTGAGTAGATCCCGCGACGACGTGTGCCCCCTCCGCCGGCGGCGGAGGGGGCACACGCGCATGGTGCGTCCGGAGGCCCTGCGGCCCCTGGATCAGTCGTCCTGGACCTCGAGGTCCTCGGAGTCGAGGGTGAGACCGGGGTCGCCCTGGCCGCCCTCGACCTGGCCGCCGAAGGTCTCGGACTGCTCGTCGTCGGTGGTGGACCGCTCGGTCTCGGTGCCGTCCTCGTCGACCTCGGCGCTCTCCTGCTCCTCGTGGTCGGAGGAGAAGAAGTCCAGCACGTAGGTGCCGCCCTCGTAGCTGAACGGCGCGCGCAGGTCGAGGACCGAACGCCGTACGTCGGCGCGGTCCTCACCGTCGTCCTCGGAGCTGCTGCCGGTGAGGCTGCGGAGCTCACCCTGCGGGGTCGTCGAGAAGCCGCCGGTGTCGAAGCCGCCACCCACGGAGCGCTCCTGCTCCGAGGCGCTGCGCTCGGCCTCCGCGCCGTCCTCGTCGCTCTCGCGGGAGGAGTCGGCGTCGGCGGAGGAGGTGTCCTGCTGCACGAAGCCGCGGACGCCCTCGCTCTCGATGCCGAGGCTCCCGGCCAGGTCCGTCTCCCGCTGCGAGGTCACGTCCTCGCCATCGTCCTCCGAGGTCGAGGAACCCTCGCTGAGGAAGCTCCCGCGCGGGTCGATGGAGACGTCACCGATGCCGAGACCGGCGTCGGTCGAGGAGCTCTGCTCCTGGGAGCTGCTCCGCGACTCGGCACCGTCCTCGTCGGAGTCGCTCGTGAAGCTCGAGCTGCTCGACGTCGAGTCCTGCTCGCCGCCGATGTCGATGCCGCCGATGTCGATGGGCCCGCCGAGCACCGACTCCTGCCGGTCCTGCTGGCGGGAGTCGTCGGCCGTCGCGGCGGGGGCGCCGCCGGCGACCACGAGGCCGGCGACGGCGACAGTGGCGAGCGAGCGCTTGGTGAAGGTGTTCATCAGGTGTCTCCTCCTTGCGTTGGAGATGGGGTGCGTGGCCGCCTCCGCTCGTCCCGGGTCGGGACCCGGCGGTGCTGCGGTCGACCACGGCCCCGACGTTGTCTCGGAGCCCGACCGAGCCCAAGGGATCTGCGACGTGCGCGTTCTCACCGGGGCGCGCACCCATCCGGTGCACCGTCGGCGACGGACGGGGGTGCCGCTGAGCGTGGGACCGCGGAAGTAGCCGGTCCGGGGGTGGTGCGGAGGCCGCCGTCCTCAGGCGCGGCTCAGGCGACTCTTGGCCACGAAGGGGTGACCGGGCCGGCCCTCGGTGTAGACACAGGGCGTGGAGATCCGCGCCCTGACCCTGGAGGACCATGAGGCGTCCGTGCGCCTCTCGACCGAGGCGTTCGGCAGCGCGCCGGGCTGGACGCCACCCCCGCGGCCCGACACGCTTCCGACCGACCGGCACGTGGTCGTCGCCGTCGACGCCGCTGCGGGCCGGGAGGAGTTGCTCGCGCGGGTCGCCGCGCACGAGTACCGGTCCTGGTGGCACGGGCAGCGGGTCCCGACCTGCGGGATCGCCGGGGTCGCCGTGGCCGCCGAGCACCGGGGCTCGGGACTCCTGGCCCCGCTGCTGGCCCGCGCACTCGAGGACGGCGCCGCCCGCGGCGAGTCGCTCTCCACGCTCTACCCGACCGCCACCGGGATCTACCGGCCCCTCGGCTACGAGGTCGTGAGCAGCTACGACACCGTCGAGGTGACGATGGCTGACCTCGCCCGCGTCCGCCCGCCCACCGGCACCCGCACCCGCCGGGCGCGGCTCGAGGACGTCCCCGCCGTCCGCGCCGTGTACGACGCGTGGTCGGCCGCCCAGAACGGCCCGCTGACCCGCACCGGTCCGCGCTTCACCACGACCGACCGCGAGCTGCTGGAGGCGTTCACGGCGCTGACCGTCGCCGTCGACGACTCCGACCGCGTCGTCGGGTTCGCCTCCTGGGACCGCGGCTCGGGCTACGGCGCCTCGGCCGCCGGGATCGAGGTGCACGACCTGCTCGCCCTCACGGCCGACGGGTACCGCGCACTGTGGTCGATGCTGGCCTCGCACTCCTCGGTGGTCGGCCGGGTCCGGCTCTCCACCTCCGGTCACGACCCAGCGCGCCTCGTACTCCCGTCCTCGGCGTGGACCGTGGTCGAGCGGCACCCCTACATGCTGCGAGTCGACGACCCGGCGATCGCGCTGACCGCCGCCCGGCCGGCCCTCCCGGGCCTGGCACGGACCGAGGTCGGCTTCGCGGTCGCGGGGGACCGGCTCGGACGCAGCGATGGGCACTACCGGCTCACGGTCGGTGCTGAGCCCGGGGGCTGCAAGCGGGTCGAGCCGGCCGACGGCGTACCGGTGCTGTCGCCGCAGGGCCTGGCGCTGCTGTACGCCGGTGTGCAGTCGTGCGCGAACCTCCGCCTGCTCGGGCACCTGCACGGTCCCGTCGAGCACGACCGACTGCTCGATGCGCTGCTGGGCTCGCGCCCGGCACACGTGCGCGACTACTTCTGAGGCGGGGGCCCCAGACCGTGTGGTCGGGCAGGGCGTCGCGGAGCGCACGGTCGCAGGGGGATCAAGACGTACGTGCGTCGGGTCGGAGGATCTCGGCGACCTCCGGCGACTCCCAGAACGGCGCGAGCCGGGAGCGCACCATCGGCCCCAGCTCGCCGGCCTCCCGGGCAGCGCCGATCGCCCGGGCGGCCAGCGTCGTGACGTGGGCGGTGATGCTGTCGGCGTCCACGCCGAGGTCGCCCACCAGCTCGCTGACGGGGTGGTCGGCATAGGTCGCGACGAACCCCTCGGCCACCGCTCGGACCAGCGCCTGCACCGGCTCGGACGGCGCGGCGTCGATCACGACGTCCTGCACCAGCCCGGCCAGGTGCTGGGCCTGCTCGAGGGTCATCGCCCGCTGCAGGCCGGTGAGCGGCTGGTCGGCGTACAGGCCGTAGACCTCCAGCACCGCAGCCCGCGTGCCCGGGTCGCGCAGGGTGTCGACGACGATCGCGTTGAGCCGACGGACCGCGAAGCCGGCCCCCTGCCCGGCCGCGGCGCCGACCAGCGCGTCGACCTGGGTGGCGCCGATGACCTTGCCGGCCGCGCCGGCGCCGAAGGAGACCAGCGAGCCGAGCCCGGGCAGCTTCTCGGCCATCGCGCGGTTGGTCTGCACGACCTCGGAGACCACCCGTGCCATGAACCGCCCCGCCACCGCGGCCACCGCCGGGCTGCGGGTCAGGTCGTCGAGGGCGTCCTTGAGCGTGTCGGTGCCGGCCAGCGCGGCGTCGGTGAGCGCCTCGACGTGCTCGCGGGAGACCACGTCGCCGAGCGTGTGCTCCTCACCGTCGGCGGGTCCGGCGTGCAGGACCTCGGCGAGCACCGCGGTGAAGGTGCTGGCCGCGGTGCTCGGCGGCACCCGCGTCAGCACGTCGGCGATGAGCGCGGCGACGTCGTCGGCGTCGACCAGCGCACCGACCGTCAGCCGCTCGCCGACCGCGAGCAACGAGGCGACCTCCTCGGCGACCAGGGTCGGGAGCTCGTCCTCGAGGCGGGTCAGCACCCAGGCCACCTGCGCGTCGAGGAGCCGGTCGGCGGTGGGGGAGGTCACGCGCACACGCTAGCGGCGGCGGGACGCGGACGCTCGGGACTGGCGGGTTCGCCGGAGACCTCTAGAGTGTGGCGGTCAGCCGGGACGACCCGGAGGGACGTCGAGGGAGATCCGTGGCCGAGCCCGTGCTCAACGACCTGACCGTCGTCGTCCTCGCCGCCGGCGGGGGCACGCGGATGAAGTCGAAGACCCCGAAGGTGCTGCACGAGATCGGCGGGCGCAGCCTCGTCGGCCACGTGCTCGCCGCGGTGCGGGCGACCAGCCCCCGCGCGGTCGTCACCGTCGTGGGCCACCAACGCGACCTCGTCGGTCCCCACGTGACCGATCTGATGCCCGAGTCGCTGCTCGCGGTCCAGGAGGAGCAGAAGGGCACCGGCCACGCCGTGCGCGTCGCTGTCGAGGCCGCCGGCACGACCACCGGCACGGTCCTCGTGGCGTACGGCGACACCCCGCTGCTCACGGGGCAGAGCCTGCGCGACTTCGTGGCCGAGCACGAGGCCGCGCAGCGTGCGGTCAGCCTGCTCTCGGGCGACGTGGCCGACCCGACCGGCTACGGCCGGGTCGTGCGCGACGCCGACGGTGAGGTGCTCGCGATCGTCGAGCACAAGGACGCCAGCCGCTCGGAGCTGGAGATCACCGAGATCAACTCCGGGATCATGGCCTTCGAGGCCGGGTTCCTCGTCGAGGCGCTGCCGCGGCTGGGCAACGACAACGCCAAGGGCGAGTACTACCTCACCGACCTCGTCGGCCTGGCCCGCGACGCCGGCCTGATGGTCGGCGCCCACCTGCTCGAGGACGTCGTGCAGACCGAGGGCGCCAACGACCGCGCCCAGCTCGCCGGTCTCGGGCGGCTCCTCAACGACCGGGTCGTGGAGCGCTGGATGCGCGAGGGCGTGACGGTCGTCGACCCCGCGACCACCTGGATCGACGTGGGTGTCGAGCTGGAGCGCGACGTGACCATCCTCCCCGGCACGCAGCTGCTCGGGTCGACGTCGGTCGGCGAGGACAGCGTCGTCGGGCCCGACTCCACCCTGCGCGACTGCAGGGTCGGCCGCAGCGCCACGCTCACCCGCGTCCACGGCGACTCCGCCGAGATCGGCGACGGTGCCAGCGTCGGCCCCTACTCCTACCTCCGCCCCGGCACCCGCCTGGGCGCCGACGGCAAGATCGGCGGCTTCGTCGAGACCAAGAACGCCGTCATCGGCGACGGCGCCAAGGTGCCGCACCTCTCCTACATCGGTGACGCCGAGATCGGCGAGGGCACCAACATCGGGGCCGGCACCATCACCGCCAACTACGACGGGGTCGCCAAGCACCGCACGGTCGTCGGGAAGCACGCCCGCACCGGCTCCAACAACACCTTCGTCGCACCCACGACGATCGGCGACGGCGCCAGCACCGGTGGCGGCACCGTCGTGCGCGGCGACGTCCCGCCGGGCGCACTGGCCGTCAGCTCCGGCCCGATGCGCGTCATCGACGGGTGGGCCGAGGACAAGCGCGCCGGCACCGCGCAGGGCGAGGCCGCGGCAGCCGCCCGGCGAACGTCCGATGACCACGACGTGACCGATCCCTCGTCCCAGCCACCGGCCCGGGACTTGGGCTGAGCACTCCCACGCGGGCAGAATCCTGTCCGCCCACCCCACCTCCGTCCTGCAGGAGCGGCGCATCGTGACCGGATACAAGAAGACCACCGAGAAGAACCTGATGGTCTTCAGCGGCCGGGCCCATCCCGCGCTGGCCGAGGAGGTGACCGGCATCCTCGGCACCGACCTGGTGCCGACCTCGGCCTACGAGTTCGCCAACTCCGAGATCTACGTCCGCTACGAGGAGTCCGTCCGCGGTTGCGACGCCTTCGTGATCCAGAGCCACACCGCTCCGATCAACGAGTGGATCATGGAGCACCTCATCATGGTCGACGCCCTCAAGCGGGCCTCGGCCAAGCGGATCACCGTGGTGATGCCGTTCTACGGCTACGCCCGCCAGGACAAGAAGCACCGCGGCCGCGAGCCGATCTCGGCGCGCCTGATGGCCGACCTGTTCAAGACTGCCGGCGCCGACCGGCTGATCTCCGTCGACCTGCACGCCGACCAGATCCAGGGCTACTTCGACGGCCCCGTCGACCACCTGATGGCGCTGCCGATCCTCACCGACTACGTGATGGAGAAGTACGGCAACCAGCCGCTGTGCGTCGTCTCCCCGGACGCCGGTCGCATCAAGGTCGCCGAGCGCTGGTCGGCCAAGCTGGGCGGCGCGCCGCTGGCCTTCATCCACAAGACCCGCCGGACCGACCGGCCCAACGAGACCGTCGCCAACCGCGTCGTCGGTGAGGTCGCCGGCAAGATCTGCGTGCTGACCGACGACATGATCGACACCGGCGGCACCATCGTGAAGGCCGCCGAGGCCCTGATGGCCGACGGCGCGGCCGGCGTCATCATCGCCGCGACCCACGCGATCCTCTCCGACCCCGCGGTCGACCGGCTCAAGAACTCCCCGGCCGTCGAGGTCATCGTGACCAACACGCTCCCGATCGCCGAGGACCGGGTCTTCGACAAGCTGACGATCCTCTCGATCGCCCCGCTGGTGGCCCGAGCCATCCGCGAGGTCTTCGAGGACGGGTCTGTCACCTCGATGTTCGACGGACACGCCTGAGGCTGCCCCCGGCGCCGGCGCGCCCGGAGGTCAGTCGCGTGCGTCGTACGTCGCCCGCGACCGCTCCACCTCGTCGATGTGGGCGCGCGCCCACGCGTCGAGCCCGGCGACGGCCTGCACCAGCGTGCCGCCGAGCGGCGTGAGGGTGTACTCCACCCGCGGCGGGACCTCCGCGTGCACCTCGCGAGTCAGCAGCCCGTCGCGCTCGAGCGCGCGCAGCACCTGGGTCAGCACCTTCGGGCTCACGCCCTCGATCCGGCGCTGCAGCTCGGTGAACCGGCAGGTCCGCTCGGCGAGCAGCAGCAGGACCAGCACCGTCCAGCGGTCACCGATCCGGTCCAGGACGGTGCGCGTCGGGCAGGCGGCGGCGTAGGGGTCCGGGATCGGTGACGTGCTCACGCCGCCACTATCCAGCAGGTAACCACAGCACTTCAAGGTGCCTACTTCCGAAAGGGAAGTATCGGCCGCTGAGTCCGGTTGGTGGGGGTGTCAGCGTCACCCACGAGAGGAACCACCCATGTCCCGCACCATCACCGTCATCGGCGCCACCGGCCACCTCGGCCGTCTCGCGGTCGAGGCGCTCCTCGAGCGCGGCGTCGCCCCCTCCCACATCCGCGCCACCGGGCGCGCCACGGAGCGGCTCGCCGACCTCGCCGATCGTGGCGTGCAGGTCCGCCGGGTCGACCGGGACGACGAGGCAGCCGTCGCCGACGCCGTACGCGGCGCCGCCGCCGTGCTGCTGGTCTCCGGGACCGAGCCCGGCCGAGTCGAGCAGCACCGCAGGGTCGTCGAGGCCGCACGCGAGGCCGGTGTCGAACAACTCGTCTACACCTCGGGCCCCCACGCACGGGGGTCGTCGGTGCAGCTGCTGGCCGACCACGCCACCACCGAGGAGCTGCTCGAGACCTCTGGTGTGCCGCACACTGTGCTGCGCAACGCGTGGTACGTCGAGAACTACACCGCCCAGGTCGAGACCTACCGGGCGCACGGGATGGTCGGGTCCGCCGGCGAGGGGCGGGTGTCGCTCGCCCCGCGCCGCGAGTACGCCGAGGCGGCGGCCGTGGTGCTCACCACCGACGGCCACCTGGGGCAGGTCTACGAGCTCGGCGGCGAGGCCCACACCCTGGCCGAGGTCGCCACGGTCATCGGCGAGACCATCGGCCAGGAGGTCGCCTACGCCGACGTGCCGGTCGAGCAGTTGCAGGAGGTCCTCGCCGGCGCCGGCGTGCCCGCCCCGATGGATGCCGTGCTCGCCGACGTCGACCGGGGCATCGCTGCCGGAGAGCTGCTGGTGCCGACGACCGACCTGGAGACACTCCTCGGCCGCCCGGCCACCGACCTGCGCCAGGCGGTCAAGGAGGCGCTGGGCTGACCCGACCCCTTCCGGACCCTCAGCCCAGGTCGTCCAGCGCGTCGTTCCACTGCCGCGCCAGGACGGTGGGCACGTCACCGGCCAGGATCTCTGCCAGCCGTGACCGCTGGTCGGCGCTGAGGGCCAGGCCCGGGAAGGCGTTGCGCCCCAGGACCAGGCTGAACCCCTGGCCGCGACGGCGGGCGATGTCGGGCCCCTGGGTGAGGTAGGCGTCGACGTACGGCGCGCAGAGCTCGGGCCGCGAGGCGTCCCAGAGCCCGGCGGCCAGCGACTCGAAGAGCCGGTTGGAGACGTCCGGCTCGGTCATCGCCGCCCAGGCCTCGGCCTTGGCCGCGCTGGTGGGGCGGGCGGCCAGCGCCCGCGCGGCGCCGAGGTCGCCCGCGTACGAGCCGTCCGCGACTCGGGCAGCCTCGATCCGCTCGCCGTCGATCGCCCCCAGTGCTGCCAGGCGGGCCAGTGCCGACCAGCGCAGCGACGGGTCGAGGTCGACGCCCTCGTCGGTGCGCCCGGTCGCCAGCCACCGCTCGAGCAGGTCGGTGTCGCGGGCGGTGGCGACCACCCCGCGGGTCAGGGCGACCGCCACCTCGGGGTCGGGGGAGAGGGCCAGCCCGGCCAGGCAGGCCCCGGCCACGCCGGTGGTCACCTCGCCGACCTCGTCGGGGGAGGCGGTGCGGCTGCGCACCGGCCCCAGGGTGCGGTCGAGCACGGCCGCCACCAGGGTGGAGGAGGTCTCGGTCGCGAGGTGCGCGCGCACGACGTCGACGTACGCCGGCACCGGCATCGCCCCGGTGCGGACCTCGTCGAAGCAGTGCGCCCACAGCACCGTGCGGACCAGGTCGTCGGTGACGTCACCGAGGTGGTCCCGGACGAACAGGTCGGCCTGCTCGTCGAGTCGCAGCCGCACGAAGGACTCGCCGCGGCTGTTGGGCACCACCACGAGTCCCGCCCACTCGGGCAGCGGGACCGGGTCGTCGGCCAGGTCGACCAGGCGCTCGCCGGCGATCGCCCCGTCGGCTGCGAACGCGGTGACGGAGAAGCGGTGCGGCCGCGAGCCCTCGCGCCGCAGCACCGGCACCCCGTGGTCGTCGCGGTCGACGACCACGGTGTCGAAGCCGGGCGTGCGCAGCCAGGCGTCCGCCCATGCGCGCACGTCGCGCTCCGAGGCCTCGTCGAGCGCGGAGACCAGGTCGTCGAGCGCGGCGTTGTCGAAGGCGTGCCGCGTCAGGTGCGCGTTGACGCCCGCCAGGAAGTCCTCGTCACCGAGCCAGGTGACCAGCTGGCGCAGGCAGGAGTTGCCCTTGGAGTAGGAGATCGCGTCGAAGTTGGAGAAGGCGCTGTCGACGTCCGGCACGTCCTCGGGTGCCGGGGCGACCGGGTGGGTCGAGCGGCGCTCGTCGGCGACGTAGGCGCCCGGCTTGCGGGTGGCCTCGTGCAGCACCAGCGTGCCCGTGAAGCCGGCCCCGGCGTCGGCCACGCGGTAGCCCATGTAGTCGGCGAAGCTCTCGTTGAGCCACGTGTCCTCCCACCAGCGCATCGTGACCAGGTTGCCGAACCACATGTGCGCCATCTCGTGGGCGATGATCGCCGCCCGGCGCTTGCGGTGGTCGTCGGTGACACGGCCCCGGGGGAGCAGCTCGTCGCGGTAGGTCACGCAGCCCGGCGTCTCCATCGCGCCCCAGTTGTGGCCCGGCCCGAAGAGCTGGTCGTAGGAGTCGAAGGGGTAGGCCTCGTCGAAGAGCGTGGCGTAGTGGTCGAAGCAGTCGGTCGTCGTCCGCTTCAGCTCCTCCGCGTCGCGGTCGAGCTCGGCGGCCAGCGAGGCGCGCGCGTGCCAGCCGAACGGCAGCCCCGCGTGCTCCCACGTCACCGAGTGCCACGGCCCGGCGCAGACGACGAAGAGCGAGGGGCACAGCCGCGGCGTGGTGGCGAAGACCCAGCGCCCCGCCCGCTCGTCGTGCTCGGTGACCCGGCCGTTGCCCAGGACCGTCCACCCCGGGTCGGCGGTCACCGCCACGTCGAAGGTCGCCTTCAGGTCCGGCTGGTCGAAGCAGGCGAAGACCCGCTGGGCCACGTCGAGGGAGAGGTACGCCGAGGCGTAGGTCTCGCCGTCCTCGGGGTCGGTCATCAGGTGCATGCCGTCGCCGTCGGTCACGTAGGGGACCTCGGCGCGGACGACCACCTCGACCGGCCGCCCGGTGGGCAGGCCCTCGAGCCGGATGCGGCGACCGTCGTACTCCCAGCCGAGGGCGTCGACGTCGGACTCCAGCGACACGTCCTCGGCCGCGGTCAGCTCCAGGAACGTCGAGGGGTCCGCGGAGGTGAAGCGCACGGTCGTGACGCACGCGAAGCGACCGCGCTCCCAGCCGGTCAGGTCGAGGTCGATCCCGTAGGACTCCACCTCGATGGCGGTGGCGCGGTGGCGGGCCTCGGCGAGCGTCAGCGACATGGCCCCACCGTAGGACTGCGCTGTGATTCGCCATCGCCCCCGGGCTGCCCCTAGACTGCTGCGGTTGCCTCGGCGAGGGAGCGCGCGGCCCGATCAGCCACTGACGGGACGCGGGGCTCCGTGATCGACAGGGCGGACCCCGCGCCGCGCTGCCTGTTCACCATCGGGAGCGCGGCGCTGTTGCGTCCGGCCCCGCTGCGCCAAGCACCCACACGCAGAGGCACCCACACGCAGCAGCACCCACACGTCAGCAGCAGCACGTACGAGGAGAAGCATGTCCAGCGAGAAGATCGTCGCCGAGGTCCGCACCGAGTTCGGCAAGGGCGCCGCCCGCCGCATCCGCCGCGCGGACAAGGTCCCCGCCGTCGTCTACACCCACGGCGAGGAGCCCAAGCACCTCACCCTGCCCGGCCACGACACGATGATGGCCCTCAAGCACGGCGGCGCCAACGCGCTCGTCGAGCTCGAGATCGAGGGCGAGCTGCAGCTCGCGCTGACCAAGCAGGTCCAGGTCGACCCGATCAAGCGCTTCCTCGAGCACGTCGACTTCATCGCGGTCAAGCGCGGCGAGAAGGTCACCGTCGACGTCCCGATCCACATCGCCGGCGAGGCCGCCAAGGAGACGCTGGTCGTCACCGAGAACGCCACCGTCTCGCTCGAGGCCGAGGCCACCCACATCCCCGAGTGGATCGAGGTCTCCGTCGAGGGCGCCGAGGCCGGCACCCTGGTCTACGCCTCCGACCTCGTCCTGCCCAAGGGCTCGGAGCTGCTCACCGACCCCGAGACGCTGATCGTCAACGTGGCCCAGCAGCAGAGCGAGGAGGCCCTCGAGGCCGACCTGGAGTCCACCGAGGACGAGCTCGGCATCGAGAAGGACGAGTCCGACGACGCCGCCGAGGGCGACGCGGACGAGTGATCCTCGCTCCCTGCGCGAGTTGAGCACGACGTACGAGACGGGCCCGGGTACCCCATGAGCGACACCAGCACCGACGTGTGGCTGGTCGTCGGCTTGGGGAACCCGGGCCCGACGTACGCCGGGCACCGGCACAACATCGGCTACATGGTCACCGACGAGCTGGCCCGCCGGATGGGCTCGGGGTTCCGCGCCCACAAGTCCGGTCGCGCCGACGTCGTCGAGGGCCGGCTGACGCCCCCGGGCGTGCCCGGCCCGCGGGTCGTGCTGGCCCGTCCGCGCTGCTACATGAACGAGGTCGGCGGCCCGGTCAAGGCGCTCGCCACCTTCTACAAGGTCGCCCCCGCCCAGGTCGTGGCGATCCACGACGAGCTCGACATCCCCTTCGACACGATGCGGGTCAAGCTGGGCGGCGGCGACAACGGCCACAACGGCCTGAAGTCGATGCGCTCCTCCTTCGGCACCGGCGACTTCCACCGGGTGCGGGTCGGCATCGGCCGCCCCCCGGGTCGCCAGGAGGTCGCCGACTTCGTGCTCTCGGACTACTCCTCGGCCGAGCGCAAGGTGCTGCCCTTCGTCGTCGACACCGCCGCCGACGCGGTCGAGACCCTGGTCGCCGACGGCCTCGAGAAGACCCAGCAGCGCTTCAACAGCTGATCGGCCGATAGCCTGCGTCCCGTGACCTTCGAGCCTGGAACGCCCCCTGCCGACGCTGACGACCACGTGCTGGCCACCTGGCTGGCCGAGACCGCCGGCCGCCGCCTCCTCGAGGTGCGCGGCGAGGGCCTGGAGGGCAAGGAGCTCAAGGACGCCGGCGACGCCGCGGCCCACGAGCTGCTGATGGCCCTGGTCGCCGAGCACCGCCCGACCGACGCCGTGCTCTCGGAGGAGGGCAAGGACGACAAGGCCCGGCTCACCGCCGACCGCGTCTGGATCATCGACCCGCTCGACGGCACCCGTGAGTTCTCCGAGCCGCCCCGCGACGACTGGGCCGTCCACGTCGCCCTGTGGTCCGGTGGCACGCTGATCGCCGGTGCGGTCGCGCAGCCCGCCCTCGGCGAGACCTTCAACACCGGCGACGCCCCGGTCGTGCCCCCGCGCACGTCGGAGAAGCCCCGCATCGCCGTCTCCCGCAGCCGTCCGCCGGCCTTCGTGCAGGCGCTCGCCGAGCACATGGACGCCGAGCTGGTCCCGATGGGCTCGGCCGGCGTGAAGATGATGTCGGTCGTGCGCGACGTGGCGGACGCCTACGTCCACGCCGGCGGCCAGTACGAGTGGGACTCCGCCGCCCCGGTCGCCGTCGCCCGTGCTGCCGGCCTGTTCACCAGCCGGGTCAACGGCGACGAGCTGATCTACAACCAGGACGACGTCTACCTGCCCGACCTGATCGTGTGCCGCCCCGAGCTGTCGGAGCAGATCCTCGCCTTCATCGCCGAGCACGGCACCAACTGAGCGTCCTGCCCCGGTGACCGTCCGGCACGTCCTGCTCGACGCCGACGGCGTCGTGCAGCACGGCGTGCGCGACCCCTTCGGGTTGCTGCGCCGGTGGGCCGGCGACCGCGCCGAGGAGCTGGGCCGGGCGCTGTGGGCCGCCGAGCGGGGTCCGCTGCGCGGCGAGGGGGACTTCCTCGAGGCCGTGCACCGCCTCGTCCCGTCGTACGCCGACGTCGACCCGAGCACGCTCTACGACTCGCTGTGGGGTGACATCACCCTCTCCGAGGCGACCCTCGCGCTCATCGACCGGCTCCGCGCGGCCGGCCTCGGCGTCCACCTCGGCACCAATCAGCACCGCCAGCGCGGCGAGCACATGCGCACCGCGCTGGGCTTCGACGACCTCTTCGACGTCTCCTGCTACTCCTGGGAGCTCGGCACCAAGAAGCCCGAGCCCGACTACTTCGAGATCGCCCTGGAACGCATCGGCGCTCCGGCCGACGAGGTGCTCTTCGTCGACGACATGGAGGCCAACGTGGAGGCTGCCCGCACGGTCGGTCTGTGTGCCGAGCACTGGCACCTCGACCGCGGCCACGACGTCCTCGAGGGCCTGCTGGCCGGCCACGGCGTGCTGACGGGCTGAGCCACGGCCGGTTCGGCTGATCCGGCCGGCATACCTCACACTCTCCTCGTGATCTCCGGCCCGCGCGCGATCCTGCTGTTCGCGACGCTCCTGGTGCTCGCGACCGCTGCCGCGTTCGGCCTGTCGCGGCTCTACGCGACGCCGCGGACCCTCGACCTCACCCCGCCCCCGGAGTACGTCGCCGCGCCGGTGCCCGTGACCGCCGACCTGCCCGCCGCGACCCCGGTCTCCGGCCAGCTGGTCGACCAGGACTGGCTGGAGCGGACGGCGCGGCGTACCGGCATCCCGCAGCCCGCGCTCCGGGCGTACGCCGACGCCCAGATCTCCCGCGTCGGGGGCTGCGACCTCGGCTGGACGACCCTGGCCGGCATCGGTTGGGTGGAGTCCCACCACGGCACCATCGACGGCCGGGTGCTCGACGTCGACGGGCGGTCCGAGCCGCCGATCATCGGCGTCGCGCTCGACGGGGTCGGACCCGTCGCCGCCATCCGCTCGACGCCGGAGTCGGCGCAGTGGCACGGCGACCCGACCTGGGAGCACGCCGTCGGTCCGATGCAGTTCCTGCGCACCTCCTGGGAGCCGTGGGCCGCCGACGGCGACGGGGACGGCGTGATGGACCCCCACGACCTCGACGACGCCGCGGCGACGGCCGCGCGCTACCTGTGCGCCTCGGGCCAGGACCTCGACTCCGGCTCGACCTGGGCCTCGGCGATCCACAGCTACAACCACGCGCAGGAGTACGTCGACGCCGTGCACGCCGCCGCCACCGCCTACGCCCAGCGGGCCGCCCGCTAACCTCGCTGGCGTGCTGCTCACCCTCGACACCGCGACCCCGCTCGTCACCGTCGCCCTGCACGACGGCGACGACGTCGTCGCCGAGCACGTCGCCGAGCGGGCGATGAAGCACGGCGAGCAGCTCGCCCCGCTCATCGAGCGCTGCCTCCTCGACGTCGGCGCGATCCGCCAGGACCTCACCGCCATCGGCGTGGGCGTCGGCCCGGGCCCCTTCACCGGCCTGCGCGTCGGCCTGGTCACTGCCCGGACCCTCGGGTTCGTGCTCGAGATCCCCGTCTACGGCGTGTGCTCGCTCGACGTCCTCGCGGTCGAGGCGGTCGACACGGGTGCGGTGACCTCCGACTTCGTCGTGGCGACCGATGCGCGGCGCAAGGAGGTCTACCTCGCGACGTACGACGCCGGCGGCGCGCGCCTCGACGGCCCCTCGGTCCTCAAGCCCGCCGACGCCGCCACCGCCTCGCCGGTCGTGGGGGAGGGGGCCGCGCTCTACGCCGACGCGTTCCCGAACGCCGCCGGTCCCACCCGGCCCTCCGCCGGATGGCTGGCCCGCGTCATCACCGACGAGCGCGCCGAGCTGCTCGACCCCGAGCCGCTCTACCTGCGCCGTCCCGACGCCGTCGAGCCGAGCGCCCGCAAGCAGGTCTCGTGACGCTGCGGGTCCGTCCCGCTGTCGAGGCGGACCTCGAGGCCGTGGTCGCCTCCGAGACCGACAACCTCGGTGTCGACGCCTGGTCGCCAGCCCTGGTGGTGCCCGGCGTGCGCGGCGAGGTGCCGCACGCGCACTACCTCGTCGCCGATCTCTCCGGCGTCGTCGTCGGGCACGCGGTGGTCTCCGTCGTGGTCGACGTGGCCGAGCTCCAGCGCATCGCCGTCTCCACCTCCGCCCGCCGCTCCGGCGTCGCCTCCGCCCTGCTGGAGGAGTGCGTCGCCCTCGCCCGTGCCGGCCGCGCGGACCGGATGCTCCTGGAGGTCCGCGAGGACAACGCCTCCGCCCTCGCCTTCTACGCCGCCCGCGGCTTCACCGAGGTCGACCGGCGCCCGCGGTACTACCGGGACGGCACCACCGCCGTCGTCATGCGCCTGGGCCTCGGCCCCCGCTGCAACCTCTGACCCGCTCGCTGGTTGAGGTGCGAGGTGCCCCAGCGCCGTCCTCTCCGCCGGTCGAGGAGGCGCGCCAGCGCCGTCTCGAGACCCCGTACGCCGACACGCAACCCCTCCGCGGGGTGACTGGAGGGTTCCTCGTGACCCCCGTTCACGACACACCCTCCGATCCCCTTCGACTCCGTGGTCGACGGGGGTGGGCGCCTGGACGTTCGCGCTGCGGCAGGCCCTGCATTTCCAGAGAAGCAGGGTTGCCGTCACCTTCGGTTGCGGTACTTGGTTGCGGTCCGCTTCGTCGCTTGCGCGCCGCTGGGGTGCTCGCTTGGGTTGCGGCTGCTTCGTCCTCCACAGATTCGAGTCGGGTCCCAGATCAGGGTTCCGTTCGAACTGGTGTTCTAGTAGAATCTGGTCATGGCACTCGGGCACCAGGATCACTCGGCACAGGACTCGGCTCCTGTCCCGACCGGTGACCTGCTGACCTCCATCCGCGATCTCGATCGTGCTGCCGACCAGGCCGACCGGGACCGGTTCATCGCCATCGCCGCCTGGGCCGACGCCCACACCACCGGCCGGCTGCTGCCCGACCTCTACGGCACCTACAGCCTCGCCGACGACGACGCCCACACCGAGGCGGAGAACGCCTGGGTGGCCCGGTTCGGGATGCCCGGTGCCGACACCATGCTCGAGCTGGCCGGCCCCGGCGCCCCCGAGGTCTCGGAGTTCGCGGTGATCGAGCTCGCCGCCGCGCTCGGTCGCTCGACCGACTCGGGGCGGATGCTGCTCTCCGACGCCGTCGAAGCCAAGCACCGGCTCCCCAAGATCTGGCAGCGGCTGGTCGACGGCCAGGTGCAGGTCTGGCGGGTACGC
>JAYYWX010000047.1:0-14466 GCA_036341255.1 Actinomycetota bacterium | reverse complement strand
CCGCGCAGTCCCTCGATGGAGGAGGTGTTGATGATCGAGCCGCCGCCGGAGGCGATCATCGCGTCGGCCGCGGCGCGGCAGCCGAGGAAGGCGCCGGTGAGGTTGACGTCGAGCATCTGCTGCCACAGCTCGCGCTTGTAGCGCTGCAGTTGGCCGCCGTTGAAGATGCCGGCGTTGTTGAACAGCACCGTCAGCGAGCCGTAGGTCGAGGTCGTGGTCTCGACCGCGGCGCGCCAGTGGTCGTTGTCGGTGACGTCGAGGTGGACGTACGTCGCCGAGCCGGCGCGCGTGGCGTTCAGCTCGTCGGCCAGCGCCTGCCCCTCCTCGTCGAGCACGTCACCGATGACGACCGAGGCGCCCTCGGCGACCAGCATCCGCGCCGTGGCGCCGCCGATGTTGCGCGCCCCGCCGCTGATCAGCGCGACCTTGCCCTGTACTCGACCCTCGGCACGTCCCATGGGAGCGAAAGTAGCGTAGGTTGACCGTGAAATAGAACACGTTCTACCGATCGGATCTCCCATGGCACCGACCGCCCCGCTCCGCGTCGTGCAGGTCGCCACCGGCAACGCCGGGCGGCTCACCCTGCGCCAGCTCATCGCCGACGAGCGCTTCGACCTGGTCGGGGTCAGCACCTCCACAGCCGACCGGGTCGGCGTCGACGCCGGCACCCTCGCGGGCCTCGACGTCACCACCGGCATCACCGCGGTGGGCAGCCTCGAGGAGCTCATCGCGCTGCGCCCCGACGTCGCGGTCTACTGCGCGATGGGCGACACCCGCCCGGTGGAGGCGACCAAGGACGTCTGCCGCCTGCTCGAGGCCGGCATCGACGTGGTCGGCTCCGCCCCGGGGACGCTGCAGTACCCCTGGGGCACCGCGCCGGACCGGGTCATCGAGAAGGTCGAGGCCGCCGCGCAGGCCGGTGGCGCCAGCCTCTACATCACCGGCGTCGACCCCGGGTTCGCCAGCGACCTGCTGCCGCTGGCGTTGGCCAGCACCTGCCAGCGCATCGAGCAGATCCGCTGCTACGAGCTCGCCGACTACGCGACGTACGACGGCGCCGAGGTGATGTTCGACCTGATGGGCTTCGGGAAGCCGATCGACACCGTCCCGATGCTGTTCCTGCCCGGCGTGCTCGCGCTGGCCTGGGGCACCGCGATCCGGATGATGGCGGCCGGGCTCGGCATCGAGGTCGACGACATCGTGGAGCACTGGGAGGTCGAGCCGGCGCCGGAGTCCTACGACATCGCCGCGGGCCGGATCGAGCAGGGGACGATCGCGGCGATGAAGTTCTCCATCTCCGGGATGGTCGACGGGCACCCGGCCGTCGTCGTCGAGCACGTCACCCGCACCCGCGAGGACCTGCGCCCCGACTGGGCCCACCCCGCGGCCGGCGGCGGCGCCTACCGGGTCGAGATCGTCGGGGAGCCGTCATACACCGTCGACATCGTGCCCAGCAGCGAGCACGGTGACCACAACCACGCCGCGATCGTGGCGGCCTGCGGACGGATCGTGAACGCCATCCCGGACGTCGTCGCCGCCCCGCCCGGCATCCGCACCACGCTCGACCTGCCGTTGCCCACCGGCCGGGGGACCTACGTCGGCCCGCGCACCTGAGGGGCACGACTCCGGGGTTTGGTCCACCTCGGCATGCTGGTGAAAGTTCAACGAATCCGACTCGGACGGACGTGCGGACATGGCCCAGGACCTGTCGACGACCCCGCGTCGTGCTGCGCTCCTGGCACTGGCCCTCACGGCCACGCTGGTGCTGACGCTGCTGGTGGAGATGCGCTCCTCGGGCCAGGCGGACGCCGGTGGGGGAGCCGCGCTCGACGGGTCGGGCGCCCGCGCCGACGGTGCGGACGGGACGGCGGACGCGGGCGGCGCGAGCGGTGAGGTGCTGCTGGCGTTCGCCGGCGAGGTGCACCTCGAGGGCGTGCTGGAGGGCCTGGCCGACCAGCCCGGCTCCACGCTCGGCCCACTGAGCCGCGCGCTGAGCAGTGCCGACCTGGCCGTGCTCAACCTCGAGTCGGCCATCACCGACGGGACGACGGACCGCGCGCGCAAGGAGCTGGAGGTGCCCGGCAACCGCTACTGGTTCGACGCACCGCCCTCGGTGCTCGACCTGATGGAGCGCTCCGGCGTCGACGTCGTGAGCATGGCCAACAACCACGGGGCCGACCACGGCCGGGCCGGGCTGCGCACCGCGCTCGACGCCGCCGCGGGCTCGCCCGTCGCGGTCCTGGGCATCGGCCGCACCCCGGAGCAGGCCTACGCGCCGCACCGCGTCGAGGTCGACGGGGTCGGCGTGGCCGTGCTGGCCGCCGACGCCTCGCCGCGCGAGAGCGCCGACCCCACCTGGGCGATCGGTCCCGGCACCGGCGTGGGCATCGCTGCGGCCCGCCGGCCAGGCGCCCCGGCGCTCGTGCGAGCAGTCGAGTCGGCGTCCGCGCGGGACGACCTGGTCGTCGTCTACCTGCACTGGGGCGCGGAGGGCCGCGCGACGCCGACCTCGGAGCAGCAGGACCTCGCGCGCACCCTGGCCGAGGCCGGCGCCGACGTCGTCGTGGGCTCCCACGCCCACGTGCTGCTCGGGTCCGGCCTGCTGGGGGAGACCTACGTGTCCTACGGCCTGGGCAACTTCGCGTGGTACCACGGGCGGCAGTCCGAGACCGGCGTCCTGCGGTTGCGGGTGCGGGTCGAGGACGGCGTGGCCCGGGTCGCGGGCGAGCAGTGGTGGCCCGGGGTCATCCCTCCCCGGGGCGGGGTGCCGCAGGCGCTGCCGCGGTCGGACCGCCCGGCCGCCGTGGCTGCCTGGCGGGCGCTACGTCGCGGCACCGGCCTGGCGGCGGTGCCGGGGGCCGGCGGGCAGCAGGGTGGGCAGCGCGGGGAGCGGGGCGGTGAGCAGCGCGGTGAGCAGCGCGGTGAGCAGGGCGGCGCAGAGGTCGAGGCGCTGCCGGCGTACGTCGGCAGGGTGCGGCGGCTCGACGCCGCCACCCGCGCGCGGATGCTGGGGGTCAGCCACCGTCCGGCGTCGTGCCCGGTGAGGTGGGCGGACCTGCGCCTGCTGACGCTGTCGTACGTCGGCTTCGACGGCACCCCCGGGACCGGCGAGATGGTGGTCCACCGCGACGTGGCGCGCGACGTGGTCGAGGTCTTCGAGGAGCTCTACGAGGCCCGGTTCCCGATCCGCCGGATGGAGCTGGTCGACACCTACGACGGTGACGACGACGCCTCGATGGCGGCCAACAACACCTCGGCGTACAACTGCCGGACCGTGGCGGGCACCGACTCGCTGTCCGACCACGCCTACGGGCGCGCCATCGACATCAACCCGGTGCAGAACCCCTACGTCCTGCCCGACGCGGTGCTGCCGCCCGCGGGGCGCAGGTTCGTCGACCTCGACCGGTCCGCCGGTGCGCAGGCGCCTCGTGGCGTCGTGGTGCGCGGCGACGTCGTGGTGCGTGCGTTCACCAGCCGCGGCTGGGAGTGGGGCGGGCTGTGGAACGCCCCGGACTGGCAGCACTTCAGTGCCGACTGACCGGCCCAGCTGACCGGCCCAACCACACGAGGCGTCAGGAGAGGTGTGTGATCGAGTCGTCGGGCTGGCGGTCCAGCGAGCGGGCGATGACCATCCGCTGGATCTGGTTGGTGCCCTCGAAGATCTGGGTCACCTTCGCCTCGCGCATGTAGCGCTCGACGGGGAAGTCGCGCGTGTAGCCGTAGCCACCGAGCACCTGCACGGCGTCGGTGGTCACCTTCATGGCGTGGTCGGTGGCGATCAGCTTGGCGATGCTGGCCTCGCGGCCGTAGGGGAGGCCGGCGTCCTTGAGGCGGGCGGCGTGCAGCGTGGCGGCGCGGGCGGTTTGGATGGCGGCCTCCATGTCGGCCAGCAGGAAGCCGAGCCCCTGGTGGTCGAGGATCCGCTGCCCGAAGGCCTCCCGCTCGCGGGCGTAGGCCAAGGCGTGGTCCAGCGCCCCCTGCGCCAGGCCGGTGGCGACCGCGGCGATGCCGAGGCGACCGGCGTCGAGACCGGCGAGCGCGATCTTGAGGCCCTCGCCCTGCTCGCCGACGAGGTGGTCGGCGGGGATGCGGGCGCCGTCGAGACGCATGGTGGCGGTGGCCGACCCGGTGAGCCCCATCTTCTTCTCCGGGGCGTCCGCGGACAGGCCGGGGGTGTCGGCGGGGACGAGGAAGCAGGAGATGTCGCCGCGGCCCTCGCCGGTGCGCGCCATCACGGTGTAGAAGTCGGCGTGCCCGCCGTGGGTGGTCCACGCCTTGGCGCCGGTGAGCACCCAGGAGTCGCCGTCGCGGACCGCCTTGGTGCGCATCGCGGCGGGGTCGGAGCCGGCGTGCGGCTCGGAGAGGCAGTAGGCGCCGAGCAGGTCGCCGGCCAGGAAGTCCGGCAGCCAGCGCTGCTGCTGCTCGGGGGTGCCCCGGGTGGCGAGGGCGAAGCAGGAGAGGGCGTGCACCGACGTACCGACGCCCACCGAGGCCCAGACGGTGCCGATCTCCTCCAGCACCTGCAGGTAGACCTCGTAGGGGACGCCGCCGCCCCCGAGGTCCTCGGAGTAGGGCAGCCCGAGCAGGCCCGCGCGACCCAGGGTGCGGAAGGCCTCGCGGGGGAAGACCTCGTCGCGCTCGGCGTCGGCGACCAGTGGGGCGAGCTCGGTGGTGACGATCTCGCGGGCCAGGCGGAGCAGGTCGGCGTGCTCCTCGAGGGCGAGGACGCGGCGGGCGGGCATGGCGACTCCTTCGGCGCATTTCGGCGTGCGGCGCCAACCTACGTCGCTAGCCTGGAGGGATGGCCACCGCCCGCGCGACCCGTTCGGACGCCCAGCGCAACCACGCGGCGATCCTCGACGCGGCCGCGCGACTCTTCGCCACCACCGACGCCGTGAGCCTCGCGGACGTCGCGGTGGAGGCCGGCGTCACCAGGACCACGCTCTACCGGCACTTCGCCGACCGCGACGCGCTCACCGACGCCCTGATCGTCCACCAAGCGTTGAAGGTGGTGCCGGGGCTGTTCTCCGAGCTGGCATCCCTGCCCCTGCCCGAGGCACTGGACGTGCTCGCGCACGGGGTCGTCACGCTCGCCCACCAGCATCGCTTCCTCATCGCCGCGACGGCCCACCGTTTCGACCAAGCGGTGCAGGACGCGGCCACCGACGAGCCGACGGCGGCCTTCCTGCGTGGACATGGCGACGCCGTCAACCCGGATGCGGACGCCGGCTGGCTGGCCCGGGCGATGCGAGCGCTCTGCCTGGCCGCGATCTCCGACCCCCGGCCGACGGGGCAGGTCGCCGCGGACCTCGCCGCCAGCCTGCGTCGGCTCGTGCTGGCCGAGCCGGTCTGACGGCGGGTGGCGCGAGGCCACCCGGCTCAGGCGTCGCCCTCCATCGAGGCGACGAAGTCGCGCTTGACCGCGCGCCAGTCCTCGTCGGTCATGGTGCGCCGCCAGTACGGCGAGCACGACATCTGGCCACGGGTCAGCCCCCGGTCGGTGAGCAGGTGGCGTCGGATCGCGCGGATCTCGTCGGCCTCGCCGTGCACGAACGCGTGCACCCGCCCGTCGGGGAAGTCCGCGGCCTCGACCGCAGCCGGCAGCGGCGCGGGGTCGGCCGCGGAGCGGTGCACCCACCGCAGGTCGAGGTCGGCCCCGGTGGTCAGGGGCAGCTCGTGCTCGGGACCGTCGCAGACCAGCACCGCGACCGCCCTCGAGCCGGCCGGCAGGGACTCCAGGGCCACCGCGATGGCCGGCACCGCCGACTCGTCGCCGACCAGCAGGTGCCAGTCGGCGGTCGGGTCGGGGTGGTAGCCCGAGCTCGGCCCGGTCATCACCAGCAGGTCGCCGGGCTGGGCGCGCAGCGCCCACGCGCCCGCGACACCGACGTCGCCGTGGACGACGAAGTCCAGGGTCAGCTCCCGCGCCTCGGCGTCCCAGTGGCGGACGGTCAGGCGGCGCCGCGCCGGCCACCAGTCCTTGGCCAGCGTCTCCTTGACCTCGTCGGGGTCGAAGACCGGGCCGTAGGCCGCCCCCGGCGGCGCGAAGGCGAGGTTGACGTAGCTGTCGGCCTCGCTGCTGGGCCGGAAGTCGGCCAGCCCGGGACCGCCGAGCACCACCCGGACCATCGACGGGGACAGACGTGCGGTGCGGAGCACCTCGCCGTGCATGCGGGACCTCCAGGGTCGGATCGGCTGGCCGTGCCGACCCTATGTCGCGACCGGTGGGCACTCCCGCCGGGCACGACGAGGGGAGTGCCCAGGGCGGCTCAGCCGGCGGCGGCCAGCCGACGGGCGGCGTGCGCAGCGACCTCGGCGGTCTCCGGGTCGGCCGCGGCCTCGGCCGGCACCTGCCCGCCCAGCAGTGCGGCCGGCTGCGTCAGCCAGCCCCAGACCCGCCACGGGTCGGTGCCGGCGGCCAGCAGCGGCTCGATGAGCGGCGCCAGGTCGGCGCGCGGCTCCCCGGCGTCGTCGAGCTGGAAGGTGGGGACCAGCAGCGCGAGCTCGGTGGGTACGGCGAGGAGTCGGTGCTCGTTGACCGCCCGCGTCACCGCGAAGCGCGTCGCCTCCACGCTCGCACCGCGCCGCTCGGCCAGCGTCTCGTAGGTGCACCACTCCGAGTCGAGCAGCCGGCGGCGTACCCGGGCGAGGTGCGCGGCCTGCACCAAGGGCACCGGCACCGCGTGCGCGGGCTCCTCGCCCTGCTGGCGCAGCTGCCGCTCCAGCTCCTCGAGCCGCTGCTCGGTGAGGACCTGGCCGGTCGCGGGGTCCACCCAGCGGGCCCGGCCGTCCTCGTCGCGCTCGAGCCGCAGCATCGCGGCCTCGGACAGGTAGTCCACCAGGCCCAGCGCGCCCAGCCAGGTCGCCAGCCGCTCGGCGGTCGTCTCGGGCTCCACGGGGCCAGCCTGCCCCACGCGCCACCCGGACGGGCGAGGGAGGTGTCGTGAGGGCGGTCACAGGGCACACCTAGGGTGATGCCGCCCGGCGGACGCCGGGTGCGGACGTGTCTACTCGGAGGCCGACCCATGTCGTCGTTGTGGTTGTTGTTCATCGGGCTCGCCATGCTGGCGGGCGGCTACCTGCTCTACGCGAAGTTCCTCGGCGAGCGGATCTACCGCCTCGACCCGGCCTACGCGACACCGGCGCACGAGATGAACGACGGGGTCGACTTCGTGCCGACCAACAAGTTCGTGCTGTGGGGCCACCACTTCACCTCGGTCGCCGGGGCCGCCCCGATCGTGGGTCCGGCGGTGGCGGTGATCTGGGGCTGGCTGCCGGCGTTCCTCTGGGTCACCCTCGGCACCGTCTTCTTCGCCGGCATGCACGACATGGGCGCGCTGTGGGCCTCCACCCGCAACCGTGGCCGCTCGATGGGCATGCTCTCGGGCCGCTACATCGGCGCCCGGGGCCGCAACCTCTTCCTCGTCGTGATCTTCCTGCTGCTGCTCATGGTGGTCGCGGCCTTCGCGGTGGTCATCAAGAACCTGCTGATCTCGACCCCGAGCGCGGTCATCCCCGCCTGGGGCGCCATCCTCGTCGCCCTGGTCGTCGGGCAGATGATCTACCGCTGGCGGATGAACCTGCTGCTCACCACGGTCATCGGCGTCACCGCGCTCTACTCCCTGATCCTGCTCGGCGACGCCTACCCCGTGGAGCTGCCCGACCCGGTGCTGGGCATGTCGCCGGCGACGTTCTGGATCGTCGCGCTCTTCGTGTACGCCGGCATCGCCTCGCTCCTGCCGGTGTGGGTGCTCCTGCAGCCGCGCGACTACATCAACGGCGTGCAGCTCTTCATCGGTCTGGGGCTGCTCTACGGCGCCACCTTGTTCTCCGCGCCCGACCTCGCCGCCCCGGCGCTCAACGACAACGTCCCCGAGGGCACGCCGAGCCTGGTGCCGCTGCTGTTCGTGACGATCGCCTGCGGCGCCATCTCCGGCTTCCACGGGATGGTCTCCTCCGGCACCAGCTCCAAGCAGCTGGACAAGGAGACCGACGCCCGGTTCGTCGGCTACTTCGGGGCCGTCGGCGAGGGCCTGCTCGCGCTCGGCGCGATCATCGCCGCCACCGCCGGCTACGCCACCCTCGCGGACTGGGAGGCCGTCTACACCGAGTTCAACGCCGGGGGCGTGACCGCCTTCGTCCAGGGCGGCGGCAGCATCCTCAACGCCGGCCTCGGCATCCCGACCTCGCTCTCGGCCACGATCCTGGCCACCATGGCGGTCCTCTTCGCCGCCACCACGATGGACACCGGCGTGCGCCTGCAGCGCTTCGTGGTCCAGGAGATCGGCGAGGTGCTCGGCACCCACGTCAGCAAGTACGTCGGCACCGCGATCGTGCTGGCCGTCGCCATGGGACTGACGTTCTCGGCCGGCGCCGGTGGCGAGGGCGGCATGCGGATCTGGCCGCTGTTCGGCACCACCAACCAGCTGCTGGCCTCGCTGACGCTCTCGATCGTGGCGGTCATCCTGCTGCGCAAGAAGCGCAACCCGCTGCCGGCGCTGGTGCCGCTGGTCTTCGTCTTCGTGATGTCGTTCTACGCCGCCATCGTCCAGCTCGGCACCCTGCGTGAGGACGAGGACTGGCTGCTGCTCGGCCTCGACGCGATCATCATCGTCGCCGCGGTCTGGGTGGCCGTGGAGGCCGTGCTCGCCATGCGTGCCGCCCGGGCGATGCCGGAGGAGACCGACGAGCAGGACCGCGAGGTCGCGGCCTCGGAGACGGTCGGGAGATGACGCGGGGTCGCTGGGCGGAGGCCTGGTCCGGGCTGCGAGCGGGGCTGGAGGAGTTCTACACCGGCCCCTACCGCACCACCATGCGTCGGGCCCGCCGGGAGGAGGACGACCTGTTCATGCTGGTCGTGCTCGCCGAGGCGCTCGGGGTGCCCGACCCGGCGGCCTACTGGTCGGCCGAGCTGCTGCCGGCGACCTACGAGGAGTTCCACGCCTGGCACCGGCGGATCGGCATGGAGCGCTCGCCCCTGGACCACGTGGGGTGCTGTTGAGCGGCTCCGGGAGAGGCCTGTCGGACGAGGTCGACCGCGACCCGCGGTTGGTGCTCGTCTCCGGCAAGGGCGGCGTGGGCAAGACCTCGGTGTCCTGCGCGTTGGCGCTGCGCGAGGCGCGGGCCGGTCGCCGCGTGCTCCTGGTCTCCACCGACCCCGCCCACAACCTCGGGCACGCGTGGGGCACTGCCCTCGGGGACGACCCGCGGCGGGTGCTGGTCGACGCCGGCCACGTGGACGCCGTGGAGATCGACCCCGCGCGGACGGTCCAGCGGCACCTGCGCACCGTGGGGGAGTCGCTGCGCCGGTTGCTCCCCGAGCGGATGCACGGGCCGGCCGAGCAGCACCTCGAGCTGGCCCGGGACGCACCCGGCACCCACGAGTCGGCGGTCCTGGAGCGGTTGGCCGAGCTGGTCGTGGGGGCGTGCCACCCCTCCTCGGCGTACGACGTCGTGGTGGTGGACACCGCGCCCACTGGTCACACGCTGCGGCTGGTGGCGCTGCCCGAGCGGCTGACCTCGTGGACGGAGTCGCTGCTGGCCAACCGCGACCGGTCCGAGCGGTTCGGTGCGGCTCTGCGCGGGCTCGGCGGCGGGGACGAGCACGTCGACCGCGACGCCGAGCTGCGCCGGGTGCTGGTGCGGCGACGCGACCGGTTCTCCGGGCTGCGGGACCTGCTGGTCGACCCCGAGCGTGCTGGCTTCTGGCTGGTCTCCACGGCCGAGCGGCTCCCCGTCGCGGAGACCCTGGCCCTGCACACCCAGCTCCGGGCGCTCGGCATCCCGGTCCGCAGGTTGGTGGTCAACCGACGCTCACCCGCGGACGGGGCGGTGCTCACCGCCCGCCGGGCCGTCGAGGACCAGCACCTCGCCGTCCTGGCCGATGCCGTCCCCGGCGTACCCCTCACCGAGGTGCCGCTGCTGCCCGGCGACCTGACCGGGGAGCCGGCCCTCGCCGCCCTGGCCGAGCACCTGGCCTGAGACGCCCCGAGCCGGGGTGGCGGCCTGCGCGCGCAGACCCCCACCCCGGCTCGGGGCTCACCTCAGCGGAAGGCGCACCCGGAGGAGAAGCCGGCCTTCTTGAAGATCAGCGCCGCCGGGCAGAACCCGGTGAGGCTGGACTGCAGCAGGTTCAGCCCCACGAACGCGGTGAGCAGCAGCCACCACGGCGAGACCAGGGCGGCCAGCAGGGCGCTGACCAGGGTGATGGTGCCCGCGAGCGCGAGCACCGCGCGGTCGAGGTTCATGCCGGTCATGTCGGTCCTCTCGTGCATCCGTCGGTCTCAGTCGTGGGCGAAGGAGATGGTGGGCAGCACCCGGCGCAGCCACGCCGGCGACCACCAGGCGGCGTCGCCGGTCAGGCGCAGCAGCACCGGCAGCAGCACCAGGCGCACCAGGAACGCGTCGAGCAGCACGGCGACGCCGAGCACGATGCCCATCTCCTTGGGCGGGATCGGGCCTGAGAGGGAGAAGGTGAAGAACACCGCCACCATCACCGCGCCGGCCGCGAAGATCACCCGGCCCGAGTGGGCCAGCGAGCCGACCATCGCCTCGTGCGGGTCACCCGAGCGCTCGTAGTGCTCCTTGGCCGAGGCCAGCAGGAAGACCGTGTAGTCCATCGCGATCGCGAAGATCATCGCGAAGAAGAACACCGGGGCCCAGGCGTCGAGGAAGCCCTGGGACTCGAAGCCGAGCAGGTCCGCGCCGTAGCCCTCCTGGAAGACCAGGCGGGCCACGCCGAACGCTGCAGCGGTCGACAGCAGGCTGACCAGGGTGCCGAGCAGCGAGATGAGCGGCGCCTGGAGTGCGACGAGCAGCAGCAGGAAGCCCAGCGCCAGCACGACCGCGACCACGATCGGGGTCGACTCGTCCAGCTGCGACTTCAGGTCGAGGTTCTCGACCGCGGCGCCACCGACGAGGGCCGAGGACGGCAGGTCGGCGCGCAGCCGGTCGACGGTCTCGGCCAGCTCCGGGTCGGAGGGGTCGACGGTCGGGACGGCGGTGAACATCTCGAGGCCGGATCCGTCCTGCGCCTCCACCCCGGGGAGTACGCCGGCGAGCCCCGGGTCGTCGGCCAGCACCTTCAGCGTGGCAGCGGCCTGGTCGGAGTCGACGACGACCCCGATGGCGCCGGGGGCACCCTCGCCCAGCTCGGCCTGCACGACGTCGTACCCCACGCGCGCGGAGGCATCCTCGGGCAGCACCTTGATCGAGGGCATGGCGGTCTTCAGGCCGAGGATGGGTGCGGCCAGGGCGAGGAGCACCAGCAGCGAGGCCAGGCCCCAGGTCCAGGGGCGGGCCCAGAGGCGCTCGCCCCAGGCGGCGAACTTCGGCGAGCGGTGCTCACCGGACCGCGACCAGGGGAGCGCGAACTTGTTGATCCGGTCGTCGAGCCAGCCGAGCACGAGGGGGAGC
The DNA here is from genome assembly GCA_036341255.1 of Actinomycetota bacterium. Classification (GTDB taxonomy): domain Bacteria; phylum Actinomycetota; class Actinomycetes; order Propionibacteriales; family Nocardioidaceae; genus Nocardioides. The sequence goes on along the minus strand of JAYYWX010000047.1, from coordinate 3,051 downwards.
AGGGTCAGGGTCGCGCCGAGCACGAAGACCACCGAGAGCATGATCCCGCCGGCCATCGAGCGGAAGGCCGGTGAGGGCACGAGCATCACCGCCGAGAGCGAGATGAGCACGGTGAGACCGGAGAGCAGCACGGCTTTGCCGGCGGTGTCCATGGTCTGCGCGACGGCCCAGGCGACGCCGTCGGGGCCGGGGCGGGCTGCGCGGGCGGCGCGGTAGCGGACGACGATGAAGAGGGCGTAGTCGATGCCGAGGGCCAGCGCGAACATCATCGCGAAGTTCATGGCCCAGATGGAGACGGGCACGAGCTCGTTGATGAGCACCAGGGAGCCCGCGGAGGCCACCAGGCCGGCGAGGGTGAGGATGAGGGGGAGCCCGGCGGCGACGAGGGCGCCGAAGGCCAGGACGAGGATGGCCAGCGTCACCGGCCACGACATCAGCTCGCTCTTGAGCATCGCCTCGAGGTTGGCCTCGTTGAAGTCGCTCCACAGCAGCGAGGAGCCCGTGGGCGTGACCTCGACGGTGTCGGTCGACAGCGCGGCCAGCTCCTCCTTCAGGTCGGTCGCTGCGCGCACCATCTCGTTGGTGTCGGCGCCGGCACCGGCCAGCACCACGCCGGTGTCGGTGTCCTGCGACAGCGTGGCGCCGGGCTGCGGCGGCACGATGGTCGCGATGCGCGGGTCGTCCTCGAGCAGTGCGGTGACCTCGGCGACGACCTCGGCCCCCTCGCCCTCGAGGACCGAGCCCTCGCTGGAGCGGACGACGACCTGGATGGCCGACGAGGCGTTGCCCCCGAAGTGCTCCACCGCGAGGTCGCGGGCTGCCACGGAGTCCGAGCCGTCGGCCTGCCAGCCCGCGCCGGACAGGTCGTGCTCGACCCGCGGGGCGAAGATGCCCAGGCCGACGATGAGCAGGGCCCACACGCCGGCGACGAGCCGGCGGTGGTCGAGCACCCACGTGCCCAGGCGGCCGAGCGGACCCGGGCCGTGGGCGACCCCCGACGGGGTCGCGGGTGGGTGGGGGGCGGTGCTGGTCATGGAGCTCCTCCTCGGAGATCGCTTGGCTCAGAACCCCTAGGGGGGTTACGATCGAGAGGTATGGAACCAACCCCTAGGGGGGTTAGGCAAGTCCGAGGAGGGACCATGTCCGACGTCACACCCGGTTACACGCTCAGCGCCCGCTCGTCGCAGGGCTACGACGAGACCGTCGAGCGCGTCCGCGACCTGCTGGCCGACGCCGGCTTCGGCGTGCTCACCGAGATCGACCTGAAGGCGACGCTGAAGGCCAAGCTCGACGTGGACGTCGCGCCCCAGGTCATCCTGGGCGCCTGCCGTCCGCAGCTGGCCCATCAGGCCCTGGCGGCCGACCCGTCGGTCGCCGCGCTGCTGCCCTGCAACGTGGTGGTCCGCGAGGACGCCGACGGCGTGGTCGTCGAGGCCTTCGACCCGCAGGCCATGATCGCCATGACCGACGCCGGCGACGCGGTGTGCGAGGTCGCCAACGACGCCCGCGCCCGGTTGCAGCAGATGCTCGCGGCGCTCACCGCCGCGTCGGCCGGGCCCGCGGACGGACAGGACTGATGCAGCTCGAGGCCGAGGCGACCAAGCCTCTCGTCACCCGCATGAAGCGGGCCCACGGTCACCTGGCGACCGTGATCCGGATGCTCGAGGAGGGCGCGGACTGCGAGGACGTGCTGACCCAGCTGGCCGCCGTCAACAAGGCGCTCTCACGCGCCGGCTTCGCGCTGGTCGCCACCGGCATGGAGCAGTGCCTGCTCGAGGGCACCGACCTCGACGGCACCCAGCGGGCCCGGATGGAGAAGCTCTTCCTCTCCCTGGCCTGACGGACGCCTGACCGACGTCGAGCCGGCGCATGCTGCGTGCACGCTGTCCGCAGGATGCGCCGGCTCGGCACGTCCGGGGGTGGCTACTTGCCGCCGTGGACCAGGGCGACGATCTTGCCGAGCATCTCCTCGTGCTTGGCGGTCCGCGCGAAGGAGGTCAGCGGCAGCGGCGCCTTCCAGCGCTGGCGGACCACGGAGTGGGAGTAGCAGAACTCCTTGAGCCCCTCCTCGCCGTGGATGCGTCCGAAGCCGGAGTCGCCGACGCCGCCGAAGGGCACCGTCGGGACCACCGCGAACGCCAGCACCGAGTTCACCGACACCATCCCGGAGCGGATCCGGCGGGCCACGTGCTCGGCGTCGGCCTTGCCGTAGACCGAGGCGCCGAGGTGGTAGCGCGAGGCGTTGGTCAGCGCGACCGCCTCGTCCATGTCGCGCACCGAGCGCAGCACCAGCGTGGGGCCGAAGGTCTCCTCGGCCACCGCCGCGCAGTCCTCGGGTACGTCGGTGAGCAGCGTCGGCTGGACGACCTGCCCCTGCGTGGCTCCTCCGCCGGCCAGCACCCGGCCACCGGCGGCCTTCGCGTCGGCGACGTGCTGGTCGATGATCGTGACCTGCGAGGGCATCGTGATCGGGCCGACCGCGGCGTCGGAATCGGCTCCGGCACGCAGGTCGTCGAAGCGCTCGACGAGGAGTCGGGCGAAGTCGGCCGCGACGTCCTCGTGGACGTAGATGCGCTCGACGCCGATGCAGGTCTGGCCCGCGTTGGCGATGCCGCCCCAGACCGCCCCGTCGGCGGCGGCCGCGAGGTCGGCGTCCTTGTCGACGATGAGCGCGTCCTTGCCGCCGCACTCGGCGACGATCGGGGTCAGGGTCTCGGCGCAGGTGGCCATCACCCGCTTCGCGGTGGCGGTCGACCCGGTGAAGGCGACCTTGTCGACCCCGGCGCGGCACAGCGCGGCACCGGTCGACCCGTCACCGGTCACGAGCTGGAGGACCGGGTGCTCGGGCACGACCTCGGCGAAGGCGTTGACCAGCCAGGCGCCGACGCCGGGGGTGAACTCGCTGGGCTTGAAGACCACGGCGTTGCCGCCGGCGAGGGCGTAGACGATCGAGCCCATCGGCGTGAAGACGGGGTAGTTCCACGGTCCGATGACGCCCACGACACCGAGCGGGTGGTGCTCGACGGTCGCCTTGAGGTTGGCGTTGATCAG
>JAYYWX010000046.1:0-10160 GCA_036341255.1 Actinomycetota bacterium | reverse complement strand
CCGTCTGCGAGGGGCCGTCTGCGAGGGGCGTCGCTCAGACCGGCAGACCCAGGGCGCGCAGGTCGGTGCGCAGCCGGTCGGCACCGGTGAAGACCAGGCCGTGCAGGCCGCAGGCGATCGCCGCCTCGACGTTGGAGGCGCGGTCGTCGACGAAGACCAGCTCGTACGCCGGCAGGCCGGCCCGCTCCACGGCCAGCTCGTAGGCGGCCGGATCCGGCTTGGCCACGCCCTCGGTGCCGGAGACCACGACGGTGCCGAGCAGGCCGAGCACGGGGAACAGCCGCGGGGCGTGTGGGTGGTAGAGCTCGTCGGACCAGTTGGTCAGCCCCCACTGCCCGATGCCGGCGGCGTGCAGCTCGTGGATGATCTCGCTGGTGCCGGGCACGGGGCCCAGCAGCGAGGCCTCGAAGTGACGCCGGTAGGCCCGTGCGTGCGGCAGCCAGTGCGGACGGGTGCGCGCGAGCTCGGCTTCCGCGTCGTCCCAGGAGTCACCGGAGTCGGGGCCGTGGTTGTAGGCCATGAAGTCGACGTCGTCGGCCTCCAGGAACCGTCGCGCCTCCACCTCGCCCACGCCTGCGGCGATGGCGTGGAAGGGGTCCCAGTCGACGATGACGTTGCCGAGGTCCCACAGGACCCCGCGCACGCCGGACGCAGCTGTGTCCGGAGACGGGACGACCCCGGACAGGGCGTCCGGGGTCGTGCCGTGTGGAGCGGGGTGGCTCATGCCCAGCGCTGCTCGCGCGGGGTGAAGTCGAGACCACGGTCGCCCATGTAGAGCTGCTTGGGACGAGCGATCTTCTGCTCCTTGTCCTGGGTCAGCTCCAGCCACTGCGCCAGCCAGCCGGGGGTGCGGCCGATGGCGAAGAGGACGGTGAACATCTCCGGCGGGAACTGGAAGGCCTCGTAGATCAGGCCGGAGTAGAAGTCCACGTTGGGGTAGAGCTTGCGCTTGACGAAGTACTCGTCCTCGAGCGCGATCTTCTCCAGCTCCAGGGCGATCTCGAGCAGCGGGTTGACCCCGGTGACCTCGAAGACGTCGTCACAGGCCTTCTTGATGATCTTCGCGCGCGGGTCGTAGTTCTTGTAGACCCGGTGGCCGAAGCCCATCAGGCGCTCGTTGCCGTCCTTCACGCCCTTGATGAAGTCGGGGATGTTCTCCTTCGACCCGATGCGGCGCAGCATCCGCAGCACGGCCTCGTTGGCGCCGCCGTGCAGCGGGCCGTAGAGCGCGCCGATGCCGGCGGCGACCGCGGAGTAGGGGTCGACCTGCGAGGAGCCGACCGAGCGGACCGCGTTGGTCGAGCAGTTCTGCTCGTGGTCGGCGTGCAGGATGAACAGGGTGTCCAGCGCCTTGACGAGGCGCTCGTCGGCCTCGTACTTGCTCTCGCTCATCTTGAACAGCATCGAGAGGAAGTTGGCGGTGTAGGACAGGTCGTTGTCGGGGTAGACGAACGGCTTGCCCTGCGCGTGGCGGAAGGACCAGGCGCCCAGCGTCGGCATCTTGGCGATCATGCGGATGATCTGCATCTGCCGGTTGTCGGCGTCCTGGATCATCCCGGCCTCGGGGTAGAACGTCGAGAGGGCCCCCACCGACGCCATCAGCATCCCCATCGGGTGCGCGTCGTAGCGGAAGCCCTCCATGAAGCCCTTCACGTTCTCGTGGACGAACGTGTGGTAGGTGATGTCATGGACCCACTGCTCGTACTCCACCTTCGAGGGGAGCGAGCCGTGGATGAGGAGGTAGGCGACCTCGAGGAACGTCGAGCCCTCGGCGAGCTGCTCGATGGGGTACCCGCGGTACTCCAGGATCCCCTTGTCACCATCGATGTAGGTCACGGAGGAGCGGCAGGAGGCGGTGTTGACGAAGCCGGGGTCGTAGACGGCCAGTCCGGGCGCGTCGTCACCGGTCTTGATCTTCCCGAGGTCCGCGGCCTTGATGGCGCCGTCGGCGATCGGGACGTCGTACTCCTGTCCGGTGCGGTTGTCACGGACGGTCAGAGATTCGGTCACGCCTTGCGACTCTAGTCCGCTCATCGCGTGAGCGGGAATCCGGTGTCCCACGGAGCGGCCCTGCCACCGTTTTGGCGTACGCCGTCGGCGGCCCTAGTCTTGTCGGTCGCGACCTCTGCCGCGTGCTGGCCCTCCGGGCCGGCGTGCAGATCTGGACGTGAGCCGCACCCGATCTCCTCACCAGGAGCCGGGTGGGTCGGTGCGAACCAGGCCGTGTTCGTCAGCGGTCGCAGCAGCACCACCCCGGCCGGGGCCTCCGGTCGGGACCGACGAACGAACAGGTAGTACTGCCGTGCGCACCTACAGCCCCAAGCCCGCTGACGTCCAGCGCGAGTGGCTCGTGATCGACGCGACCGACGTCGTGCTCGGTCGCCTCGCGACCCACACCGCCAACCTCCTGCGTGGCAAGCACAAGCCGACCTTCGCTCCGCACATGGACATGGGCGACTTCGTGATCATCGTGAACGCCGAGAAGGTCGCCCTCTCCGGCTCCAAGGCCACCAAGAAGATGGCCTACCGCCACTCGGGCTACCCGGGCGGTCTGTCCTCCACGCCGTACGGCGAGCTGCTGGACAAGGACGCCCGCAAGGCCATCGAGAAGGCTGTCTGGGGCATGCTCCCCAAGAACAAGCTGGGCCGCCAGATGCTGAAGAAGCTGAAGGTCTACGCGGGTCCCAACCACCCGCACGCCGCCCAGCAGGCCACGCCCTTCGAGATCAGCCAGATCTCCCAGTAATCGCCACCGCAGAGGATTTGAGGACCACCATGGCTGACTCCGCCACCACCGAGACCACCGAGGTCGAGGAGACCTTCACCACCGACGAGCAGGGCATCGCCTACAGCTCCGAGTCCGCGCCCTCGGCCGACGCCGAGATGCGTCCCGCGACCATCGCCCCCGCCGCGGCCACCGGCCGCCGCAAGGAGGCCGTCGCTCGCGTCCGGATCGTCCCGGGCACCGGCGTGTGGACCGTCAACGGCCGCACCCTGGACTCCTACTTCCCGAACAAGCTGCACCAGCAGGTCGTCAACGAGCCCTTCGCCGAGCTTCAGCTCGAGGGCCGCTTCGACGTCATCGCCCGCATCCACGGCGGCGGCATCACCGGTCAGGCCGGTGCCCTGCGCCTCGGCGTGGCCCGCTGCCTCAACGCCGTCGACATCGAGGCCAACCGCCCGGCCCTGAAGAAGGCCGGTCTGCTGACCCGCGACGCGCGCGTGATCGAGCGCAAGAAGGCCGGTCTGAAGAAGGCGCGCAAGGCACCTCAGTTCAGCAAGCGCTGACCTGCGCCGTGTGACGGGCACCTGGCGGCGTTGTCGTCGGTCGACGGCCAGACCCGGGCCGCCTTCCCTCCTCCGCCTTGCCAGGCACTCCGTCACACAACGCAGGAAGGTCGATTCGACATGGGACGACTCTTCGGCACGGACGGGGTCCGCGGTCTCGCCAACGGCGACCTGACCGCGGACCTCGCTCTGCGTCTGGGCGAGGCTGCCGCGCGCGTGCTCGTCGGCCAGGTCGAGGGCCGGCGTCCGCTGGCCGTCGTGGGCCGCGACACCCGGATCTCCGGGCAGTTCCTCGAGCACGCCGTGGTGGCGGGGCTGGCCTCGGCCGGCGTCGACGTGCTGCGACTGCGCGTGGTGCCGACCCCGGGCGTCGCCTACCTCACCGACCACCTCTCCGCCGACCTCGGCGTGGTGATCTCCGCCAGCCACAACCCGATGCCCGACAACGGCATCAAGCTGCTCGGCCGCGGGGGCCACAAGCTCGACGACGCGGTGGAGCAGGCGATCGAGGCGGCCATGGACACCCCGGTGGCCCTGCCGACGGGTGCGGACGTGGGCCGGGTGACGCCGTACGCCTCGACGATCCCCGACTACGTCGGGCACCTCGTCGACACCCTCGACGCACGCCTCGACGGGCTCACCGTGGTGCTCGACTGCGCCCACGGCGCCGCCCACGAGGCCGGCCCGAAGGCGCTGGCCGCCGCGGGCGCGCGCGTCATCCCCATCGGGGACCGCCCCGACGGGCTCAACATCAACTCCGGCTGCGGCTCGACCGACCTGACCGCGCTGCGGCAGGCCGTGCTCGAGCACGGGGCCGACGCCGGCTTCGCCGTCGACGGCGACGCCGACCGTTGCCTCGCGGTCGACCACACCGGCCAGGTCGTCGACGGCGACCAGATCCTCGGCCTGCTGGCCGTCGCGCTGCGCGAGCAGGGTCGTCTGGCCCAGGACACCCTCGTCGCCACGGTGATGAGCAACCTCGGGCTGCACCAGGCGATGACGGCCGCGGGCGTGCGGATCGAGCAGACCGCGGTCGGCGACCGCTACGTCCTCGAGGCGATGCGCGCCGGCGGGTTCTCCCTGGGAGGGGAGCAGTCGGGCCACGTCATCCTGAGCCGGCACGCCACCACCGGCGACGGCCTGCTCACCGCACTGCACGTGATGCAGTGGATGTCGGTCAGCGGCCGCTCGTTGCGCGACCTCGCCTCCCGCGTGCGCCGCCTGCCCCAGGTGCTGGTCAACGTGCCCGGCGTCGACAAGGACCGCACCGACGACCCCGAGCTGCTGGCCGCGGTCGCCGTGGAGGAGGCCGAGCTGGGCGCCGAGGGCCGGGTGCTGCTGCGGGCCTCGGGCACCGAGCCGCTGGTGCGCGTGATGGTCGAGGCGCCCACCCAGGAGCGCGCCCAGGCCGTGGCCGACCGGCTCGCCGGCGTCGTGCGCGCCCGGCTCTCCCTGGGCTGATCGACCTGGGCTGATCGACCTGGCTGAGCTCGCCGCTCCGGCGGGCTAGGGTCGGGCGGGTGCAAGCTCCCGCTCTCGAGGTCGTGGGCCTCGGCAAGTCCTTCGGGTCGGTGCGCGCCGTCGACGACCTGTCCTTCCGGGTCGAGCCCGGCCGGGTGACCGGCTTCCTGGGCCCCAACGGCTCGGGCAAGACCACCACGTTGCGGATGCTGCTGGGGCTGGTGCGACCGACCGACGGGCGGGCGCTCGTCGGCGGGCACGCCTACGCCGAGCACCCGGTGCCCGGCGCGCTGGTCGGCGCCGCGCTCGAGGCGACCGGGTTCCACCCCGGCCGCACCGGAGCGGCCCACCTGGCGGCGTACGCCCCGCAGGTGGGGGTGGGGCGCGAGCGCTGCCGCGAGGTGCTGGAGCAGGTGGGGCTGACGGCGGGGGCCCCCCGGGCGGGGGGGGGGGCCCCCCGGGGGCGGGGGGGGGGCGGCGGGGGGCCGCCGCCGTGATGGTGGGCGGCTACTCCCTGGGCATGCGGCAGCGCCTGGGCCTGGCCACCGCGCTGCTGGCCGACCCGCCGGCGCTGGTACTCGACGAGCCCGCCAACGGCCTGGACCCGGAGGGCATCGTGTGGCTGCGCGGCTTCCTGCGGCACCTGGCCGCGCAGGGGCGGACCGTGCTGGTGTCCTCGCACGTGCTGGGGGAGGTGCAGCACACCGTCGACGACGTGGTGGTGATCGCGCGCGGTCGGCTGGTCCACGCCTCGTCCCTGGCCGAGCTCGCGGCGATGGCAGGGGCGCGGACCTACGTCGAGACGCCGGTGCCGGAGCGGCTCGCCGCGCTGTGCGCGGAGCGGGGCTGGACCTGCACGCCGACCGGCGCCGGGCACGAGGTGCCCGACGTGCCCGCCGCCGAGGTCGGGGCGGCGGCGTACGCCGCAGGGCTGGAGCTGCACCAGCTCGCCACCCGGGGCGCCGACCTCGAGGACGTGTTCCTGCGACTGACGGGAGCGGCGGCATGAGCAGGTTCACCGCGGCGCTGGCCGCCGAGTGGCGCAAGCTGACCAGCACGGCCCTGTGGTGGGTGCTGGCGCTGGGCATGGCCGCCTACCTCGCCTTCGTGGGGGCGGCGATGGCGTTCTCGCTGACCGTGGCGCCCGAGGGCCAGGCGCCGCCGCTGGCCGGGCTCGACGCGGCGCTGACGGTCTACGGCGTGCTCAACGCCGTCGGCTACGTCTTCCCGCTGGTCGTCGGCACGCTGCTGGTCACCACCGAGGTGCGGCACAAGACGCTGACCCAGACGTTGCTGGCCGAGCCGCGGCGAGGCGTCGTGCTCGGCGCGAAGCTGGTGCTGGCGGCGGGCATCGGCCTGCTCTACGGCCTGGCCGGCGTGGTCGGGCTCGTGGCCGCGGGGGCGCCGGTGCTCGCGGCGGTCGGTGACGGCGCGTTCCTCGGTGACCCGCAGGTCGTGCGGGCGCTGCTGCTCGGTGTGCTGGTGACGGGGCTGTGGGCCGTGCTCGGCACCGGCTTCGGCGCGGTCGTGCCGCACCAGGTGGCCGCGGTGGTCGCGATCCTCGCCTTCACCCAGTTCGTGGAGCCGATCGCCCGGCTGGCCCTCGGCGCCGTCGACGGGCTCTCGGCCGTCTCGGCCTACTTCCCCGGCGCCGCCGCCGACGCCGTCGTCGGCGCCAGCCTGTTCAGCCAGATGGGCGACGTCGACCTGCTGCCCGCGTGGGGCGGCGCGCTCGTCCTCCTCGGGTACGCCGCCGCCCTCACGCTCGCCGGGCGGCTGACGACCTTCGCGCGGGACGTGGTGTAGCCCGCCCGCCCCTCCTGCGGCCGGCCCTGTGGAGGGTCGCTCGCGGCTGTCGGTGATCTGGCGTAGACCTGTGCCGTGCTCTCGGGATCGTGGCGGTGGTCGGCGCGGTCGCTGGTGTGGCTGCTCGCCGCGCTGACGGCCGGTCTCGTGCTGTGCACGGCCGTGCTGCTCGCGGGCGACTGGCGGGCGAGGGCCTCCGGTCCCGGGGCTGCCGGCCCCGTGCTGGAGCGGCACGGGCTGGTGGTGCGGCTCCCGGCCGGGGCCGAGGTGCTCCCGCCGGGGGAGCGGCTGCTCTACCGGGACGCCGACGGCTCGGTGGCGGCGTCGGTGGCGGGAGCGGCGCTGCTGGCCCCCGGGGCGTGCCCGGACGCGCCGGGGTCCTCACGCGGGTTCGTGGGCGTGGTGCGCGGCGACCACGAGGAGCTGGTCCGAGCCTGGTCGCGGGGGCTCGCGGCCGCAGTCGGGTCGCCCCCGACGCGGTCGGACGTGGAGGCGCCCGTGGGGCGTCGTACGGACCTGGCGGTGGAGGTGCGCTTCGACGCGCCCTGCCAGCCGCCGCGGGTGCACGCCAGCCTGCTGACCCGCAGCGGGGTCACGGTGGTGCTGGTGCGCGACGTCGGGGCCGAGGGCGCCATCGACGACGCGACGGCCGAGCTGCTGCTGGCCTCGACGGTCTTCAGGTGAGCCCGCCGGTGAGGCGCCTCAGAGCTTGCGGAGCCGCACGTAGCGCACCGAGTGGTCGCGGTCCTTGCGCAGCACGAGCGTCGCCCGCGAGCGGGTCGGCAGCACGTTGTCGGTGAGGTTGGGGCCGTTGATGGTGTCCCAGATCCGAGCCGCCTCGGCGAGCGCGGCCTCGTGGTCGAGGTCGACGTACTTGCCGAAGTAGGACCCCGGGTCGCGGAACGCCGTCTCCCGCAGCCGCATGAACCGCTCGACGTACCACTGCCGGATGTGGGAGGTGCCGGCGTCGACGTAGACGGAGAAGTCGAAGAAGTCGCTGACCGCGAGACCCGTGCGGCCGTCCTCGCGCGCCCGCGCCGGTTGGAGGACGTTGAGGCCCTCGATGATGACCACGTCGGGGCGGTTGATGACGATCTTCTCGTCCGGGACGACGTCGTAGACGAGGTGGGAGTACGTCGGCGCCTCGATCTCGTCCTTGCCGGACTTGATGTCCACGACGAACCGCAGCAGCGCGCGGCGGTCGTAGGACTCCGGGAAGCCCTTGCGCTGCAGGAGGCCCCTGCGCTCGAGCTCGGCGTTGGGGTAGAGGAAGCCGTCGGTGGTCACCAGCGCGACGTTCGGGTGCTCGGGCCAGTGGGCCAGCATCTGCTGGAGCACGCGCGCGGTCGTGGACTTGCCGACCGCCACCGAGCCGGCCAGGCCGATCACGAACGGTGTGCGCGGCGGCACCGGTCGCTGCAGGAACTCCTCCTGCTTGCGGTGCAGCCGCCCCGCGGAGCCGACGTACATCGAGAGCAGGCGGGACAGGGGGAGGTAGACCTCGCGGACCTCCTCGATGTCGAGGGAGTCGCCCAGCCCGCGGAGCCGGCGTACCTCCTCGGCCGTGAGCGGGCTCTCGGTCTCGGCGGCCAGCGCGGCCCAGGCCGCACGGTCGAGCTCGATGAAGGGTGACGGCTCCCGCCCGCTGTCGTCGTGACCCTGCTGGGGGCCCCGGCCGGGGGAGGACATGGCGGTCAGTCTGGCAGGACGCGCCGGGAGTGCGGGGACCGACCCACGGGTTGCGTAGACTCCCGGGCCATGTGCGGGATCGTCGGGTACGTCGGGCATCGGTCCGCGCAGGACGTCGTCGTGGAGGGGCTGCGGAGGCTGGAGTACCGCGGCTACGACTCCGCCGGGATCGCCCTCGTCGACGCGGGGCGCATCGAGTGGCGCAAGCGCGCGGGCAAGCTGGCGAACCTGGAGAAGGAGATCTCCGAGGAGCCGCTGCCGGGCACCACGATCGGCATCGGGCACACCCGGTGGGCGACCCACGGCGCCCCCAACGACCGCAACGCCCACCCGCACCTGGGCCACGAGCGCCGCGTCGCGGTGGTCCACAACGGCATCATCGAGAACTTCGACGACCTCCGGGCACGGCTCGAGGACGACGACCACCAGCTGGTCTCCGAGACCGACACCGAGGTCGCGGCGCACCTGCTGGAGCTGCAGGTGGCCTCGGGCGAGGACCTGACGACCGCGATGCAGCGGGTCTGCCAGATGCTCGAGGGCGCGTTCACGCTGGTCGCGGTCGACGCCGAGGACCCCGACCGGGTCGTGGCCGCGCGCCGCAACTCCCCGCTGGTGGTCGGTGTGGGCGAGGGGGAGAACTTCCTCGGCTCCGACGTGGCGGCGTTCATCGAGCACACCCGCGAGGCGCTGGAGCTGGGACAGGACCAGGTCGTCACGATCACCCGTGACGGGGTCTCGGTGACCGACTTCGAGGGTCGCGAGGTGGAGGCGAGGGCCTACCACGTCGACTGGGACCTCTCGGCGGCCGAGAAGGACGGCCACGACTGGTTCATGCGCAAGGAGATCTTCGAGCAGCCGCACGCGGTGGCCGACTCGCTGCTGGGGCGCCGCACGCGCACCGGTGAGCTGCAGCTGGACGAGATGCGGCTCTCGGACCAGGAGCTGCGTGACATCGACAAGATCATCATCATCGCGGCCGGCACCTCGTTCTACGCCGGGATGGTCGCCAAGTACGCCATCGAGCACTGGTGCCGCATCCCGGTCGAGGTCGAGCTGTCCTCGGAGTTCCGCTACCGCGACCCGATCCTCGACTACTCCACGCTGGTGGTGGCGATCAGCCAGTCCGGGGAGACCGCCGACACGTTGCAGGCCATCCGGCACGCGCGGCTGCAGCGCAGCAAGGTGCTGGCGATCTGCAACACCAACGGCTCGACCATCCCGCGCGAGTCCGACGCGGTGATCTACACCCACGCCGGCCCCGAGATCGGGGTGGCCTCCACCAAGGGCTTCGTGACCCAGCTGGTGGCCTGCTACCTCCTCGCGCTCTACCTCGCCCAGGTCAAGGGCACGCGCTTCGGCGACGAGATCGCCGACGTCGTGCACCAGCTCGAGGCGATCCCCGGTCACATGGAGACCGTGCTGGGTCGCGCCGAGGAGGTCTACGAGCTGGCCCGCGACCACGTCGGGGAGCGCACGGTGCTGTTCCTGGGCCGCCACGCCGGGTACCCGATCGCGCTCGAGGGTGCGCTGAAGCTCAAGGAGCTGGCCTACATCCACGCCGAGGGGTTCGCCGGTGGCGAGCTCAAGCACGGCCCGATCGCCCTGATCGAGGAGGGCCTGCCGGTGCTGTGCGTCGTGCCGCCCAAGGGACGCGACCAGCTGCACGGGAAGATGCTCTCGGCGATCCAGGAGGTCCGCGCCCGCGGGGCCCGGACGATCTGCCTCGCCGAGGAGGGGGACCGCTCGGTCACCTCCGTTGCGGACACCGTGATCGAGCTGCCGAGGGTCCCGGTGCTGCTGCAGCCGCTGCTCGCCGTCGTACCCCTCCAGCTGTTCGCCTGCGAGCTGGCCACGGCCATGGGCCACGACGTCGACCAGCCGCGGAACCTCGCGAAGTCCGTCACCGTCGAGTAGCG
>JAYYWX010000045.1:0-10240 GCA_036341255.1 Actinomycetota bacterium | reverse complement strand
GGCGCGGAGCCGCCGTCCCACTTCAGCTCGCCGACCGGGGTGACGACGGCGGCGGTGCCGCAGGCGAAGATCTCGGTGATCTCGCCGGAGGCGACACCGTCCTTCCACTCCTGGATCGAGAACTTCCGCTCCTCGACCTGGTGGCCCATCTTCCCGAGCAGCTCGATGATCGAGGCGCGGGTGATGCCCTCGAGGATGGTGCCGGTCTCGGGGGTGACGACGCGGCCGTCGCGGTGGACGAAGTAGAGGTTCATGCCGCCGAGCTCCTCGACGTACTCCCCCTCCTGGGCGTCGAGGAAGACCACCTGGTCGCAGCCCTGGGCGATGGCCTCCTGCTGGGCGACCAGCGAGGAGGCGTAGTTGCCGCCGGTCTTGGCCGCGCCCATGCCGCCGCGGCCCGCGCGGGTGTACTCCTCGGTGAGCCACAGTGTCACCGGCTTCACCCCGCCCTTGAAGTAGGCGCCGGCGGGGCTGGCGATGACCATGAACGTGACGTGCTGGGCGGGACGCACGCCGAGGAAGATCTCCGAGGCGAACATGAACGGCCGCACGTAGAGGCTCTTCTCGCCACCGCCCTCGGGCACCCAGCGACGGTCGGCCTCGACGAGCGCGTCGACGCAGGCCACGAAGTCCTCGACCGGCAGCTCGGGCAGCGCGAGACGCTGGGAGGAGCGCACCATGCGCTTGGCGTTCTCCTCGGGGCGGAAGGACCACACCGAGCCGTCCTCGTGGCGGTAGGCCTTCATGCCCTCGAAGGTCTCCTGGGCGTAGTGCAGCACCGCCGCGGCAGGGTCGATCGAGAGCGGCGCGTAGGGCTCGATGCGCGCGGCGTGCCAACCCTGCTCGGGGGTCCACTCGACGGTGAGCATGTGGTCGGTGAAGTGGTTGCCGAAGCCGGGGTTGGCGAGGATCTCGGCCAGCCGCTCGTCACTGACGGGGCTGCTCGAGGGCGTGGTGCTGATCTGCATGGGCGTCACGGTAGTCGACCTCTGTCTCGGGCGGGTCACGGGAAGGGCGCAGGGAAATGCGCGGGGAAATGCGCGACCGCCGGGCCCCTGTGACGGGTGCCCGGCGGTCGCGATGGAGCAGGTGCGTGCGGGCGGTCAGCCCGCTACGCGTGCGGCGATGGCGTCGCCGACCTCGGAGGTACGCCGGGGGGCGGTGTCGCCCGCTTCGGCGCGCTCGGAGAGGTCGGCGAGCACGGCGCGCTCGACGGTGGCCGCGGCCTCGGGGTGACCGAGGTGGTCCAGCAGCAGCGCCGTCGAGAGGATCGCCGCGGTGGGGTCGGCCAACTGCTGGCCGGCGATGTCGGGCGCCGACCCGTGCACGGGCTCGAACATGGAGGGGGCGGTGCGGTCGGGGTTCACGTTGCCCGAGGCAGCCAGCCCGATGCCACCGGTGATGGCGGCGGCGAGGTCGGTGATGATGTCGCCGAAGAGGTTGTCGGTGACGATCACGTCGAAGCGCTGCGGGTTGGTCGTCATGTGGATCATCGCGGCGTCGATGTGCATGTAGTCGACGGTGACGTCCGGGTGCTCGGCGGCGACCTCCTGGGTCAGTCGCCACCACACCGAGCCGGCGTGGACGAGCACGTTGGTCTTGTGGACCAGGGTGAGGTGCTTGCGCGGGCGCTTCTCCGCGCGGGCGAAGGCGTCGCGGACGACCCGCTCGACGCCGTACGCCGTGTTGACGCTGACCTCGGTGGCCACCTCGGCCGGGGTGCCGACGCGCAGCGCGCCGCCGTTGCCGGTGTAGGGGCCCTCGGTGCCCTCGCGGACGACCACGAAGTCGACCTCCTCGCCCTTGAGCACGGCCTCCGAGAGCGGCGAGGTGACGCCGGGGAAGATGCGCGAGGGGCGGAGGTTGACGTAGTGGTCGAGCTCGAAGCGCAGCCGCAGCAGCAGCCCGCGCTCGAGGATGCCCGGGGGCAGGTTCGGGTCGTTGGGCTTGCCGCCCACCGCGCCGAGGAGGATGGCGTCGTGCCGGCGGATCTCGCCGAGCACGGAGTCGGGCAGCACCTCGCCGGTGGCGAGGTAGCGCTCGGCGCCGAGGTCGTAGCGGGTCTGCTCGAACGTCACGCCCGCGGGAGCGGCGACCTCGAGCACCTTGAGGGCCTCGGGGGTCACCTCCTGGCCGATGCCGTCGCCGGGGATGACGGCGAGCTGGACGGAACCGGTGGCGGCGGGCGTAGTCATGGCGCAGACGCTAGTTGTCGTCGGGGCGCTCGCCGCCGTTGTCCCGCAGGTCGAGAGCGCGCTGCAGGGCCTCGCGGCTGCGGGGGTTCTCGGGCTTGTGGGCGGCGGGTCCCCACTCGGGGTACATGTCGTACATCGGTCGTGCTCCTTCACGTGGATCGCGTCTGACGAGACGTCTGGGTCGTCGTCGCCCGGGCCGGTGCCGGGGATGACGCCACGGTGGGGACTGCCTGTCTCGTGGATCGCACGGACGGGTCGGACCGGGCCAGGAGCGGGTCGCGCGTGCTTGCGCCGGCGTGCCCGCCGCGGAGTCATCTCTCAGCTGCGGATCGAGCTGTCTCCCACCAGAGGGGAGAGGACGTGAGACCGGATGCGCACCAACGCCGACCACCGCGGCGAGGGGGCCTCACTCGCAGGTCACGCCTGCTGGGCCTCGCCGCGGCACTCGATAAGTACGAGGATGCTCCGCATGGTGACTCGAGGGTAGGTCGCCGGCCGGACGCCGACCACCGGATTCCGGAAACGTTCCACGATGCGAGATATCCGTCCCGCGATGGGAGACTGGACGCGTGAGTGCCTCACCGGACCTGCCTGCCGTCGTCGAGCGCGCCTTCGAGGTCTCGCGCCGCTCGGGCTACGTGTCGTTCTGCCGCAACGAGACCGGCCGGCTGCTGGCGATGCTGGCCGCGACCCGCGACGGCACGATGGCCGAGTTCGGCACCGGCTGCGGGGTCGGCACGGCCTGGCTGCGCTCCGGCGTACGCGGGGAGAAGGCGCGGATCGTGACCGCCGAGCTCGACGCGAAGCTGGCGAGGGCGGCCACCGAGATCTTCGCCGAGGACCCGCTCGTGGAGGTGCTGGCCGCCGACTGGTCCACGCTGCTGGACCGCGGCCCCTACTCCCTGCTCTTCCTCGACTCCGGGCAGCCCGGCGAGGTGGGTGTCGACGCGATCGCCGACCTCGTGGAGGACGGCGGCATCGTGGTGCTCGACGACTTCACCCCGTGCGAGCAGTGGCCGCCGATCACCTACGGCCGCGTCGACACCCTGCGCGAGCAGTGGCTCACCGACGAGCGGTTCACCGCGGTCGAGGTGATGGTCGCCCCGGACGCCTCCACGATCATCGCCACCAAGCGCTGACCTCCTGCTCCCCCATCGCGGGCGCTCAGCAGCGTGCGGGAGTGACGTCTCGGCCGTGCACGGGTGACGCCTCGGCGGGCAGGGCGACCACCAGGAAGGGCAGCAGGGCCTGGGTCACCGGGCCGATGGCCAGGGCGTAGAGCACCGTGCCGAGGCCGGCGGTGCCGCCGAGCAGCAGGCCGATCACGACGACGGTGACCTCGAGCGAGGTCCGGACCAGGCGGATCGAGAGGCCGGTACGCCGGTGGAGGCCGGTCATCAGCCCGTCACGCGGTCCGCGGCCCAGCTGGGCACCGATGTAGGCCGCGGTGGCGAGCCCGTTGAGGCCGACAGCGGCCACCATCAGCGCCCCTCGCCACGCGAGGTCCTCGGGGCGGTCGAGCACCGCGAGCGTCGCGTCCGCCGCCAGGCCGATCACGATCGCGTTGGAGATCGTGCCGAGGCCGGGCACCTCGCGCAGCGGGATCCACAGCACCATGACCAGCACGCTGGTGAGGATCAGTGCCTGCCCCAGCGTCATGGGCAGGTGCGTGGCCAGGCCGAGATGCAGCACGTCCCACGGTGCGGCGCCGAGACCGGCGCGCACGAGCATGGCCAGGCTGACGCCGTACAGGACCAGGCCGAGGTAGAGCTGGATCAGCCGACGCGTCAGTCGGCCCGCGCGGAGCTGGGCGATCGGACCCAGGTCGGACAGGAGCTGCATGACTCCAGAGTGACCGAGATTGGACTGTTCTCCGATAGCCAATCGTGGTTCAGTGGACTGCATGACACAGTCCACCTCCCCCTCGACCCATGGGGCCATCTCCGCCGCACGGGTCGCGGCGCTCGTCGACGGGTTCGACCGCTCCCCCGCCTACGCGGGTCTCGCCGATGCCCTGGTGCTGGCCATCGGTGACGGCCGGATCGGCTCCGACGTGCGACTGCCCAGCGAGCGGGAGCTGACCGAGGCGCTCGGGGTCTCGCGCACCACGGTGACGCGGGGCTACGCGCAGCTGCGCGAGAGCGGGTACGCCGTGGCCCGCCAGGGCGCGGGCACCTTCACCCGGGTGCCCGGCGGACGGGCCCGCACCCGCGACCGGGCGCTGATTCCCGACCAGCTGGCCAGCGGCCACCCCGACGGGATCGACCTCGGGTGCGCCGCCCCGATGGCCCCGGCCGGCCTGGCGAACGCGTACGCCGAGGCGGTGACCGAGCTGCCGGCGTACCTCGGCGGGCACGGGTACTTCCCCACCGGGCTCCCCCACCTGCAGGCCGCCGTCGCGCGTGGCTTCGAGGAGCGCGGGCTGCCGACCGACCCGGCGCAGGTGATCATCACGCCCGGCGCCCTGTCCGGAGCCGCGATCGTGGCGCAGGCGCTGGCCCGGCGCGGCGACCGGGTGCTGGTCGAGTCGCCGGTCTACCCCAACGCCACGCTCGCCCTGCGCAACGCCGGCGGCCGGCTCGTCGGAGCCCCGGTCGACCCGGAGGGCTGGGATCTCGACGCCGTCGGCACCCAGCTGCGCCAGGTGCGGCCGGCGCTGGCCTACCTCGTGCCGGACTTCCAGAACCCCACCGGCCACCTGATGACCGACGAGCAGCGCGAGGAGTACGCCGGCCACCTGCGCGCCGCGGGCACCGTCGCGGTCGTCGACGAGTCGTTGCAGGCGCTGGCGCTGGACGGCCAGGAGATGCCGCGGCCGTTCGCGGCGTACTCCCCCGACGCGATCACGATCGGCAGCGCGAGCAAGGCGTTCTGGGGCGGGCTGCGCCTGGGGTGGGTGCGGGTGCCGCCGGGGCTGGCCGAGCGGCTGACCCGCGCGCGGCTCAGCCTCGACCTCGGGACGCCGGTGCTCGAGCAGCTCGTGCTGGCGCGGCTGCTGGCCACGGGCCCGGTGCTTCCCGACCAGCTGGCCCGGCTGGCCGAGCAGCGCGAGGCGCTGCTGGGTGCGCTCACCGAGCACCTGCCCGCGTGGCGCTGGGTCCGCCCCGGCGGCGGGCTGGCGGTGTGGTGCGAGCTGCCGTCCGGCAGCGCCGTGGCGCTCGCCGACGCCGCCGAGCGGGCGGGGGTCGGCGTGACACCGGGGCCGCTGTTCGCGGCCGAGGGCGGGCTGGACCGCTTCGTCCGCATCCCGTGGACCCGACCCGCACCCGAGCTCGTCGCCGCGGTCGAGCGGCTCGCCCCGGTGTGGGCCGACCTCCCCGCCTCCCCCACCCGCACCCGCCCCGGACGCGTGCTCGTCGCCTGACCCGTCGCCGCCCCACCCCGCCGAACCGGCGTATCAATGCGCCGGCTCGACCTCGCCGTCACGCCGAGCCGGCGCATCAA
Organism: Actinomycetota bacterium; assembly: GCA_036341255.1. Taxonomy (GTDB): domain Bacteria; phylum Actinomycetota; class Actinomycetes; order Propionibacteriales; family Nocardioidaceae; genus Nocardioides. The sequence goes on along the minus strand of JAYYWX010000045.1, from coordinate 4,601 downwards.
TACGCCGGCTCGGCCCGGGGAGGGGGTCAGGGGAGGTGGACGGCGCAGGCGCGGCTGGACTCGGTGGCCAGCGCGATCTCGTGCAGCAGGCAGCCGTCGAGGGCCGAGTCGACCTCGAGCACGACGAGCACGTCGCCACCGGGGATCTGCCGGGCGACCTGCATGCCGGCGATGTTGACGCCGGCCTCGCCGAGGATGCCGCCCACGGTGCCGACCATGCCGGGACGATCGCGGTGCACGAGGAAGGCCAGGTGCTCGGCGAGCGCCAGGTCGACGTCGTACCCGTCGACCTCGACCAGCCGCTCGCGGCCGTGCACCACGGTGCCGCCCACGGCGACCTGACGACCGTCGGAGAGCGTGCCCCGCAGCGTGACCAGGTTGCGGTGGTCCGGGCTCTCCCGCTCCACCACGAGGCGGCAGGCGGTGCCGCGCTCGGCGGCGACCAGGGGCACGTTCACGTACGACACCGGCTCCTCGACGACCTCGTCGAAGACCCCCTTGAGCGCGGCGAGCTCGAGCACCTTCACGTCGTGGTCGGCGATCTCGCCGCGCACCTCGACGTCGAGCGAGTGGGCCACCCCGCCGGCGACGGCGGTGAACACGCGCCCCAGCTTCTCGGTCAGGCCGATGCTCGGGCGGATCGCCTCGGCGACCAGGCCACCGTGGACGTTCACCGCGTCCGGGACGAGCTCGCCGGCGAGGGCCTGCGCCACCGAACGGGCGACGGCCAGACCGGCCTTCTCCTGGGCCTCGTGGGTGCTGGCACCGAGGTGGGGCGTGGCCACGACGTTCTCGAGGTCGAGCAGCGGTGAGTCCGGGCACGGCTCGTCCGCGAAGACGTCGAGCCCTGCGGCCGCGACGCGGCCCTCCTTGAGGGCTGCGTGCAGGGCGACCTCGTCGACGATCCCGCCGCGTGAGGCGTTGACCAGCAGCAGGGACGGCTTGACCCTCCGCAGCTCCTCGACGCCCACGAGGCCACGGGTCTCGGGCGTGCGGGGCAGGTGGACGGTGATGACGTCGGAGGTGGTGAGCAGGGTGTCGAGGTCGACCATCCGCACCCCGAGCTGGGCGGCACGCCCGACCGAGACGTAGGGGTCGTGGGCGATCACCTGCATGCCGAACGCCGAGAGGCGGTGCGCGACCAGCACGCCGACCCGCCCCAGGCCGAGCACGCCGACGGTCTTGCCCGCCAGCTCGGTGCCGGTGAACCGGTTGCGCTCCCACTCCCCCTCGCGCAGCGACAGGTGCGCCTGCGGGATGTGGCGGGCGGCCGCCAGCAGCAGCCCGATCGTGAGCTCGGCGGCGGAGACCAGGTTGGCGGTCGGGGCCGTGACGACCATGACCCCCGCGGCGGTCGCGGCACGGACGTCGATGGTGTCCAGGCCCGTGCCCGCGCGAGCGACGACGCGCAGCCGGGGCGCGGCGGCCAGCACCTCCGCGTCGACCCGGGTGCCGGACCGGACCATGAGGGCGTCGGCCTCCGCCACCGCGGCGAGCAGCGCCGCCCGGTCGGTGCCGTCGCAGCGGCGTACGTCGAAGCCGTCGCCGAGCGCCGCCACGGTGGCGGGACTGAGGGCGTCGGCGATGAGCACGACGGGCTGGCGCGGGGGCACGGGATCCTCGATCCTCGGTGGTGCGGGCGGACTGGCCGGACGATCAGGTGCACCACGTTGTGCCGCCGCTCAGGGTAGCCGAGGTCGCCGGGTCGCTGACAGGCTGACCGCCATGACGTCACGCGACGAGCTCGCCGCCGGGAAGTACATGGCGCTGACCACCTTCCGCCGCACCGGCGACCCGGTCAGCAGCCCCGTCTGGGTCGTCCCGCTGGAGGACGGCCGGGTCGGCTTCTGGACCGCCATGGGCACCGGGAAGACCAAGCGCCTCGCGCACACCTCGCGCGTCGTGGCCCAGCCCTCCGACGCCCGTGGTCGCGTGACTGCCGGCTCCACCCCCCTCGAGGGCACCGCCGAGATGGTGCGCTCGGGCGCTGCCTTCGATGAGGTGAGCGCGAAGGTCAAGGAGAAGTACGGTGTCATGACCTCGGTGACGAAGTTCCTCGCCAAGGTCGGTCCGCAGGGTCGCAGGAAGGGCCTGGGGTACGCCGACACGGTGGTGCTGATCTCGGTCGAGGACGCTCCGTAGGTCCGACGCCTGCGCCTGTGGAACACTCCGCCCGTGGAACCACGGGTCACCGGCGCGCTGCTGTGGGCGCGCGCCCTGCTCGTCGGCTCCCTGGTCGTCCTGCTCGGCACCGCCGGGCACGTCAGCGCGGGAGGACTGCTCCCGGCACCCTGGATGGTCACGGCGCTGGTGGCGCTGACCGTGGTCGGCTGCGCCCCGGCCTGCACCCGACAGGTCTCCACTGCTCGCTGCGCGCTGCTGCTCGTGGGCGGACAGGCCGCCGTCCACGTCGTGCTGAGCAGCACCGGCGGGCACGTCGGTGACCCGACCCGCGCCATCACGGCCACCCCGTCGGTCGGCAGCCTGCCCACTGTCGACGGTCGTCGGCTCGGCTCCCTGCACGACGCCTACACCGCCGCCGAGACCGCGGGCGGCCTCCAGGCCGCCCTGCCGGTCCAGCACCTCGTCTCCGACGTGGCCGCCCACGGGCCGATGATGCTCGCCCACCTGGCCGCCGCCGCCCTCGTGGGCCTGTGGCTGGCCGCCGGCGAGCGGGCCGCCTGGTCCTTCGTGCGCCTCACCGCCCACCGCGTCGGGGTCGTCATCGGGCTCGCGGGCCTGGTCCCCGTCACGCCCACCCGGCGCACGACGGTCCCGGCGGGCTGGTCACCGCTCGCCGCGACGCCGCGGGTGCCGTGGCGTGACGGCCGCCTGCCCCGGCGGGGCCCGCCCGCAGCGGTCGCCTGACCGTCCCGCCGGCGCCACCACGCACGGCCCCGGACGGTCGACCACCGCGCCGCTCCCGACCCGCGACGGGTCGTCGGCGGCGTACCCCGTCCTGCCCCGCGGCCCACCGCCGCCGGGGACGTCCGTTGCGTCCGGGCGCGACCGCGCCCTGCCCGAGGAGACCCAGGAGGCCTCCCGTGACCACCTCGCTCGACCCTGCTCCGCTCGACCCCACTCCCCCCTCTCCCGACTCCGGCCGCGCCCCTTCGCGCACCGGGCTCTTCCGCGCCGTGTGGCGCTGGCACTTCTTCGCCAGCTTCCTCGTCGTCCCGGTGCTGCTGCTGCTCGCCACCACCGGCCTGATCTACCTCTTCCGCTTCCAGCTCGAGCCGCTGATGCAGCCGGACCTCATGCGCGTCGACGTGCCCGAGGACGCGCAGGCGGCGCTGACCACCAAGACCCCGACCACCCAGCTCGAGGCCGTGCGCGAGGCCTTCCCCGACGCCACGGTGGTCTCGGTCACCGAGCCGGGTGCGCCCGACGAGACGACCCGCTTCTCGATCACGACCGCCGAGGGCGCGGGGCGCGACGTGTACGTCGACCCCTACGACGGCGCCGTGCTCGGCTCCCTGGACCCCGACACGACGCTCTCGGGGTACGCCGTGCGCCTGCACGGGGAGCTGATGGCCGGCCGTCTCGGCGCCGCCGTGATCGAGCTCGGCGCCTGCTGGGCGGTCGTGATGGCCCTGACCGGCTACTACCTCTACTGGCGCGGCCGCCCCGCGCGTCGGCGTCAGCGGACCGCCGGCCGTCGCGGCGCACGACTGCGCTCACGGCACGCGAGCATCGGCCTGGTCGCCGGCGTCGGCCTGCTCTACCTGCTGGTCTCGGGGCTGCCCTGGACCGGCGTGTGGGGCGCGCGGGTGCAGACGCTGGCGACCGACAACGGCACCTCGATGTGGAGCCTGGACCCGGGTGCGGTCTCCGACCCGACCTCCAGCCTCGACGAGTCCCTGCCGCACAGCCACGCGGGTGACGTGCCCTGGGCGATGGGCGAGTCCGAGGTCCCCACGTCCGACCCGAGCGGTCACGAGGGTCCGGTGGCGAACCTCGACACCGCGCTCGCCGTGGCCGACCGGGAGGGGCTGCGCCACCCGGTCACCGTCGCGCTCCCGTCCGACGAGCCGGCCGAGCCGGGCGTGTACTCGGTGATCGGCTACGCCTTCGACGCGCCCTCGGACGAGCGCACCGTGCACGTGGACAGGTACAGCGGTCAGGTGGTGTCGACGTACGGCTTCGACGACTACCCGCTGCTGGCCAAGGTCGTCTCCCAGGGCATCGGCCTGCACGAGGGACGCTCCTTCGGCCTGTGGTCGTTCTGGGGTGCTGCCCTCATGTGCGTGGCGATCATCGCGATGTGCGTGACCGGTCCGCTGATGTGGTGGCGCCGGCGTCCGCGCGGAGCGGCTCGCCTAGGGGCACCGCGCGGACGGATGCCGCTCCGCTCGACCCCGCTGCTGGTCGTCGGGGTGGTGGCCCTCGGGGTCTTCCTGCCGCTCTTCGGCATCTCGTTGGTCGCGGTCCTGCTGCTCGACCAGCTCGTGCTGCGGCGGGTGCCCGCGCTCGCGGGCTGGTTCGACACCGCACGCGCCTGAGGATCGCCGCCGGGGGGGGGGGCGCCACCCCGCCCCACGGCGGCGCTGGGTCGGCCGGGGCGGCCGGGGGCCCACAGTCGCCCACCAACCCCCCCCCCG
>JAYYWX010000044.1:0-28890 GCA_036341255.1 Actinomycetota bacterium | reverse complement strand
CTCAGCGCGCGCCATGGCGCCCGCTGAGGGGCACGACTGCGTCCGGGGTCGGGGGGGGCGGGGCCCCAGGCGCCCCAGAGCCTCGGCCCGGCCCCCGTGGGGGGGGCGCCCCCCCCCCCCCCCCCCCCCCCGCCCCCGCCCCGCCCCCGCCCCCGGCCCCCCCCCCCCCCCCCCCCCCCCACGACTCGGTGCTGCGGTGCTGCGGGGGCGCTCAGCCCAGCGAGCGGCCCGCGGAGCGGAGGTTCTCGCAGGCCTCGACGACGCGGGCCGCCATGCCGGCCTCGGCGGCCTTGCCCCACGAGCGCGGGTCGTAGGTCTTCTTGTTGCCGACCTCGCCGTCGACCTTCAGCACCCCGTCGTAGTTCTGGAACATGTGGGCCGCCACCGGCCGGGTGAAGGCGTACTGGGTGTCGGTGTCGACGTTCATCTTCACCACGCCGTAGTCGACGGCGTCGGAGATCTCCTGGGCGGTGGAGCCCGAGCCGCCGTGGAAGACCAGGTGGAACGGCTTGGCGCCGGCCTCGAGGCCGAACTCGCCCACCACGGCCTCCTGGGCCTGCTTGAGCACCTCGGGACGCAGCTTGACGTTGCCCGGCTTGTAGACGCCGTGCACGTTGCCGAAGGTCAGCGCGGTCATGTAGTAGCCGCGGTCGCCGTAGCCCAGCGCCTTCGCGGTCGCGATGGCGTCCTCGGGGGTGGAGTAGAGCTTCTCGTTGATCTCGTTCTCGACGCCGTCCTCCTCGCCACCGACCACACCGACCTCGATCTCGAGGATGATCTTCGCGGCGATGCACTTCTCGAGCAGCTCGCCGGCGATGGAGAGGTTCTCCTCCAGCGGCACGGCCGAGCCGTCCCACATGTGCGACTGGAACAGCGGCGCCTCGCCGCGCTTGACCCGCTCCGCGGAGATGTCGAGCAGCGGCCGGACGAAGCCGTCGAGCTTGTCCTTGGGGCAGTGGTCGGTGTGCAGCGCGATGTTGACGGGGTAGTTCTTGGCCACCTCGGCGGCGTACGCCGCGAACGCGACCGACCCGGTCACCATGTCCTTGCGGGTCGGGCCGGAGAGGTACTCGGCGCCGCCCGTCGAGACCTGGATGATCCCGTCGGACCCGGCGTCGGCGAAGCCCTGCAGCGCCGCGTTGAGGGTCTGGCTGGACGAGACGTTGATGGCGGGGAAGGCGTAGGCGCCGCCCTTGGCGGCGTCCAGCATCTCGGCGTACTTCTCAGGGGTGACGATGGGCACGTGGCGCTCCTCGGGTGGGGTCAGACGCCGCTCACCCTAGTAGGAAGGGTCCGTGGTCTCGATGGGTCGTCCGACCTTCCCTCGGCAGCTGTCCCTGCGCACCTCCCGCCGCCGCTCGACGCTGCCGTGCCCCGCGGACGACGCGTGGACGGTGCTGGCCGGCGCCGGCCCCGGGCGGCACTGGTACGTCGATGCCGCACCGTTCGTGGTGCGCGGGGCCCTCGACCGGCTGGCCCTCGGCGGTGGTCGCCGTTGGCCGATGCCGGACGGGTCGCTGCTCAGGGCCGGTGACCGCGCCGGCTTCTGGCGGGTGCTGGCCGCCGGCACCACCGCGACCGGGCACCGGCTGGTGCTGGAGGCGGCGGTGCGGGCGCCGGGCCGGGTGCGGCTCGAGCTGCACGTGGACCGGCACCCCGCCGGTTGCACCGTCGACCTGGCGATCACCTTCGAGCCGGACGGTCTGCTCGGGGCCGCCTACCTGCTGACCGACATCCCGGCGCGCGAGGCGGTCACCGCCCTCGTCGATGCCCGGATCCGCGGGGACCTCTCCTAGGCTCCCGCGCGTCCGCGCCCCTCGGGGCGTCAGTTCTCCGGGGGGGATCTCCACCGTGCGCCTGCGTGCCATCGTCCTGCCAGTCCTGGGCTCCGTGCTCAGCCTCACCCTGCTCACTGCCCCCGTCGGCGCCGCCGACGAGCCGGTCGAGCCCGACCCGATGGCCGGCGCCCCCGCCATCGGCACCTGCGCCGACATGGACTGGGACGACGTCATGGGCGAGACCGCCACGCAGGACGTCGACTGCGAGCGCCGGCACACCACCGAGGTCGTGGGCGTGGGCCAGCTCCCCGACGACCTGTCGTGGGACCAGCCTCGTCAGGTCGGCAAGGCCGTGATCGCCGGCTGCGCACCCGCCTGGGAGACCATCACGACCGACGATCACCTGCTCTACCGTCGCTCGGCCTACGTGAAGTTCTGGTTCATGCCCTCGGTGGAGCAGCGCGAGGCCGGCGCCCGCTGGTACCGGTGCGACCTCGCGCGGGTCAAGGGCAAGCAGCTGATGTCGACCACCGGTGCGGGCCTGCCGGAGGTGACCGAGCGCAGGATGAAGCGCAGCGTGCAGCGGTGCATGACCAAGGACTTCTACGGCACCGTCTGCAAGACCAAGCGCCGCCTCGTCGCCTGGCGCAGCAAGAGCTCCTTCTGGCTGTCGGTGCCCGCCAAGGACTCCCGCGCGGAGAAGAAGGTCCGCCGCGTCGCCCTGGACCGGTGCCCGGAGAAGGTCCGCACCCCGTCGTTCGCGTGGTCATGGTTCACCGACAAGAACCGCCGCTGGGTCGTCGTCTGCTACGAGAAGTTCTGACCGGGACGCGGGCCGGCGCTCCGGCTGGCCCGCACCCCGTGTGAATCCGGTCCCAGATCCCGCGGCAACCGTCACCACGGCCGCCGCCGCGCGTTGCGCAGTCATGGCTCCCCTCCGCCACACCCTCGTCGCCGCCGCGGTCGGCTCCGCCGCGCTCGTCGCCGCACTGCTCGGCCCGAACCCGGCCGCGGTCTCCACCGAGCGACCGTGGTCCCCGCAGCTGGTCCGGGTCGACGCCGACCCCGCCGTCGTCGGCGCTCTCGGGCTCGACCTCACCGAGCACGGCGGCACCGACGGCGTGGACGTGGTGCTGCACACCGCCGCCGAGCGGGCCCGCCTGGAGGCCTCCGGCCTGCCCTCGAAGGTGCTGGTCCCCGACCTGCTGGCGCGGGAGGCCGAGCGCAACCGCCTCGACGAGGATTACGCCGCCCGCACGCTCCGCTCCCCGTTGCCGTCCGGCCGCACGTCGTACCGCACGCTGGGGGACTACGAGACCGAGCTGCGCGACCTGGCCCGCGAGCACCGCTCGCTCGTGCGGCACCTGACGCTCCCCGAGCCCGGCCTCGACGGGCACGAGGTGCACGGCGTCGAGATCGCCCACCGGGTCCGGCGCCCCGCCGACGGCAGACCCACCTTCGTGATGCTGGGGCTGCACCACGCCCGCGAGTGGCCCTCGGCGGAGCACACGATGGAGTTCGCCCACGACCTGGTGGCCCTGCAGCGCACCGACCGCGACGTACGCCGGCTGCTGCGTCGCGTGCGCGTGCTCGTCGTGCCCGTCGTCAACCCCGACGGCTTCGACCTGTCCCGCACCTCCGGGGGCCTGGTCGACCTGAACGTGCTCAACCCCCTGGATCCGACCGGCACGCTGCTGCCGGTCGCCACGCAGGTCCTGACCCCCGGCCTGGCCTACCTGCGCAAGAACTGCCGGCTCGTCGCCGGCGTCGACACGCCCGACGGCACGTGCGCCGCGATGCTCAGCACGCCCGCGGGCTTCGGCCTCGGCGTCGACCTCAACCGCAACTACGGCCAGTGGTGGAGCGGCCCGGGAGCCGCCGGCGCCGCCCCGAGCCCCACCGAGTTCCACGCCGGGCTGCTCGACCCGCGCCACCACGGCGCGGACGCCTTCTCCGAGCCCGAGACCCGCAACGTCCGCGACCTCGTGCTGTCGCGACAGGTGACGACGCTCATCACCAACCACACCTCGGGCAACCTCGTGCTGCGCCCGTGGGCCGGGGCGCCCGACCACGTCACCGACGGCGGCGTGCCCCTCGGACTGGCGCCGGACGAGGAGGCGCTGCGCCGCCTCGGCGCGCGGTTCGCCGCCGAGAACGGCTACACCAACCAGCGCAGCCACGAGCTCTACGACGGCGTCGGCACCACCGAGGACTGGGCCTACGCCGCCACCGGCGCGTTCGGGTTCACCTTCGAGATCGGGCCCACGGAGTTCCACCCGCCCTTCGAGGACGTCGTCGACGAGTACGTCGGCGCCGACCGCCCCGGCGGCGGCAACCGCGCGGCGTACCTCATCGCGCTCGCGCACGCCGCCGACACCCGTGCCCACGGCGTCCTCACCGGCCGGGCGCCCGCCGGCGCGACCCTGACCCTGACGCGCGACGCCTCGACGACGACGTGGGACGGGTCCAGTCCGGCGCGGCTCCGCACCTCCCTGGTCGTCCCCCGCTCCGGCCGGTTCACCTGGCACGTCAACCCGTCGACCCGGCCGACCGCCGAACGGCCCGAGAAGTACCGCCTGACCTGCGACGACGGCTCCGGGAAGGCCCGGTCCACGCGGGTGCTCGTGAACCGGGGCGAGCAGGTCCGGATCGACCTCCGACGCTGCTGAGACCCGGCTCGCCCGCTGGGTAAAGCGCGTGAGGCGCACCTCAGGTGCGTGACCTGACGGCCGATCCTGCGTTGACATCTCCAACCCGCCATCCCCTGACTCGGGACACCCCAGGAGCTCGACGATGAACCGCCGAACCCGCGCCCGCCGCACCGCCCTCGCGGCGACCGCCACGCTGGCCGCCCTCGCCCTCGCCCCCCTCACGGCGATCGGCTCCGAGGCCGCCACGACCTCCCCCGCCAACGTCTTCCGGCCCCAGCTGGTCAAGGTCGACACCCCGACCCGCGCCGACAAGATGGTGCTGTCCAAGCTGGGCCTGGACCTCACCGAGCACGCCGGCCACGACTACGTCGAGGTCGTCCTGCACTCGGCCCTCGACCGTGCGCAGCTGCTGGCCGCCGGCCTGAGCTACGACGTCGAGATCCCCGACCTCGTCGCCCGCTCGCTGGAGGTCTGGAAGGCCGACGAGGCCTACGCCGACTCGGTGCTGCGCAGCCCGCTGCCCTCGGGCCGCGACGGTTACCGCACGCTCGAGGACTACAACGCCGACATGGCCGACCTGGCCGAGCGGTTCCCCAAGCACGTGAAGCTCTTCGAGCTCAACCACCCCACCCTCGACGGCCGCATCGTGCAGGGCGTCGAGATCGGCCAGGGCGTCAAGGGCCCCGACACCGGCAAGCCGACCTTCGTGCTGATGGGTCTGCACCACGCCCGTGAGTGGCCCTCGGGCGAGAACGCGATGGAGTTCGCGATCGACCTCGCCGAGGGCTACGGCAAGGACAAGCGCACCACCAAGCTGCTCAAGAAGGGCCGCGTCGTCGTGGTCCCCGTGGTCAACGCCGACGGCTTCGACCTCTCGCGCACCGACGGCGAGTTCGTCGACCTGCGCGCCCTCGACGGGGGCGGCACCGTCTCCATCCTGGGCACCCCCGGTCACGCGTACATGCGCAAGAACTGCCGCCTCATCGACGGCGTCGACACCCCCGACGGCACCTGCGCCCTGCAGCTGACCACCAACGGCGGGTTCCTCCTCGGTGTCGACCTCAACCGCAACTACGGCGGCTTCTGGGGCGGCCCGGGTGCCGCGGCGACCACGCCGGACCCGGCCAACGTCGAGCTCGGCCCCCTCGACCCGACCTACCGCGGCGCGGCTCCGTTCTCCGAGCCGGAGACCCAGAACATCCAGGAGCTGGTGCGCAGCCGCCAGGTCACGATGCTCATCTCCAACCACACCTTCGGCAACCTGATCCTGCGTCCCAACGGCGTGGCCCCCTCCACCATCGGCCCCGACGGCCTCCCGGTCGGCGACAGCCCCGACGAGAAGGGCCTGAAGAAGGTCGGCGCGAAGATGGCCGCCCAGAACGGCTACTCCAACCAGCACGGCTGGCAGCTCTACGACACCACCGGCACGACCGAGGACTGGTCCTACAACGCCACCGGTGGCTACGGCTACACCTTCGAGATCGGGCCCGACGAGTTCCACCCGCCGTACGAGGACGTCGTCGACCAGTACCTCGGAGCGGGCGAGTACGCCGGCAAGGGCAACCGCGAGGCCTACTTCATCGCCCTCAAGCACGCCATCGACACCAAGTACCACGGTGTCCTCAAGGGCAAGGCCCCCAAGGGCGCAACCATCCGCCTGCGCAAGGACTTCGACTCCCCGACCTGGGACTCCAGCTTCGAGGACTTCGTCGACTCCTCCATCACGGTGGGCAAGAAGGGCAGGTTCAACTGGATCGTGAACCCCTCGACCCGTCCGGTGGTCATGGGCAAGAAGGTCGACGAGCTGGCCGACGCCCCCTTCGCCTCGGAGACCATCGAGGGCTCGGTGACCGTGCCCGGCATCGGCACCGCCACCCACGAGTACGTCGCGAAGAAGGCGTCGGACGTCCTGCGGATCGACCTGACCTGGCCGACCCCCGACGACCTCGACCTCGCGGTCTACCTCAAGAAGGGTGACGAGCTGGTCGAGATGGGCACCTCGGGCAACCTCCCGGGCTCCGGTGAGGCCGTCGAGATCCCGGACGCCCCGGCCGGCACCTACGTCATCGAGGTCATCAACTACGCCTCGGTGACCCCGACCTACACCGTCGAGGTCGGCCAGTTCTCGGCCACGGCCTCCAAGGTGAAGGGCGTCAAGGAGTCCTACGTCCTCACCTGCGAGGTCGACGGCAAGGTGCAGAGCAAGAAGAACCTCTACATCGCCCGCGGCCAGGTGAAGAAGCTCGACCTGCGGCGCGCCTGCCGCTGAGCCCCTCCCTCCCCGACGTACGCCGGGTCGGACCCTCGTGGTCCGGCCCGGCGTTCGCGTTCCCCCTCGCTGGCCGAGGTGTTCGCGGCGGCGCACGACGTCATACGTCCAGCGCGAGCGGACGTCCGGTCCGCATGACGTCCCGCGGAGCGGGGGGACTCAGCCGCGCCAGGTGTCGTCGTGGGAGAGGTCGGCGTGCTGGACCACCCAGGTGTGCATCGCGATGGCGGCCGCGGCCGAGGCGTTGATGGAGCGGGTGGAGCCGAACTGGGCGATGGAGAAGGTGGCGTCGCAGGCCTCGCGGGCGGCCGCGGAGAGCCCGGGCCCCTCCTGCCCGAAGAGGAAGCAGACCTCCCGCGGCACCGCGAGCGTCTCCAGGTGCGCGGAGCCGGGCAGGTTGTCCACGCCGTACAACGGCAGGTCGCGCTCGTGGAGGTAGGCCGAGAGGTCCTCCACCGTGGGGTGGTGCCGCACGTGCTGGTAGCGGTCGGTCACCATCGCGCCGCGGCGGTTCCAGCGGCGGTTGCCGACGATGTGGACCTCGGCGGCGAGGAAGGCGTTGGCCGAGCGGACGACGGTGCCGATGTTGAAGTCGTGCTGCCAGTTCTCGATGGCGACGTGGAAGCCGTGGCGTCGGGTGTCGAGGTCGGCGCGGATCGCCTCCATCGACCAGTAGCGGTAGCGGTCGACTACGTTGCGACGGTCGCCGTCACGCAGCAGCGCGGGGTCCCAGTGCTCGCCCTCGGGCCACTCGCCGGGCCACGGGCCGACGCCCACCTCGGCCGGGCCGTGCGGCATCGGGTCGTACGGCGCTCGCCGCTCCTCCCCGACCGGGGACCGCTCCTCGGCGGGCTCCGCCGGTCCCACCGGGGGCTGCTCGATTCGCGACACCCCCGCACGGTAGTCGGCGGCGCTGGCTAGGCTGAACGGGTGATGGGGATCGAGCCGCTCCTGTTCGGCATCGAGTTCCTCGACCTGGAGTGGTGGCTGGGTCATTTCGGGGAGGCGCTCTTCTGGATCAGCCTGGCGGTGCTGTTCGTCGAGTGCGGGTTGCTGTTCCCGTTCCTGCCCGGCGACACCCTGCTGTTCAGCATCGGTCTGTTCATCGCCACCGAGCAGATCGACCTGTTCCCGGGCGGCGTGGCCACCGAGCTCACGATCGCGATGACGCTCATGGTGCTGGCCGCCTTCGGCGGCAACGTCGCGGGCTACGAGATCGGCCGGCGGATCGGGCCGCCGCTCTACGAGCGGGACGGACGCATCCTGCGCCGCAAGCACTTCGACCGCACCCACGAGTTCTTCGGCGAGCACGGTGCCGTCGCACTGGTCCTGGGGCGCTTCGTGGCCTTCGTGCGCACCTTCATCACCGTCGTCGCCGGGGCGACGCGGATGGACCGGCGGGTGTTCTTCGTGTGGAGCTTCGTCGGCGCCGTGCTGTGGGTCGTCGGCATCACGCTGCTCGGCTACTTCCTCGGCAACATCAAGTGGCTCGGCGACAACCTCGACTTCGCGCTGCTGGCGATCCTCGCGGTCTTCGCGATCCCGCTGGTCATCGAGTGGCGGCGCGAGCTCGCCAGGTCTCGAGACTGAGCAGCGCGGCCACCACGGCCGCCCCGAGCAACATCAGCAGCACCGGCCCGCCCACGGGGTCGTACGGCGCCAGCAGCGCCCCCGGGCCGTGCGCCTCCCCGGCGGCACCCTCGGGCACCTCCTGCCAGGGCCACAGTGCGCGCAGCGACCCGGCCAGCAGGCCCGACATCACCAGCAGCGTGGCGCGGCGGTGGGCGTGCAGCAGGTGACGCAGCACCGGCACGAAGACCACGAGCCCGCCGATCGCACCGACCGCGAAGACACCCACGTAGACCAGGTCGCGGGAGTCGACCGCGTCCAGCGTGGTCGTGTAGAGCCCGACGGTCAGCAGGAAGAACGACCCGGAGACCCCGGGCAGCACCAGCGCGCAGATCGCGACCGAGGCCGCGAGGGCCACCAGCACCAGCGGCGGGTCGGAGGTCGCACCCGAGCCGGCGAGGCCGACGACGACGAACGCGGCCACGGCCACCGCGACCACCAGCAGCGCGTCGACCCAGCGTGGCCGGCTCGCCTCGGGGAGCATCCGGATCGGCACCAGGATGCTGACCAGCACCAGGCCGAAGAACAGCCCGCGGGCGTGCTCGGGGTGGTCGGAGACGAAGGACTCCATGACACCGGCCACCGTCAGCACAGCCGCCGCCATCCCGACCAGCACCGGCAGCACCAACCACCAGTCGGTGCGCGCGAGCTCGGTGCGCAGGGCGGCCCTCCGGCCGGCGACCCCCTGTCGGGCCGCTCCGATGACGTGCGACGCGGAGTCGATGAGCTCGTCGTAGACGCCGGTCACCAGCGCCACCGTGCCACCGCTGACACCCGGCACCAGCTCGGCCATCCCGATGAGGAAGCCGCGGAGCAGGTCGAGCGGGAGCAGGGCCCGCGAGCGGCGTACCGGCTCCGCGGCCGGCTCCGAGGTCGACGCGGTCATCAGCCGGCGGCCTGGGACACGGCGTCGAGCTGGGCGCGGGTCAGCACGGGGCGGACCTCGAGTCCGACGTCGGCCAGCGGGTTCTCGCCCTCGGGGCTGCGGTCGATCGCGCAGACCACGGTCTCGACGATGGCGCCGGCCGCGCGGAGCTCGCGCGTGGCGTCGCGCACCGCACCGCCGGTGGTGATCACGTCCTCGATCAGCGTGATCCGGCGGCCGGACACGTCGGGTCCCTCGGCCAGCTTGCAGGTGCCGTACTCCTTGGCCTTCTTCCGCACGAACAGCGCGGGCGTGCCCGTGAGCTGGGCGACCATCGTCGCGATCGGCACACCGCCGAGCTCCAGCCCGCCGAGCAGCTCGGTGTCCTGCGGCAGCAGCGGCACCATCTGCTCGGCCACCCGCTTCAGCAGGGCGGGATCGGCCTCGAAGAGGTACTTGTCGAAGTAGGTGTCGGCCACCTGCCCCGAGCGCAGCGTGAAGGTGCCGGTCAGGCGGCAGCGGGCATCGATGTCGGCGGCCAGCGCCGGGTCCGTGGCGTTCGCGTCGGTCACGGGGGACATTCAACAGGGCACGCAGGCGACCGTGTCTACGGTGGTGGGCATGGTCGCCCCCGCAGATCGTCCGCTGCTCGCCTCACGCCTGGCCGGGATCCCGCCGACGATCTTCTCGGAGATGTCGGCGCTCGCGGTGCGCACCGGGGCGGTCAACCTCGGCCAGGGCTTCCCCGACGTCGACGGCCCCGCCTCGGTGGTCGAGCGTGCGGTGGAGGCGCTGCGTGACGGCGCGAACCAGTACGCCCCCGGCATCGGGGTGCCGGCCCTGCGGGAGGCGATCGCCCGGCACCAGCAGCGCCACCACGGCATCGAGCTCGACCCCGCCACCGAGGTCTGCGTGACCACCGGGGCGACCGAGGGCATCGCGGCGGCCCTGCTCGCGCTCGTGGAGCCCGGCGACGAGGTGGTGGTGCTGGAGCCGTCGTACGACTCCTACGACGCGATGATCGCGATGGCCGGCGGGGTGCGCCGCGGGGTGACGCTCCGCGCGCCCGACTTCCGCCCCGATCCCGACGAGCTGCGCACGGCGATCACGCCGCGCACCCGACTCCTCCTGATCAACTCCCCACACAACCCGACCGGGACCGTGCTGACCCGCGAGGAGCTGCAGGCCGTCGCCGACGTCGCGATCGAGCACGACCTGCTGGTGGTGACCGACGAGGTCTACGAGCACCTGGTCTTCGACGACGCCCTGTCGTCGGAGGGGCACGTGCCGCTGGCGACCGTGCCGGGGATGCGCGAGCGGACGCTCACGCTCTCCAGTGTGGGGAAGTCGTGGTCCTTCACCGGCTGGAAGGTCGGGTGGGCCACCGGGCCGGCACCGCTGGTCGCCGCGGTGCTGGCGGCCAAACAGTGGCTGACCTTCACCTCCGGGTCCCCGCTGCAGCCGGCGGTCGCGCACGCGCTGGACCACGAGGCCGACTGGCCGCTCGAGCTGGCCCGGGACCTGCAGGCGCGACGCGACCTGCTGCTGGCAGGGCTGCACTCGGTGGGGCTCGCCCCCCGCACGAGCGAGGGCACCTACTTCACCGTCACCGACGTCGAGCACCTCGGCTGGGAGGACGGGCGGGCCTTCAGCCTCGGGATCGCCGAGCGGGCCGGGGTGGTCCCCATCCCGCTGCAGGGGTTCTACTCCGACGACCCCGCGGCCGGGCGGCACCTGGTGCGGTGGGCGTTCTGCAAGACCGGCGAGGTGATCACCGAGGGGATCGAGCGGCTGGCGTCGGCCGACCTCGCCCGCTGACGCCGTCCCCGGGACCGGCTCGTGTGGCTGAGCGCGGTCCATGGGCCGCGCTGGGCCACACGAGGCGCCGGTCCGTGCCTCAGCGGCGGTACCACTCCCGCACCTCGGGCCTGATCAGCAGCGCCAAGGTGCCCGAGGACGCAGCGAGTGCCACGACGGCCACCAGCCCGCCCAGCACGGTGACGGCCAGGAAGAGGCCTGCAGCCAGGCCGGCGGAGATGCAGAGCAGGATCCAGGCCCACGAGCGGCCGACCCATGCGAGGACCGCGAGCCCGGCGGCCAGCAGCGCCCACAGCGCGAAGCCGCCCAGCACCACGAAGAGGGCGATCCGCACCTGCTCGACGGTCACCTCGGCGGCCATCGCGGGCTGCTCGTCCATGGCGCGCTGGATCTCCTCGTCGACCAGCGACGGGTCGATGGCCATCGCGACGACGCTGAGCCCGAGGCCGAGCAGCACCATCGCGCAGGTCACCCAGGTGATCACCAGCCCCGCGCGCAGCGGCTGCGGAGCGGGCCCTCGCGGGGCGCGGTCGCCGGCGGCGTACGGCGGGAGCTGCTGGGGCCACGCGCCACCCTGCGGCCCCGGGAACTGGCCCGTCTGCTGGCCCGACTGCTGCTCGGGGGACTGCCCGGGCTGCTGACCGAAGCCGGTGTAGGGCGCGGGGCCGTCGGACCGTCCCTCCGAGGGGGTGTCCGTGGGGGTGTCCTGCGGGGGCAGCGGCGGCGGCCAGCCCGTGCCCGCGGGCCGCTCGTCACCGGCGTCGCGGTCGCGCCGCGCCTCGGACGGCGGGCGGAGGTAGCGCTCGGGGACCGGGTCCCCGTTGACCCAGGCGCGCGAGGGCTGCAGCCACAGGATCACGGCGGCCGCGGCCACCAGGGAGGTGGCGAAGCCGCCGGTGACGAAGCCGAGGAGGAACAGCGGCACCGCGAGCACCGTGAGCGCCAGCCGGGCCGACCGGCTGCGCTGCATCACCTGCCAGCCCAGGATCGCGGTGGCAGCGGCCAGCGCACCGGTCACCGTCGCGAGCAGGCGGACGACGTCGAGGACGGAGGTGACCTCGAGGTCCAGCGCGTCCAGCGGCGGGTTCTCGAGCAGCTCCTCGATGCCGCGACGGGTGTCGAGGGAGTCCAGGGAGCCGATCTGGGCGAACACGGAGAGGATCACCAGGACCGACCCGAGGATCGTCACCCAGCCGGCCATCGTCACCTGGCGGGGGCGGTCGTGGGGGTTCGGCACGGCCCCATTCCAGCAGACCGCTGGGTGCGCCCCGCCCCGGCCGTCGTACGCCGTGGCCCGGTCGCGCCCCGGTGGTGGCCCCCGGTGGTGCCCCTGCGGCGCCCCGGTGGCGCCCGGTCCGTCCGCGGCGACGGGCACCGCGATGATGGGCACGTGCTCCCGGACTCCCTCGGCGACGGCCGTGCCGCCGCCCTCACCGCGGACTGCTCGGCGTGCACCGGGCTGTGCTGCGTCCTGCTGCCCTACCGCCGCGACGACGGGTTCGGCGCGGACAAGCCCGGCCAGGTGCCGTGCCGGAACCTCCTCGCCGACGATCGCTGCGGCATCCACGCCGACCTGGTCGAGAAGGGCTGGTCGGGCTGCGCGACCTTCGAGTGCTTCGGCGCCGGGCAGCACCTCACCGCCGTGACCTACGACGGTCGCTCGTGGCGCGACGTCGAGGACCTCGGCGAGATGGCGGCCGCCCTGTCCGCGCAGCGGCTGCTCCACGAGATGCTGCTGCACCTCGAGGAGGTCGCCCGACGCTCCCCCGACCCTGCCGCGGCGGCACTCGCCGAGCAGCTGTGGGCGCTCCGCGACGCCCCGCCGCTGGAGCTGCTCACCACCGACCTCGACGAGCTGCACGAGACCTGCGGCGACCTGCTGGGCGCGGCCTCGCTCCGGGTCCGCGGCCCCGGCCGCCCGGACCACTCCCGAGCGGACCTGGCCGGCGCCGACCTGCGTGGGGCGGACCTGCACGGCGCCGGGCTCCGCGGCGCCCTGCTGATCGGGGCCGACCTCGCGGGCGTCGACCTCGGCCCCGCCGACCTGCTCGGTGCCGACCTGCGCGGCGCGGACCTGCGCGGCGCCGTCCTCGACGACGTCCTCTTCCTCACCGGACCCCAGCTCGCCGCCACCCGCCGCTGACCCGGTCCGAGGCGACCCCGAGTCGCCGAGCCGGCGTATTGATACGCCGGCTCGGCGGGGAAGACGGGTCGAACCGGCGTATTGATGCGCCGGCTCGACCCGATCGTCGGTCGGACTGGGACGGGTCAGCCGGCGGAGAGGACCAGTCCGTCGTCGCCGACGTCGACCGACACCGTCCCGCCGTCGGTGACCTCGCCGCTGATCAGCATCCGGGCCAGCGGGTCGCCGATGGCCGACTGGATCAGCCGGCGCAGCGGGCGGGCGCCGTACGCCGGGTCGTACCCGACGTCGGCCAGCCAGGTCCGTGCGGCGTCGGAGACACCGATGCTGATCCGGCGCACGGCCAGCCGCTTCTCCAGCAGCGCCAGCTGCAGGTCGACGATGTGGGTCAGGTCGTCCTTGGACAGCGCGTCGAAGGTGACCATCTCGTCGAGCCGGTTGAGGAACTCGGGCTTGAACGCCGACCGCACGACCGCCAGCACCGACTCCTTGCGCTTCTCGGGGTCCAGCAGCGGGTCGACGAGGTGCTGCGAGCCGAGGTTGCTGGTGAGGATCAGCAGCGTGTTGCGGAAGTCGACGGTGCGTCCCTGACCGTCGGTGAGCCGGCCGTCGTCGAGCACCTGCAGCAGGATGTCGAAGACCTCGGGGTGGGCCTTCTCGACCTCGTCGAGCAGGACGACGGAGTACGGCCGGCGGCGCACCGCCTCGGTGAGCTGACCGCCCTCGTCGTAGCCGACGTAGCCCGGAGGGGCGCCGACCAGCCGCGAGACCGCGTGCTTCTCGGAGTACTCGCTCATGTCGATGCGGACGATCGCCCGCTCGTCGTCGAAGAGGAAGTCGGCCAGCGCCTTGGCCAGCTCGGTCTTGCCGACACCGGTCGGGCCGAGGAACAGGAAGGACCCCGTGGGCCGGTTCGGGTCGGAGATCCCGGCCCGCGAGCGGCGTACGGCGTCGCTGACGGCCGTGACCGCCTCCCGCTGGCCGATGAGGCGCTCGCCGATGACGGCCTCCATCTCCAGCAGCTTGGTGGACTCGCCCTCCAGCAGCCGGCCGGTGGGGATGCCGGTCCAGGCCTCGACGACGTCGGCGATCTGCTCGGGGCCGACCTCCTCGCCGACCAGCGGCTCGAGGTCGCCCTCCTCGACCGGCTCGCTGGCCGCGGCGGCGATCTGCTTCTCCAGCGCGGGGATGCGGCCGTAGAGGATCTCGCTGGCCTGGCCGAGGTCGCCCTCGCGCTGCAGCCGCTCGGCCTCGATGCGCAGGGTGTCGAGCTGGCGGCGCAGCTCGCCCTCGCCCTCGAGCGTGGACTTCTCCCGCTCCCAGCGGGCCTCGAGGCCGCGCAGCTCCTCCTCGGCGTCGGCGAGGTCGGCGCGGAGCGCGGCGAGCCGCTCGACCGACGCCTCGTCGGTCTCCTTGGCCAGCGCGAACTCCTCCATCTTCAGCCGGTCGACGTGGCGGCGCAGCTGGTCGACCTCCTCCGGCGAGGACTCGATCTCCATGCGCAGCCGCGAGGCGGCCTCGTCGATGAGGTCGATGGCCTTGTCGGGCAGCTGGCGGCCGCTGATGTAGCGGTCGGACAGCGTCGCCGCGGCGACCAGCGCGGCGTCGGTGATGCGCACGCCGTGGTGCGCCTCGTACTTCTCCTGGATGCCCCGGAGGATCTGGATGGTGTCCTCGACGCTCGGCTCGCCGACCAGCACCTGCTGGAAGCGCCGCTCGAGCGCGGGGTCCTTCTCGATGCGCTCGCGGTACTCGTCGAGGGTGGTCGCGCCGATCATGTGCAGCTCGCCCCGCGCCAGCATCGGCTTGAGCATGTTGCCGGCGTCCATCGCGGAGTCGCCCCCCGCGCCGGCACCGACGACGGTGTGGAGCTCGTCGATGAAGGTGATGACCTGGCCCTCGGCGGACTTGATCTCCTCCAGCACCGCCTTGAGCCGCTCCTCGAACTCACCGCGGTACTTCGCACCGGCGACCATGGCGGCGAGGTCCAGCGACAGCACCCGGCGGCCCTTGAGGGAGTCGGGGACGTCACCGTCGACGACGCGCTGGGCGAGCCCCTCGACGACGGCGGTCTTGCCGACGCCGGGCTCGCCGATGAGCACCGGGTTGTTCTTCGTACGCCGACTCAGCACCTGCACGACGCGGCGGATCTCCGCGTCGCGACCGATGACCGGGTCGAGCTTGCCCTCCTCTGCGGCGGCCGTGAGGTCCACGGAGTACTTCTCCAGCGCCTCGTAGGTGTCCTCGGCGTCCTGGCTGGTGACGCGGCGGCTGCCGCGCACGGCGGTGAGGCCCTCGCGCAGCCCCGCCTCGGTCAGCCCCACGTCGGTGAGAACCTTCTGCGCGCTGGACTCGGTGCCGGCCAGCGCGATGAGCAGGTGCTCGGTCGCGACGTAGTCGTCCTTCATCGAGGCGGCCAGGTCGAGCGCGGAGGCGAGCACGCGCGTCAGCGCGGCCGAGGCCGCGGGCTGCTGGACGGTGGCACCGCTGGCGCGGGGCAGCTGCTCGAGGGCGCTGCGCGCCCCGGCGACCAGGGCAGCGGCGTCGACGCCGGCCTTGGTCACCAGCGAGCGGGCGACGCCGTCCTCCTGGGAGAGCAGCGCCACGAGCAGGTGGATGGGCTCGGTGGCCGAGTGACCGGCCGAGGTGGCGGTCACCTGGGCAGTCTCGATCGCCTCCCGGCTGCGGGTCGTGAACTTGTCGGCACCGAACTGACTCATGGTCGTCTCCTCCTGGACGGCTGGACCGAGTGTGTCTCTCACCCCCTGCAACGCACCAGAAGTTGAGTCTGTTCCACTCAACTCATCTGAATTCACGACGACATGGCCCGGTCGGGTGCACCCCTCCCCCCGATCGACCGATGTCGTCGCGGGCGTGTGAGGAAAGTGTCCATTCCCCTCGCCCGACCGCCTGCGCGCGCCTACCGTGTGGGTAGGCCACCTCGCCTGGGGAGACGGGGTGTGGGAGGGAGACCCCGTGACTGCCTGGTCGCACGAGACCCTGACGCTGATCGCGCACACGGTGCACTACGCACTGGTGGCCGGCGGCCTCATCGGCCTGGGATGGCTCTTGGTGCCCCAGCTGGTGACTCCGCACGGCTCGCGAGCCGCGCGGCACGTCGCCGACGCCGCCCCCCGCGACCCGTTCGAGGCCCGCGTGGCCGCGCTACGCACCGCTGCGGCGCACGGCCGTCTCGCGACCCTCGAGCCCCCGGCTCCCGTCACGCCGACCCCGTCCCCTGCCGCCCGCACGCTCCCCCGCGACGTCGGGCTGCTGCTCCCCCTGGCCGTCGTGTCGAGCACCGCCGCCGCCGGCGTGCACGCCGCCATGGGCCCCCTGCACTTCCGCGAGGCCACGCTCTTCGGCCTCTTCTTCGCCGGCGCTGCGCTGGCCCAGCTCGGCTGGACCGCGCTCGTGCTGCGCTCGGTCACCCCCGCCCTGCTGCGGGCCGGGGTGGCGCTCAATCTCGGGTGCGTCGTCCTCTGGGCGGCCACCCGGGCCTGGGGACTGCCCCTGGGTCTCATGCCCACGCCCGAGCCGGTCGGTCCCTGGGACCTCGCGGCCGCGGCGTGGGAGCTCGGGGTGGTCGCCGCGTGCACAGCACTGCTGCGCGCCCGTCCACCCGCGTCGTACGCCGGTCTCCGGCTGCCGGCGTGGGTCGACTGGCACCGCGGGGCGACCACCACCGCCGTCGGGTCCGTCCTGGTGCTGCTGGTGCTGTCGCTGAGCGGGGCCGGCGGATGAGCGCACGACCACCGGCCAC
Organism: Actinomycetota bacterium; assembly: GCA_036341255.1. Lineage (GTDB taxonomy): Bacteria > Actinomycetota > Actinomycetes > Propionibacteriales > Nocardioidaceae > Nocardioides. Next base: position 11,974 of record JAYYWX010000044.1, on the reverse strand, counting down.
TCCTCGGACCCGCACCCGCACGAGACACCCGGTCCACGAGACCACGACCAGGAGGAGGTGACGACGATGGAGCCCTGGGTCATCGGCATGATCTGCAACGGCATCATCGCCGTCGCGTACGTCTTCATCTCCCTGGCCATCACCGTCCCGCTCGCGCGGTCCGGCCAGCTGCGCAGCAACCCGCTCGGCGCGGCCACTGCCTCGATCTTCTTCTCCTGCGCGGTCCACCACGGCATCCACTCCGTGCACATGGCGTTGCCGTCGCTGGGCATCGACGACCCGCAGGGCTACGCGATGCGGGAGGCCTGGGACTGGCCGCTGTCGCTGTGGGACGTCGTCGGCGCGGTCGTGGGCGTCTACTACTGGACGCTGCGCCGCAACTACTCCTCCCTGATGGAGGGCGCCCAGCTCTTCCAGGACCTGCGCCAGCGCGAGCAGCAGGCACTCGAGCTCAACGACACGGTCCTACAGGGCCTGGTCGTGGCCAAGATGGCCCTCGACCTCGACGACACCAAGCGGGCCCAGGAGTCGCTCGCCGTCTCCATCGACTCCGCCAGCCGCATCATCACCGACCTCCTGGGCAGCAGCTACCACGCCCTCGACCTCGTCCGCAGCAGCGCCGCCACCGTGGGCGCTGATGCTCCACCGACCCCGTCGGCCGACCCCGGACCGGGAGACGACCGACCGCAGCAGAAGGACCCTGAGAGGCCATGACCATGAGCCCCGCCACCCGTGTGCGACCGCTTCGCACGGTGATCATCGACGACACCGCCGACCTGCGCGACCTGCTGCGCCTCGCCCTCAACCGGGGCGGCTTCGACGTCGTGGGCGAGGCCGGCGACGGCAAGGCCGGCATCGAGCTGGTGCGCACCGAGCACCCCGACGTGGTCCTGCTCGACCTCTCGATGCCGGTGATGGACGGTCTCGAGGCGCTGCCGACGATCCGCCGCACCGTGCCCGGCGCGAAGATCATCGTGCTCTCGGGCTTCGGCGCCACCCAGATGTCCGAGCGGGCCCTGGCCAACGGGGCCGACGGCTACGTGCAGAAGGGCGCCTCGCTCGACTCGATCCTCGACTACGTCCGGGACATGACCGCGGGCACCAAGCCCCGGCCCTCCCGCTCCCTGTCGGTCGTCCCCCCGCTGGACGCCTCCGAGAGCATGGCCCCCCTGCCCCCCGCCTTCGGCGAGGCCGACCCCCAGGCGCGTGCGGGTACGTCCCCACAGCCGCTCGCGCGCGGGGCGGCCACCGGCCACGTCCCCGCACCGGCCTCGCCGAGCTCGCCCGCCACCCCCGGCGGCGTCTCGGCGTCCTCGATCTCGTGGTGGCAGGCGATGAGCATGGCGCCCGTCGGCATCCTCGAGCTCGCCGACGAGCCGCTGTTCCGGATCGTCTACGCCAACACCACCGCGCAGCGGCTGCTGGTCAACAAGACCAGTCCCGGCACCCCGCTGGGGTTCAGCGCCCCCAACCTCGCGACGCTCGTGGCCTACCACCGCCTCGACGCCGACGCCTCGTTCGAGGTCGAGCTAGAGGGCGGCACCTGCCGGGCCACCATCCGGCGTACGGGCTGGTCGCTGCTGGTCTACCTCGACTCCACCTCCGACGACGTGGCCCTGCTGCGCCGCGCCATCGCCACGACCGCCCACGAGATCCGCGGCCCCGTCGCGGTCATCTGCGGCATCGCCGAGGCCAGCGGCTGGGACGGCGACGAGCAGCTCGACACCGAGATGCAGGCGCGGCTGATGTCCTCGGTCGCCCGCCAGGCGCGGATGCTCGACTCCATCACCGCCGACCTGCTGACCGCAGCGCAGATCCAGCGCGGCACGCTGCGCATCGACCTCGCCCCCCTGGACCCGCGCACCGTCGTGGAGTCGGTGGCCGGGGACCGCTACGGCATCGACGTCGACGTGGTCGTCGAGGACGACCGGATGGTGCGCGCCGACCCGCTGCGCCTGGAGCAGATGGTGAGCAACCTGCTGGGCAACGCCATCAAGTACGGCGAGGCGCCGTACACCATCCGCATCCGGCCCGACAGCGAGCAGGACGACCACGTCGCCATCGACGTGGTCGACCGCGGCGCGGGCGTGCCCGAGGAGTTCCGCGCGCAGCTGTTCAAGGAGTTCTCGCGGGCCACCGGCACCGTCGCCACCGGCACCGGGCTGGGCCTCTACGTCGTCCGGACGCTCGCCGAGGCGCAGAACGGCGACGTCTCCTACCGACCGGGTCAGTACGGCGGCTCGGTCTTCACGATCTCCCTGATGGCGGTCGCCGAGCCGCCGCTCTCCGAGCCGCCCGTGGAGGGAGCGGGCGGACCGGCCCTCCAGGACCCGTCTCCAGACCAGTCCTAGAGCCGTTCCGCAGTTCAGGGAGCACCGACCCCTGGCCACCCCCCGGGCGGGGGCGTGGTCAGGGGTCTTCCCGTCGCCGAGCCGGCGCAGCCTTCCGGAAGGACAGCCGGCTCGACCCGCCACGTGGGCTGAGTGGACTCAGTCCTGGGAGGGCTCCCCGCTGTGGGCCTCGGGCGGCGCCTGGTGCTCGGGGAAGGACTGCTCGGCGGTGACCTCGTCGACCAGCACGGTGCGACAGAAGTCCTCGCCGAACGGCGTGAGGTGGATGCTGCGGCGCACGACCTTGGCGAACTTCACCGAGTGCATCGCGGCCAGCACGTCGGGCTGCGCCTCGAGCACCTGGTACTCCATCGGGTCGCGCAGCGGCTCGCGGCTGAACCAGACCAGCCCGAGACGGTGCAGGTTGTTGAGGTACGCCGGCACCTGCTCGACGTAGCGGGCACCCGACCGGGCCCCGATCATCGTCAGCCCCGGCGCGATGAGCTGGCTCGACACCATCCCTATCGGGCCACCGGTGCGGACGTCGACGCTGGGCTGCGGACCCTTCTCCAGCAGCAGCAGGAGGATCCGCGCCTCGTCGGGGGCCAGCTCCCCCAGCATCCGTTCGTACGCCGGATGGCCGGCCTCGCTGGACCACACGTCCCGGGAGCGCTCGAGCAGCTCCGCGCCCCGCTCGCGCAGCGACTGCGCGCGCGGCTCCTCGGCGTCCACGAACCCGCCGGGCACGACCGGGCTCGCGGAGCGACCGGCCGGCTCGCGGACCGCGCCGAGCGACTCCGCGGCTCGCAGCAGCGCGGTGCCGACCGGGGTCCCGCCGCTGACCGCACGGGCGAGGTCGGAGACGACCTGGGCCGCCTCGGTGGCCTCCTGGGCCAGATGCGCCGCCTCGTCGCGGTCGGTGGCCGCCCGGGCGAGCCGCTTGGCGGAGCGGACGTAGCTGCGCACGCCCCACTCGCCGGTGTGCCAGGCCGCGGACGCGGCGACCCTGGCCAGGCCGGGCAGCGCCTCGACGACGGGGGCGACCTGCTCCGACAGCGCGCGCGAGGGCTCCTCCCGCGCAGGGGACTCGGGACGACGCTCGGTGCCGTTGCTCATCCGCCGGACACCCCGAAGATCCACAGGTGCAGGAAGCCACCGGCCAGACCCATGATCGCGCCGTGGGCGTAGAGCATCCACTCGTCCTCCTTGATCGCCGAGCGCATCATCTCCACGAAGTCGCGGGGTGGCAGCTCCTTGGTCCGCCGCGCGATGAGCACCCTGATCTTCTCCGACTGCTGCTTGCTGAACTCGGGGTCCTTGAACGGGGTGAGCGTGCGACTGACCGCCTCCTCCGCGACGGAGTCGCGGATCGTGTCGAAGCGCGCCGGGCCCATCGCGACGCGCACGGCAGCGCGGGCCGGGCCGGCGGCCTTCTCGATGGCCGGGCGCAGGGCCGTGGCCAGCATCTGTCGGGTCCGGTCGCCGCTGGGGCCCTCGAGGATGAAGTCGCCGATCCGCTCGAGGGTGATGACGTCCTCGGCGATGATCCGGGCGTAGACCTCCGCGGCCTCGTCCTGGCGTCGCAGGAACAGCCCGTGCACGGGGATGCCGAGGATCCTCCTCGGCTCGGGTGGCTCGAAGATCAGCCACATGCCGAGGGCGTTGGTGATCCACCCGACGATCACGCCCATCACCGGCAGCGCCCACCACAACCCGAAGATGCTGTCGATGAAGGCGACCGGGATGCCGAGCAGGAAGCCGAAGACGAAGCCGAAGGTCACCATCAGGTTGAGCTCGCGCTGACCGAAGTCGCGGAAGATCCGCACCACCAGCGACGGGTTCTCCCGGAAGTGGTCGATGACCATGATCTTGGGATCGAGGATCTGGTCGATGTGCACGCCGATCTCGTGCGTCACGTTGCCGACCACGCTCGGGAGCTGGGCCTGCACCCGGTCGATGACCGCCTGCCGCACCGGGCGGGGCAGGTCGCGCCACAGTCGTGGGTGCTCGCGGCGCATCACCTCGTCGACCAGCGCCGGGAGCTCGGGGCGGAACACGGTGACGATGTGCTCGGCGATCTTCTCGGGCTCGAGCTGCTGGTAGAACTCCGCCGGCGTGCCCAGCTTGGCGATCGCCTTGTCGACGGCGATCGAGCCCATCTTGGCCGCCCGCGCCGGGACGATCCCCTGCCAGCCGATGCCGCCCTGCAGGACGCCGGGCACCTCCTGGACCTTGCGCGGCAGCACGCTCGCGAGCTCGCGCATCCCGGGGATGCGCACGCCGCGGAAGCGCACCGGGCTGAAGAGCATCACCAGGCCGGACCAGTTGATCAGCCAGCCCACGACGCCGGTGAAGACGGGGATGGTGAGGAAGTGGACCCAGTGCACGTGCGAGGCCCAGTCCCGGACCCACTCGAGCAACCAGTCCACAGCGCTTCCCCTGCCGTCCCGCCCGACGCCGTCGTCGGCCGTGCGCGAAGGCTATCCGGCGCAGCGCCCCGGCGACAGGGGTCCGGGACGTTGTCTGCGACACGGCGTCTCACACAGAGGCACTGCGGCGGCGGCGGTGCACGCCGCTGCGTGGCGATAACGTTTGCGTGTGAGTCGTCACCCCCACCGCACGCTGCCCGAGACCACGAGCACAGCGGTCCGGGCCGCGCTCGCAGGCCTTCCCGAGCACCTCCGACGCACCTTCGAGCGGCGGGTGGAGCGCTGGCTGCCCGACCTGCGCGCCGGGGTCGAGGACGTGTACGCCGACCCGGACCGCGTCGTGGAGCGACTGCTGGTGGTGGCCGCCCAGCGTTTCGCCGAGCGGCCCGCCGACCTGCACGACCTCGACGAGCGCCGGGTCCTCACCCCGGACTGGTTCGAGGCGCCCGACACCCTGGGGTACGCGACGTACGTCGATCGCTACGCCGGCACCCTGACCGGTGTCGGCGAACGGCTGGACCACCTGCGCGAGCTCGGCGTCACCTACCTCCACCTGCTGCCGCTGCTGCAGCCGAGGCCGGCCCCCCACGACGGCGGCTACGCCGTGCAGGACTACCGCTCGGTGCGCGAGGACCTCGGCACCATGGACGACCTGAGGGCCCTGACGGCGCGGATGCGTGAGCAGGGGATGAGCCTGTGCCTGGACCTGGTGCTCAACCACGTCGCGCGGGAGCACGAGTGGGCCGAGCGGGCGCGCGCCGGCGACGCCGTCCACCGCGACTTCTTCCTGGTCCACCCCGACCGCTCCGAGCCCGACCGCTGGGAGGAGACGCTGCCGGAGGTCTTCCCCGACTTCGCTCCGGGGAACTTCACCTGGGACGAGGACCTGCAGGGCTGGGTCTGGACCACCTTCAACTCCTGGCAGTGGGACCTCAACTGGGCCAACCCCGCGGTGCTGGAGGAGTTCGCCGACATCATCTGCGACCTCGCGAACTCCGGGTGCGAGGTGTTCCGGCTCGATGCGATCGCGTTCATGTGGAAGCGGATGGGCACCGACTGCCAGAACCAGCCGGAGGTGCACGCACTGACGCAGGCGCTGCGGGCAGTGGCGCGGATCGCCTGTCCGGCCGTCATCTTCCTGGCCGAGGCGATCGTCGGCCCGCGCGACCTGCTGGCCTACCTCGGCGAGGGCGAGCGGCACGGCAAGGTCAGCGACCTCGCCTACCACAACGCCCTGATGGTGCACCTGTGGTCGATGCTCGCCAGCGGCGACACCCGACTGTCCTCCCAGGCGCTGGCGGCCCTGCCCACGCCGCCGTCCTCGACGAGCTGGATCTGCTACGCCCGCTGCCACGACGACATCGGGTGGGCGATCTCCGACGAGGACGCCCACGCGGCCGGGCTCGACGGTGCGGCGCACCGCCGGTTCCTGGCCGACTGGTACGACGGCACCTTCCCCGGGTCCTGGGCCCGCGGCCTGGTCTTCCAGTTCAACCCCGCCACCGGCGACAAGCGGACCTCGGGGTCACTGGCGTCGTTGGCCGGTCTCGAGGCCGGCGACCCGCTCGCGACCGAGCGGATCGAGCTGTTGCACGCCGCCATCATGGGCTTCGGCGGAGTCCCGGTGATCTGGATGGGCGACGAGGTCGGCCTGCTCAACGACCCGACCTGGGACGAGGAGCCCGAGCACGCCGACGACAACCGCTGGGTCCACCGGCCCCGGATGCCCTGGGTCGAGGGGGAGCACCGGCCCCCGGACCCGCACGGGCTGCTGCCCCGGCTCGAGCACCTCGTCTCGGTCCGCGCCGCGACGCCGCACCTGCACGCGGCGACCCCGGCCGAGGTCCTGACCGACGCACCCGACGGGGTGCTGGCCGTGCTGCGTCGCCACCCGCACGGCCCGTTCCTGGGGCTCTACAACATGACGGCCACACCGCGCTCGGTCCCCCGATCGCTCCTCGACCGAGTGGGGCATCCCGCCCCCTCGTACGACCGCCTGGCACCGCAGCAGGACCTGCCGGCGCACGGCGACGTGCCTCTGGCGGCCTACCAGGCGCGCTGGCTCACCGCCTGAGGCCCGAGGGACTCAGCGCTGGCGGCGCCAGACCACCAGGGAGGAGCCCGGGTCGGGGCCGCGCAGGACCGGGAGCCGGTTGGCCGGGGTCGCTCCGCGAGGATCGGTACGCCGCTGGGCCAGCGCCTGGCGCAGCGCGTCACGCGTCGCCTCCAGCTCGGCCTGCAGCTCCTCGTTGCGCTGGGCGAGGGCGGTGACGCGGTTCTCGAGGTCGAGGATCCGGCGTACCCCCTCGATGCCGATGCCGGCGGAGGTGAGCTCGGAGATGACCCGCAGCAGCTCGATGTCGCGCTGGGAGTAGCGGCGCCCGCCACCGCCGGTGCGGCCGGGGGTGATGAGTCCCAGCCGCTCGTAGGTGCGCAGTGTCTGCGGGTGCAGCCCGGAGAGCTCGGCGGCGACGGAGATGACGAAGACGGCAGCGTCCGGGTCGGCGCCGTACGGTCCGCGTCCGCGGGTCATGTCCGGCACCTCCCGCTCACGACTGGGCCTGGTCGAAGAGGTTGGAGCGCAACGGCTTGTCGGCCGTCGCGATGCGGTAGGCCTCGATCGCCGCCCGTGCGTCGACGTCGAGCACCGCGGGCACCTGCACCTCCACGGTGGCCAGCAGGTCGCCCTTGGAGCCGTCGGCCTTGGTGGCGCCCTTGCCGCGCACCCGGAAGGTGCGGCCGTTGGGGGTGCCTGCGGGGATGCGCAGGGTCACGGGCGAGCCGCCCAGCGTCGGGATCTTCACCTCGGCGCCGAGCGCGAGCTCGTCGAAGGAGACCGGGACGTCGAGGGTGAGGTTGTCGCCGGAGCGCCCGAAGACGCGGTGCCCGGAGACCTTCACGGTGACGTAGAGGTCGCCGGCGGGCCCGCCGTTGGCGCCCGCGCCGCCCTTGCCGCGCAGCCGGATCCGCTGGCCGTCCTTCACGCCGGCGGGGATGCGGGCCTGGATGGTCCGCGAGGAGGCGCCGCGGCCGGAGCCGTGGCAGGTGGGGCACGCCTCGTCGTAGAGCAGCTGGCGGCCGCCGCAGGCGGGGCAGGTCTCGTTGAGGGAGAAGCCGCCGCCCATCGAGCCGGTGACGAAGCCGCTGCCCTCGCACTGGGCGCAGACGTGCGGCTTGGTGCCGGGCTTGCCGCCGGTGCCCGAGCAGGTCGAGCAGGCGGAGTCCGAGGTCAGCCGCAGCGAGATGGTGACGCCGTCGATGGCGTCGGTGAAGGAGATCGTGGCGGTGCTCTCGACGTCCTGGCCCTTGGTCGGCCGCGGACGCCCGGCGCCTCGGCGGCCGCCGCCGAAGCCACCGCCGAACAGGTCGCCGAACATGTCGCCGAACCCACCGCCGCCGCCGGTGCGGTCGCGCAGCAGGTCCTCGAGGTTGATGCCCTGGCCGCCGCCGCCGAAGCCGCCGCCCCCGCCGAAGCCGCCCCCGAAGCCTCCGGAGGCGACCATGCGGCGGAACTCGTCGTACTTCGTGCGCTTCTCGGGGTCGCCGACGACGTCGTAGGCCTCCGCGACCTGCTTGAACCTGTCGTGCTTCGCGGTGTCGCCGGGGTTGGAGTCGGGGTGGTTCTCCCGGGCGAGCCGCCGGTAGGCCTTCTTGATGTCGTCGGCGCTCGCGTCCTTCTTCACGCCGAGCACGGCGTAGAAGTCCTTCTGCGCCCAGTCCGGACGCATGCCGTCGTTGTCGTTGCCCGCCACGGGGGAACCTCCCTTCGTCCTGCTTCTCTGCTCTGTTCTCCTGGGGTGCTCCGGTCAGGACCCGGCCGGGTCCACCACCAGCACCTGCGCGGCGCGCACGACCCGCTCGCCGATGCGGTAGCCCGCCTTGGCGATCACCTTGCAGGTCGTGACCTCCACGTCGGGATCCTCCCCGATGTGGGAGAGCGCCTCGTGGAGGGTGGGGTCGAACGCGTCGCCCGGCGCGCCGAAGCGGGTCAGACCCGCCGCGGCGACCGTGCGCTCGAGCTGGTCGACGACCGACTTGAAGCCGCCGGTCACCTCCTCGTGCTCGCGGGCCCGGTCGATGGTGTCGAGCACCTCGACGATGGGGGCGAGCGCGGCGTACGTCGCGTTCTCCTTGATCAGGTCACGATCACGGTCCACGCGGCGCTTGTAGTTGACGAACTCCGCCTGCAGGCGCTGGAGGTCCAGCGTCCGCTCCGCGAGCTCGTTCTTGAGCGTCGCCACCTCGTCGTGGGCCGCGTGCAGCGGATCCACGTCGAGCGCGCCGCCGTCGTCGGCCGCGTCACCGGTGGCCGCGTCGACGGAGGGGGCTCCCTCCGCGGCGGTGGCCTGCTGCTCGGCCGGGGTGGGCTCGGCGGCGGGGTCGCCACCCTCGGCGCCCGACTCGACCTCGGTGTTCTCGGTCATCGTTGCTGCCTCCTCACCGAAGGACCCCGAGCCGGGGGCCGCGTCCTGCTGCCCCCGGTCGGCGGTGCCCTCGTGGTCGGGCTGGGTCACTTGCTCTCGTCCTGGCCGTCGGCGCTGCCGTCGGCGTCGGTCTCGTCGACGACCTCCGCGTCCACGATGTCGTCGTCGGCCTCACCGGTGGCGCCGGTGGTGCCGCCCGCGGCGGAGGCATCGGCCTCGGCAGCGGCGTACATCGCGGCACCCATCTTCTGGCTGGACTCGCCGAGCTTGGTGACGGCGGCCTGGATCTCCTCGGCCGGGGCCTCGGCGTTCTCGAGGACCGACTTCAGCGCGTCGACGTCGCCCTGCACCTCGGTCTTGACGTCCTCGGGGAGCTTCTCGTCGTTGTCGGCGAGGAACTTCTCGGTCGTGTAGACCAGCTGCTCGGCCTGGTTGCGGGTCTCGACGGCCTCGCGACGCTTGGCGTCCTCCTCGGCGTACTGCTCGGCCTCCTTGACCATCCGGTCGATGTCCTCCTTCGACAGCGCGGAGCCGCCGGAGATGGTCATCGACTGCTCCTTGCCGGAGGCCTGGTCCTTGGCGATGACGTGGACGATGCCGTTGGCGTCGATGTCGAAGGTGACCTCGATCTTCGGCACGCCCCGCGGAGCGGGGGGCAGACCGGTGAGCTCGAAGTTGCCCAGCGGCTGGTTCTGGCTCCACATCTGGCGCTCGCCCTGGGCGACCTTGATCTCCACCGACGGCTGGTTGTCGTCGGCGGTGGTGAAGATCTCCGAGCGCTTGGTCGGGATGGTGGTGTTGCGCTCGATCAGGGTGGTCATGACGCCGCCCTTGGTCTCGATGCCGAGGCTGAGCGGGGTGACGTCGAGGAGCAGCACGTCCTTGACCTCGCCCTTGAGGACACCGGCCTGCAGGGCCGCGCCGTCGGCGACGACCTCGTCGGGGTTGACGCCCTTGTTGGGCTCCTTGCCGCCGAGCAGCTCCTTGACCAGCTCGGTGACGGCCGGCATGCGGGTGGATCCGCCGACCAGGACGACGTGGTCGATCGAGGAGATCGAGACGCCGGCGTCCTTGAGCACGGCCTGGAACGGGGCCTTGGTGCGCTCGAGGAGGTCGGAGGTCATCCGCTGGAACTCACCGCGGGTCAGCCGCTCCTCGAAGTGCAGCGGGCCGGACTCGCCGTGGGTGATGTAGGGCAGGTGGATCGTGGTCTCGCTGGAGGAGGACAGCTCGATCTTCGCCTTCTCCGCGGCCTCCTGGAGGCGCTGCTTGGCGATCTTGTCGGCGGCGAGGTCGACGCCGTTGTTGTCCTTGAACTTCTTGACCATCCACTCGACGATCCGGGCGTCCCAGTCGTCACCACCGAGGTGGTTGTCACCGGAGGTCGCCTTGACCTCCACGACGCCCTCGCCCACCTCGAGCAGCGAGACGTCGAAGGTGCCGCCACCGAGGTCGAAGACCAGGATGGTCTGGTCCTCGCCCTTGTCCAGGCCGTAGGCCAGGGCCGCGGCGGTGGGCTCGTTGACGATGCGCGAGACGTTGAGGCCCGCGATCTCACCGGCCTCCTTGGTGGCCTGGCGCTGGGCGTCGGAGAAGTACGCCGGGACGGTGATGACCGCGTCGGTCACGGTCTCGCCGAGGTAGGACTCGGCGTCGCGCTTGAGCTTCTGCAGGATGAACGCCGAGATCTGCTGCGGCGTGAAGTCCTTGTCGTCGATCGACTGCTTCCAGTCGGTGCCCATGTGGCGCTTGACGGACTTGATGGTCCGGTCGACGTTGGTGACGGCCTGCCGCTTGGCGACCTCACCGACGAGGACCTCGCCGTTCTTGGCGAAGGCGACGACGGACGGGGTCGTCCGCGCGCCCTCGGCGTTCGCGATGACGGTGGGCTCGCCACCCTCGAGGACGGACACGACGGAGTTGGTCGTACCCAGGTCGATGCCGACGGCACGGGCCATGGTTGCTACCTCCACGATGAGTTGGTGCTGGGGAAGATCCGGGGATTCGGAGCCAGTCTGCGTCGCTCCCGATCCCCAGGCAAGTTACTTGAGTGGGAGTGACTCAACTTTCTTCACTGGTCTCAATGCATTGGCGCGCCGGTTCATTCCCGTGATCGGCTACGGACATGGGAGAGCTCCGGCTGCGGCCGCTGACCATCGACGACGAGGCGGCCGCCCGCGCGGCCCACGAGGAGCTCGCGGCCGACGACTTCGCCTTCCTGCTGGCCCAGCGCCGCGAGGAGGCCGCCGCGCCGGAGTCCTGGGCGGAGTACGTCGCCCGCCTGGAGGACCAGCGCCACGGTCGTCGCCTCGACCCCGGCTTCGTCCCGGCCTCGTTCCTGGTCGCCGAGGTCGACGGCGAGATCGTCGGCCGGGCATCGGTGCGCCACGAGCTCAACGAGTTCCTCGCGGTCTGGGGCGGGCACATCGGGTACGGCGTGCGGCCGGCGTACCGGCGCCGCGGCCACGCCACCGCGATCCTGCGCGGCTGCCTGGCGCTGTGCGCCGACCTCGGCATCGAGCGCGCCCTGGTCACCTGCGACCTCGACAACAACGGCTCCGCCGCCACCATCGAGCGCTGCGGCGGTGTGCTCGACGCCGACCTCCCGGTGGCCGAGGCGACCGGGGCGGTCTCCGCCAAGCGTCGCTTCTGGATCCCGACCGCCTGACGCCGAGCCGGCGTGTTGACACGCCGGCTCGACCGGTCCCGCACCCCCGGATAAAAAACCCCCGTCCCCCCCCGCCCCCCCCCCCCCCCGGCGCCCCCCCCCGGCACACGCCCGCCCACCCCC
>JAYYWX010000043.1:0-29777 GCA_036341255.1 Actinomycetota bacterium | reverse complement strand
CGCCCCCCCGGCGCGCGCGGGCGGGGGCCCCGCGGGCGGCCGCGCCCGGGCGCCCCCCACCACGCCGCGGCCTGGGGGCTCGTTCAGCCCTGCGGACCGAACACGCGGTCGGCGTACCAGGTGCTGAACAGGTGGCTGACGACCTCGGTCCTGCTGGTCGTGCCGGTCTTGCGGAAGACCGCCTTGAGGTGGTCGCGGACGGTGTGCGTCGACACGCACAGGCGGGCGGCCATGGCCTCGGTGCTCTCGCCCCGCGCCAGGCCCAGGGCGACGTCGCGCTCGCGTGCGCTGAGCCCGTGGGCACGGGCGAGCAGGTCCGCGATCTCGGGAGGGGCGGTGGGCTCGACGATCACGACCCGGTCGTCAGTGTCGACGGCGGGCGCGACGTGGAGCGTGACCCAGCGACCGTCCGCCGCGCGGGTGCGCAGCCTGGCGGTGCCGGCCGCGCCGTGGGCGAGAGCCGTGACGGTGAGCAGCGCCGAGTGGGTGTCCTGGGCGTCGCGGGGGACCAGCAGGGAGAGCCAGGCCGCGCCGGCGGCGGTGCCGGGTCGGACGTCGCCGTCGGGGGAGACCAGGATCAGTCCCGGGCCGGTCTCGTCGGCGCCGTCGAGGGCGGCCCGCTCCACGGCCTGCCTGCGGATGCCCCGGGCCACGACCGGAGCGAGGCGGGCGAGCAGGTCCAGCTCGGTGCGGCCGAAGTCGCGGCTGCCGCGCTCGCGGTGCAGCTCGATCGCGCCCCACGTGCCGGCGGCGTCCTCCACGGTCAGGCGCACCTCGTGCTCGAGCCCGCGCGGACGCATCACCTCGCGGTGGCGCGCACTCGCGCGCACCGGGTCCTCGCAGTCCTGCGCCAGCACGGCCACCCGGCCCGAGCCCGCGAGGTCACGGAAGAGGTTGACGTCCTCCACGTTGAGCTCGTGGTGGAACCACGGGGCGCAGGTGTCGGGGTCGAAGCCGTCGACGTGCGCGTCGGTGAACAGCGTCGTGCTCGGGTCGGTGGTGAACCACACGCCGCAGTCCCACCCGACCACCGGACGCACGCGCTGGGCCAGGCCGGCCAGCAGGTCGGTCCCGACCGTGGCGGTCTCGCAGAACCGGCGTACGCCCGCGACGGTGCGCTCGGCTCGATCAGCGGTCAGCGTGGGCATGCGTCCTCCGGTGTGGGCCCGGTCCGAGACGGTCCCTCGACCCTAGGCCCGTCCGGCGCCTGCCGCACCCCCTCAGATGAGGGAGTCGTGCCCCTCAGCGGGCGCCATGGCGCCCGCTGAGGGTCACGACCCCGGCAGAGAGGCCGGGTCAGCCGATCAGCGCGGGCGGCTGGATGCCCAGGCGGGCGGCCATCCGGTCCAGCGAGGCGATGACCTCGTCGGGCGCCTTGTCCGGGACGCCCCAGATGAACTCGCTGACGCCCTGCTCGGCCCAGCGCATCAGGTCGTCGGGCTCGGGCTTGAAGGCGATGAGGATGCGGATGTCGGGCATGCCCTCGCGACCGGCCTCGGCCCACGCGGCCTTGAGGTTGTCGATCTGTCCGGAGATGTCCTTCTGCGTCGGCGTGGTCATCCAGCCGTCGGCGTTCTCGGAGATCCACTTGAAGGTCTTCGGGCCGCCGCCGGCGCCGATGATCAGCGGGATGTGGGCGGCGGGCTTGGGGTAGGCCCAGGACGGGCCGAACTGCACGAACTCCCCGTCGTACGACGCCTCCTCCTGCGTCCACAGGGCGCGCATGGCCTCGACGTACTCCCGCAGGACGGTGCGGCGCTTCTCCGCGGGCACGTGGTGGTCGGCGAGCTCGTCGGTGTTCCAGCCGAAGCCGGCGCCGATCTCGACGCGTCCGTCGGAGAGGTGGTCGAGCGTGGCGATGGTCTTGGCCAGCGTGATCGGGTCGGACTCCACCGGGAGCGCGACCGCGGTGGACAGCCTGATCCGCGAGGTGCGCGCGGCGACGGTGGCCAGTGAGACCCACGGGTCCAGCGTGCGCAGGTAGCGGTCGTCGGGGAGGGTCTCGTCCTTGGTGCCGGGGTGGGCGGCGGTCCGCTTGACCGGGATGTGGGTGTGCTCGGGCACGTAGAAGGTGTCGAAGCCCCGCTCCTCGGCGGCGACGGCGAGGTCGGCCGGCCGGATGCCGCGGTCGGAGGTGAACAGGACGAGTCCGTTGCGCATGCGAGCAGACTAGAACGTGTTCCAGTTCCTGGGAAGGGGTTTCTGGACACCTGTCCAGTAGGCGAGCCTCGGGCGGCTCCACCGCAGGTCGGGCCGGGCAGCCGGTGGTGGGGCTGCTTGACTCTCCCCATGACCTCGGACGCCCCGCTGCTCGACCTGGCCGTCGACCCGGTCACGCTCACCCGGCACCTGGTGGACATCGAGTCCGTCAGCCACGACGAGGGCCGGATCGCCGACGCCGTCGAGGCGGCGCTGCGGGTCCATCCGCACCTGGAGGTGACCCGGCGCGGGCACACGATCGTGGCCCGCACCGACCTCGGCCGCGACGAGCGCGTCGTCATCGCCGGTCACCTCGACACCGTCCCGGTCAACGACAACCTGCCCAGCCGCCTCGACGAGGAGACCGGCATCCTGCACGGCTGCGGCACCTGCGACATGAAGGGCGGCGACGCCGTCCTGCTGCACCTCGCCGCCACCGTGTCCGAGCCGGTGCGGGACGTCACCTACGTGCTCTACGAGGCCGAGGAGGTCGAGGAGCGCTACAACGGCCTCAAGCACCTCGCCGAGCGTGAGCCCGACCTGCTCGCCGCCGACTTCGCGATCCTCATGGAGCCCTCCAACGCCGGCGTCGAGGCCGGCTGCCAGGGCACCCTGCGCGTCGAGGTCACCACCACCGGCGAGCGCGCGCACTCCGCCCGCTCGTGGAAGGGCGTCAACGCCATCCACGCCGCCACCGACGTGCTGGCCCGGCTGCAGGCCTACGAGCCGCGCCGCCCGGTGATCGACGGTCTGGAGTACCACGAGGGACTCAACGCCGTGCGCATCCACGGGGGAGTGGCCGGCAACGTCGTCCCCGACGAGTGCGTCGTGGAGGTCAACTTCCGCTTCGCACCCGACCGGTCGACCGACGAGGCGGTGGCGTTCGTGACCGAGTTCTTCGCGCCGTACGACGTCCGCCTCACCGACCTGGCGCCCGGCGCGCTGCCCGGCCTGGACCGGCCGGCGGCCGCGGCGTTCGTGGAGGCGACCGGCGGGAAGGTGGCGCCGAAGTTCGGCTGGACCGACGTCGCGCGCTTCACCTCGCTGGGCATCCCGGCGGTCAACTACGGACCGGGTGACCCGTTGTTCGCCCACAAGGCCGACGAGCACGTCAGGATCTCCGACATCGAGACCTGCGCGACGACGTTGAGGGGATGGCTCACCGATGGGCTGGCGTGACGAGAAGGGCCGGCCGAGCCGGTTCAAGGGGCCGGTGCGGCTGCGCCGTGACCAGGTCGAGGCGACCACGACCGACCAGCGGCTGCTCGACAGCAGGGGCCCGCACGACTGGGTCCACACCGACCCATGGCGCGTGCTCCGCATCCAGGCTGAGTTCGTGGAGGGCTTCGGCCAGCTCGCCGAGCTCGGCTCGGCCGTCGCGGTGTTCGGCTCCGCGCGCACCAAGCCCGACGAGCCGGCCTTCGCCCAGGCCGAGGAGGTCGGGCGCAAGCTGGTCGAGGCCGGCTTCGCGGTCGTCACCGGCGGTGGTCCCGGTGCGATGGAGGCCGCCAACCGTGGCGCCAGCCGGGCCGGCGGGGTGAGCGTGGGCCTCGGCATCGAGCTGCCCTTCGAGTCCGGCCTCAACGACTGGGTCGACGTCGGCATCAACTTCCGCTACTTCTTCGTGCGCAAGACGATGTTCGTGAAGTACTCGCAGGGCTACGTCGTCCTCCCCGGGGGTGTCGGTACCCTCGACGAGCTCTTCGAGGCGCTCACGCTCTCCCAGACCCGCAAGGTCACGCAGTTCCCGATCGTGCTCCTCGGCACCGCCTACTGGAGCGGCCTGCTGGACTGGATGCGCGACACGCAGCTGGCCGAGGGCAAGATCTCGCAGTCCGACCTCGACATGATGGTCCTGACCGACAACGTCGACGAGGCGGTGGCTCTCATGGTCGCCGCCCGCGAGCAGGAGGACCGAGCCGGATGATGTGGCTGTTCGCGATCCTGGCCGTGCTGCTGCTCGGCGGTGTCGCCGTCGTCGCCGCCGGCATGGGCACCCCGCTGGCGCAGGAGTACGACGACCGCCCGGACGCCGAGGTCCCCGCCGACCGGCCGCTCGGGCCCGAGGACCTGCGCCGGGTCCGGTTCTCGGTCGCGCTGCGCGGCTACCGGATGAGCGAGGTCGACGCCCTGCTCGCCCGGCTGGCCGAGGAGCAGGCGGCACGCGTGGAGGGTCGTGGCGCCACCGGCGAGGAGTGAGGCACACTCACCCGCGTGTCCGTCGCCGTCGTCGTCTACGTCCTCACCGGTCTCGCGGCGGTCGTCGTCGCCCTGACCAGGCTCCGCCTCGGAGGCGGTGGCGGGGCGACCCGCGTCGACGTCGGCTCGGCGTGGCTGATGGCGCACACCGTGCTCGGCGCCCTGGCGCTGGTCGTCTGGCTGGTCTTCCTGGTCTCCCCGGAGGACGCCCCCAGCGGTGACCCGCTCGTCGGGGTCGTGGCGCTCGGCCTGTGGTGGGCCGTCGCGATCGCCGGCCTGATGATCCTGGTGCGCTGGCTGCCCTCCAAGGGCCGGCACGCCGTCGCCGCGGCCGAGGACACCTGGTCCTCCGGGCCGGGGCTCTCGCTGCTCGCCCATCTCGGCATGGTCGTCGGCGTCGCCGTCTTCACCTGGGCCTACTGGACGGCCGCGGTCTGATGGCGACCGGCCGGGCCGCGCTCGCTGGCGTCTCGGTGCTGGGGCTCCTGGCCACCGTCGTACCCCTCGGCGCGCACCTCGCGCCCCTCGAGGCCGCCGCGGCCCCGCGGAAGTCGGCGGTCGTCCAGACCGTCAAACTCGGCGAGTCGGTCCGCGGCCGGCCGATCCTCGCCTACCGCCTCGGCGAGCCGGCCGACAACGGCGTTCCGACCGTCGTGCTCATGGGAGCCATGCACGGCAACGAGCCGCGCACCCGCCCCGCGCTGTGGTCGATCAAGGACGGTGACCCGCTGGTCGGCGCGGAGGTCTGGGTGATCCCGACCTACAACCCCGACGGCATCGCCGCCGGCACCCGCAAGAACGCCCGCGGCGTCGACCTCAACCGCAACTTCCCCTACCGGTGGGCCGACCTCGACGGCAACTACGAGTCCGGGCCGCGCCCCGGCTCCGAGCCGGAGACCCGCGCGGTGATGCGGTTCCTGCGCCGGGTGCAGCCCGACCGGATCCTCAGCTTCCACCAGCCGCTGCACGGCGTGGACACCGACACCAAGGACCGGGCGTACGCCGAGCGGGTGGCCCGCATCCTGCGGCTGCCCCGCAAGACCTTCGACTGCGGCGGGGTCTGCCACGGCACCATGACCGGCTGGTTCAACCACCGGTTCGCGGGCTCGGCGCTGACCGTCGAGCTGGGCCCGAAGCCGGGCCGGCGCTACCTGCGCACCACCTTCGCCCGGCGCGTCCGGACGGTGATCGGCGCCGAGCCCGGCGACTACGCGTGGGGCCCGATGCCGACACCGACTCCCGAGCCCACGCCCGAGACCACGCCGACCGACGAGCCCACCCCGACCGTGGCCGGCCTCAGCGGCCGGTGAAGACCGGCTTCTCCTTGGCCACGAACGCCGCGACGGCGGCCCTGTGGTCCTCGGTGGCGCCGGTGGCGTTCATCATCTGCCGCTCGAAGTCCAGCGCCTCGTCGGTGTCGTGCCCGGCGGCGTACGTCACCGAGCGGCGCATCGCGCCGTAGGCGCGCGTGGGTCCGGCCGCCAGGCGACCGGCCAGCGTGGCGACCTCGCCGGCCAGGTCGTCGGGGGAGACGACCGTGGTGGCCAGGCCGATCTCGAGGGCCTCGGCCGCAGGGACGGTGCGCGGGAAGTAGAGCAGCTCGATCGCCTTGGCGCGGCCCACGAGCAGCGGCAGGCTGATGGACGCGCCCGTGTCGCAGGACAGCGCCACGCCGGCGAACGCCAGGTTGAAGCCCGCGGTGTCGGCGACGACCCGCAGGTCGCAGGCCATCGCCAGGCTCGCCCCGGCGCCGGCGGCGACGCCGTTGACCGCGGCGATCACCGGCTTGTCCATCCCCATGATCGCCGAGACGATCGGGTTGTAGTGCTTCTCGACGGTGGTGAACAGCTGGTCGCTGCCACCGGTCTCGAGCAGGTTGATGTGCTCCTTGAGGTCCTGGCCGGTGCAGAAGGCGCGGCCGGTGCCGGTGAGCACGACGCAGCGCACGGCCGGGTCCTCCGCGACCTGGCGGACGACCTCGACGAGGATCTCCTTGGTCGCGATGTCGAGGCTGTTCATGGCCTCGGGCCGGTTGAGGGTGATGGTCGCGACGCCGTCGGAGACGTCGAGCAGGACGGGTCCTGAGGTCAGCTGGCCGGTGGTCTGGCTGGTCATGAGCGGGAGTCTGCCGCATGTCGCAGGACCCCTGTGCTCCCGATCACCGTCGGCGTGGGGGATAATGGACGTCCACGCGCGCTCCGGGCTCGTCCCGGTCGCGCGCGTCCGGTGCCCATGAGGCCCAACGAGGCTTCACGACGAGGGAAGAGGTGCGCGATGGCGGCGATGAAGCCGCGGACGGGCGACGGTCCGCTGGAGGTCACGAAGGAAGGACGCGGCATCGTCATGCGCGTCCCCCTCGAGGGCGGCGGTCGTCTCGTCGTCGAGCTGAACGCCGAGGAGGCCGGCGCCCTGGGCGACGCCCTCCAGGCCGTCGTCGGCTGACGTCTCCTCGATGGAGCCCTCCACACCAGTCCTTCCCACCCAGGTCACGCCCCCGGAGCTCGCGCTCAGCGACGCCGCACCCCACGCCATCCTCGGCGTGGAGGTCGTCGCGGTGCCCGTGCTCCCGGGGGACGACGACACCGGCCCCGCCCTGGGACCCGGCGCCGAGGAGCTCTCCGAGCAGCTCGGTGTCGACCTGCTGGCGCTGCTGGAGGCCGAGAAGGCCACCGGCAAGGTCGGTGAGGTCGTCCGGTTCCCGGTGCCGCTCGGCGGCCCGGCGAACGCCGACCTGCGCTGGGTGCTCCTCGTCGGTGTCGGCGACCAGGGGACCGACGCGCTGCGGCGCGCCGGTGCCACCCTGGCCCGCGCCACGGTGGGGCGCAGCAGCGTCGCGACCTCGATCGCGTCGCTGACCGACGACGCCGGCCTCGAGGCCTTCGTCGTGGGCGCGGTGCTGGGCTCCTTCTCCTTCTCGTGGCGCTCGCAGGAGCGCCCCGAGTCCGCCCCGGTGGCGCGGATCGTCCTGACCGGCTGTGCCGAGGACCGACGTCCCGCCCTCGAGCGCGGGCTCGCGCTCGGTGGTGCGGGGTGGCGCGCGCGGCTGCTCGCGACCGTCCCGTCCAACCTGAAGAACCCGCCCTGGTTGGCCGAGCAGGCTCGCCTGGTCGCGGAGGAGGCCGGGCTGGCCTACCGCGTGTGGGACGAGCAGCAGCTGGCCGCCGAGGGCTTCGGCGGCATCATCGGCGTCGGGCAGGGGTCCGCGACCCCGCCGCGCCTGGTCCGCCTCGACTACACCCCGCGCAAGGCCAACCGGAAGACCCCGACGGTCGTGCTGGTCGGCAAGGGCATCACCTTCGACACCGGCGGTCTGTCGATCAAGCCGGCCGAGGGCATGACCACCATGAAGCGCGACATGACCGGCGCCGCCGTGGTGCTCTCGGTGATGGCCGCCCTCGAGGCGGTCGGCTGCCCGGTCAAGGTCGTCGGCCTGCTGGCCTGCGCCGAGAACGCCGTCTCCGGCAGCTCGATGCGTCCCGGTGACGTGCTGCGCCACTACGGCGGGCGCACCACCGAGGTCACCAACACCGACGCCGAGGGGCGCCTGGTCATGGCCGACGCCCTCGCGTACGCCGTCGCCGAGCTCGCTCCCGCGGCGCTGGTCGACGTGGCGACGCTGACCGGGGCGATCAAGGTCGCACTGGGTCAGCGCACCGGCGGCTTCTTCGCCGACCACGAGGGCTTGGCCGGCGCCATCAACGACGCCGGCACCCGGTCCGGCGAGCGGATGTGGCGCTTCCCGCTGGCGTCGGTCTACGAGGAGCGCATCGCCTCGAAGGTCGCCGACGCCGACAACGCCGGCGGCGGCCCCGGTGCCATCACCGCGGCGCTCTTCCTGCAGCACTTCACCGGTGACGTGCCGTGGGCGCACCTGGACGTCGCCTCGGTGGGCGACTCACCCTCGGAGAGCTTCGAGTGGACCGCGGGCCCGACCGGCTTCGGCGCCCGGGCGCTGCTGACCTGGCTGGGCTCCCCGGAGCCGCTCGCCGGCATCGGGGACTGACCCGTGATCGGCCTCAGTGTGCGGTGGTCCCTGGAGGGGCTGCCGGACTCCGTGGCCGAGGAGCTGGCGGCGTACGTCGAGACGACCTCGCACGCCCGCTTCACCGGCATGTCCGGGCTGCGTCAGAAGGTGTGGCGGATGCGGCGCGGGGAGTGGTTCGAGGGCACCTACGTCTTCGCGACACTCGCCGACCGTGAGGCGTTCCAGGCGGAGCTCGAGTCGACCATGGCCGACGCGCCGGGGTCCCGCATCGTCGGTGCCCCGCCCGTCCTCGTCGAGCCCTGGGAGCTCGTCGCCGTCGCCGAGGGATGGGACGCCCTCACGCCCACCGCCCGCGGCGAGCGCTAGCGGGGCGCGCACCGGGGTACGACGCATCCCTTGTCCTACTTACTGCGCAGTAAGCAGGAAATGGAATGCGGAGTAACCCCCTCGGGCCCCTCAGTCGGTCTCGGGGACCCAGACCTTCTTCGCAGCCAGCAACCCGTCGCCGACGGGCAGCAGCACGCTGAGCAGGCTCTCGTGCTCGGCGACGGTGCGGTTGAGCTCCCGGATGGCGACGGTCTCCTCGTCGCGGCGGCTCGGGTCGGCGACGCGGTCGTGCCACAGCGCGTTGTCGAAGGCCACCACGCCGCCGGGACGCAGCAGGCGCAGCGCCTCGGAGAGGTAGGCGGCGTACTCGCGCTTGTCGCCGTCGCAGAAGACCAGGTCGTAGTGCCCGTCGGTCAGGCGCGGCAGCACGTCGAGCGCGGCACCGGCGATGGTGCGCACCCGCTGGGAGGGCACGCCGGCCTCGGAGTAGCCCTCGCGGGCCAGACGCTGGTGCTCGGCCTCGATGTCGACGGTCGTCAGGACCCCGTCGGCGCGCATGCCACGCAGCATCCACAGACCGGAGACCCCGGTGCCGGTGCCGATCTCGACCACGGCACGGGCGTCGAGCACCGAGGCCAGGAAGCGCAGGGCCGCGCCGCCGCCGGGGCTGATCGGCACGACGCCCATCTCCTCGGCGCGGGCGCGCGCGGAGGCGAGCACGTCGTCCTCGGCGACGAACTCCTCGCTGTAGGTCCAGCTGGTCGCGTTGATCGGCGTGGTGATGACGGCCTCCTCGGGCGGACGGACGCGCTCAACCTATCGCGAGGCCGGCGCGTCACGACGTACGCCGCACGGCAGGTGACCAGGGGCGTGGGATCGACACGCACGGGAACACCGGCCGCCCGCCGTCCGTTGGGACCCTCAGAGAACGAGTGGGGTGCTCACAGCCTCCTCTCAGCCGCCGTCCCTACCGTGAGGAGCCAGCATGCGAGGCAGGTACCTGTCGAGGGGGAGCGCAGTGGCGGAGAAGACGGCACACCAGCAGGCCGACCAGGACCAGCGTCGCCAGCACGGTCAGGACCTGTCCTGGGAGCGGATCGTCGAGGAGCACTCCGACCGCGTCTACCGCCTCGCCTACCGTCTCACCGGCGACCGCCACGACGCCGAGGACCTCACCCAGGAGGTCTTCGTCCGGGTCTTCCGCTCGCTGCACACCTACACCCCCGGCACCTTCGAGGGCTGGCTGCACCGCATCACCACCAACCTCTTCCTCGACCAGGCGCGCCGCAAGCAGCGCATCCGCTTCGACGCCCTCTCCGACGAGCGCGCCGACCGCCTGACCAGCGCCTCGCCGGCTCCGGAGGCCGCCTACGCCGACCAGCGCTTCGACGACGACGTCGAGGCCGCCCTGGCGACGCTCCCGCCGGACTTCCGCGCCGCCGTCGTGCTCTGCGACGTCGAGGGACTGACCTACGAGGAGATCGCCACCATCCTCGACGCCAAGCTCGGCACCGTCCGCTCCCGCATCCACCGCGGCCGCGCGATGCTGCGCCAGGCCCTCGCGCACCGCGCCCCCGCGCAGGGGCGCGAGCGGTACGCCGGGCCGTCGGTCGCCCTGCAGGAGGTGACGCGCCCGTGATCGGCCACCTCGGCACGCGCACCAGCGCCCTGCTCGACGGTCAGCTGCCCGCGGCGGAGGCCGAGCGCCTGTGGGCGCACGTCCACGGCTGCCACCTGTGCCGCGACCTGGTCGAGCGTGAGGGTTGGGTCAAGACCCGCCTCTCGGGTCTCGGGGCCCCCGACCGCACGCAGGCCCCCGCCCACCTCAAGGGCGCCCTGCTCGGTGCGCAGGCCGTCGCCTTCGAGCCGACCTACCCCTCGGCCGTGCCGGCCCCGTCGTTCGGCACGACCTCGCGCCCCCGGCGAGTCGGTGCGGTGGCCGCCGGCGTCGGCGGAGCCGCTGGGATGGCCGTCATGGGGGTGCTCGCGCTGGGTGCCGCACCGGCCGACGCGCCGACCGTGGACCGACGCGCGCCGGTCGCCAACCTCACCCCGCCCAGCACCGGCGGTGGACTGCTGCCCGCGGGCCGCCAGACCCGCCCCTGAAGGCCGGCCCTGACGACCGGCCCTGACGCTCGGCCCTGACGCGCAGCCCTGACGCCGGGCCCCGACACCCTCCGACCGGGCTACCGGCCGTCGGGGATGATGGTGCGGTGAGCCAGCACGACCCGGAGCACCCGGAGCACCAGGACGTCCCCACCGCCGCCGACGCGGACGGGCACCCGGACGCCGCGACCCGTGACCAGGCGGCGGTGCCGCAGCAGCCCGTGGACGACTGGACGCAGGTCACCCGGCCGCAGCCGGTCGTGCCGCCGCAGGCCCCCGGTCCATGGGGCTACCCCGCTCCGGGCCAGCCGCCGAGCGCACCCCGCCACGCCGCCCCCTCCGCCCGCGTGGCCGGCTGGGTGTGGCCGGTCGTCGCGATGCTCGCGCTCGTCGTGGGCGTCGTCGGTGGCGTCGTGGGCGCAGCCGGGTTCCGGCTCGTCGACGAGGCGGGCGGCGACCGCCCGGGCATCGTCCGCGACGGCCTCTTCGGCGTCGACACCGCGACCGAGGCCCCGCTGGCCCCGGAGGACGGCACCATCGCCAACGTGGCGGCCGAGCTGCTGCCCAGCACCGTCCAGATCATCGCGGCGTACGGCGGTGACGACCGCGGCGCCACGGGGTCGGGCTTCGTCCTCGACCGTCAGGGGCACGTCGTCACCAACAACCACGTGGTGGCCGAGGCGGCCCAGGACGACGGTCGCATCCAGGTCGTCGACCAGGAGGGCAACCGCTTCGACGCCGAGGTGGTGGGTCGCTCGGCGGTCTACGACCTCGCGGTGCTGGTCGCCGAGGAGATGGCCGGCGAGTTCGAGCCGACCGCCCTGGGCGCCTCGAGCCGACTGCGCGTCGGTGAGACCGTGGTCGCGATCGGGTCGCCCCTGGGGCTGTCGTCCACCGTCACCGCGGGCATCGTCTCCGCGCTGCAACGCCCGGTCACGACCGGCGACCCGGACTCCGACACCTCCTACATCAACGCCGTCCAGACCGACGCGGCGATCAACCCCGGCAACTCCGGTGGCCCGCTGGTCAACCTGCTCGGCGAGGTGGTCGGTGTGAACTCGGCGATCGCCACCACCGGCGGCGGGTTCGGTGCCGAGGCGGGCAACATCGGCGTGGGCTTCGCCATCCCGGTGGAGCAGGTGCGCATCACCGCCGACCAGATCCTGCGGACCGGTGAGGCGCAGTACCCGATCATCGGGGCCGAGGTCCGCACCGGGAACGCCGACGGCGACGGCGCCGAGATCCAGAAGGTCAACCCGGGCAGCGCCGCCGAGGAGGGTGGCCTCGAGGAGGGCGACCTCATCACCGCCGTCGACGGCGAGCGCGTCACCGACGGCATCGCGCTGATCGTCTCGATCCGCACCCACCAGCCGGGGGAGACCGTGGAGTTCACCGTCCGCCGCGGCGGCGAGGAGCGGCAGGTCTCCGTCGAGCTGCGCGGACAGGTCGGCTGACCGGTCTCCGCCGCCGTTCCCCACCGGGGCCGGCCGACGCGCGAGCCGCAGGGCTACTCGCGCTCGGCATCCTCGTAGGGGTGCTCGTCGACGAACGTCTTGGTCTGGGCGTACATCTGCTCGATGAACTCCTCGAGCCGGGCCGCCTCGACCCGCCACTGGCCGCGTCCGCCGATCTTGATCGCCGGCAGCTCCCCGCGTCGCACCAGCGCGTAGACCTGCGCGCTCGAGGTGTTGAGCACCTCCGCCACGTCGGCGAGCGTGAGGAAGCGTGGAGTGGCGGACATGGGGCCATCGTGTCACCTCCGGTCCCGTCCGCGGGCGCGACCCGGGCGGGCTGTGGATGAGCAGGTGAGGAGTCGGCGACGGCGGGGAAGGATGCCGCCCGTGGCCATCGATCTCGGGACCCCACCAGCCGCCCCTCCCACCTCCGCCCCTGCCGCGACGCGCACCCGCACGCCCGGCTGGCGCGACCCCCGTCTGTGGGTCGGGGTGGTCGTCGTCGCCGGCTCGGTGCTGCTCGGCGCCCGGGTGGTCGGGGCCGCCGACGACACCGTCACGGTCTGGGCGGCGGCCACGGAGCTGCCGGCCGGCGCGCCCCTGCGGCCCGACGACCTGGTCGCGGCGCGGGTTCGCTTCGCCGACGAGGCCGACCTGGCGGCGTACCTCCCGACCTCGCAGGAGCTGCCGGCCGATGCCGTCCTGGGCCGCTCGGTCGGCGCCGGTGAGCTCGTGCCGGGCGCGGCCCTGGGTGCCGGGGGCGACAGCGACCTGCTGCAGCTGGCCGTCGCCGTCGAGCCCGAGCAGCTGGCCGGTGCCGTGGCCGCCGGCAGTCGCGTCAACGTCTACCTCGTCGCCCGCGGCGGCGGGGACCGCGGCCACGACTCCGGTGAGCCGGTCCTCGAGGACGTGGTGGTCCTCGACGCGGCGGCCGCGGACGACGGGTACGCCGCCAGCGGGCTGCGTCGGCTGGTGCTGGCCGTGCCCGAGGACGACGCGGGTCGCTACTACGGGCTGCTCGGCAGCCTGACCGACCCGCTGGTCTCCGTGGCGGTGCGCGGATGAGCTCGACCGTCGTCCTCGTCGCCGGCGGAGGAGCCGGCTGGGAGGCGGGGGCGATGGACGCGCTCGGGGCACGCGCCGGCGTGGTGGTCCTGAAGCGGTGCGTCGACGTCGACGACCTGCTCGCCGCCGCCTCCTCCGGCCAGGCGGAGGCCGCCCTCGTCGACCTGGGGGCCCACGGTCTCGACTCCACCGCGGTCGACCTGCTGCGCCGCCACGGCGTGCGACCGATCGGTGTGGTCGCGGCAGGCACCACCGGCGAGCAGGCACACGCCCGCGCGTCGCGGGTGGGCATCCGCACGCTCGTCGCCGAGGCCGACATCGCCGAGGTGGCCGAGGTGGTCCTGGCCCCCGAACGACCCGCGGTCGGCGGCACCGTCGCCCGCGACGACCTGGCGCAGGACCCTGCCGCCGCGCAGCCCCCGGCGACTGGTGCCCCGCGCGAGCCGGGGGGCGTGCTGGCGGTCTGGGGACCGGCCGGCGCCCCGGGCCGCACGACCGTCGCCACCGCCCTGGCGGCGACGTCGGCGGGGAGGGGTCGGGAGACGGTGCTGGTCGACGTCGACCCGTGGGGTGGCGCGGTCGCCCAGCAGCTCGGGGTGCTCGACGAGGTCTCCGGTCTGTTGGCCGCGGCCCGTCTCTCGACCTCCGGGGTGCTGGAGGAGCGCTTCGCGACGGTGCTGCGCTCGCTCGGCGGCCGGCTCGAGGTGCTCACCGGCCTGCCACGCGCCGACCGCTGGCCCGAGCTGCGCGACGGGGTGGTGGAGGAGGTCCTCGACCTGGCCCGCGAGCGAGGTCGGGTCGTGGTCGACACGGGAGCCCCGCTCGAGCGGGACCTGACGGCCGACCTCTCCGGTCGCCCCGGGCGCAACGCCGCGACGCTCGCCGCCCTCGCGGAGGCCGACGCCCTGCTGGTGGTCGGCACCGCCGACCCCGTGGGGCTGGCCCGCCTGGCCCGTGGCCTGGTCGAGCTGGGGGAGGAGACCGGTGGCCGGTCGGTGCACGTCGCGGTCAACCGGATGCGCCCGAGCCTGGGGTGGTCGACCGGCGAGGTCGAGCAGATGGTGCGCGGCTTCGGCGACGTGGCCTCGGTGACGTTCCTCCCAGAGGACCAGGCCGCCACCGACCGGGCCCTGGTGGCCGGACGGTCGGTGGTCGAGCTGGGCGACGGGCCGCTGGCCGCTGCGGTGGCGGGCCTCGCGGACACCCTGTGGGGGCCGGTGCCCAGCAGCGCGCGCCAGGCGCGCCAGGCCCGTCAGCCCCGCCGAGCGAGCCTGCCGGGCGCCGGCCGGACCAGGGTGGGGACGCCCGCCCTCAGGCGGCGAACAGCAGGTACAACCCGCCGGCGGTGAAGAACACCATCGCGACCAGCATGCCGAGCTGGCCGGTGAGGTGGTGGCGCGGCGGCAGCAGGCGGACCGCCCGGTCGTGGGCGGCGATGACGCCGACCACGTGGCCGAGGACGACCGCGATCACCTTGATGTTGGCCAGCAGTGTCGGGTGGTAGGAGAGCCAGTAGTTGACGCTCCAGTCACCGGTGCCGAGGTAGTCGGCGCCGGTCGTCAGCGGGTCGCTGGCCTTGATCAGGGTGTCCTGCCCGACCTCGAACCAGTAGGACAGGTAGTGGGCCACGATGTAGCCCAGGATGATCGGCACCACCGAGTGCGCGAGCTGCCGCGGCAGCTGCAGGCGCGACTGTCCCGGGTGGACGCCGGTGAGCATCGAGCCCACCGACAGCACCACCGCGACGCCCACGCAGAAGGTCAGCAGGGCGAGGTTGTCGGCGACCAGGCCGAGGTCGTTCTCGCCGATGAAGGAGTTCGTCTGGACGAAGCGCACCCACGGCGCCGACTCCTTGAAGGAGTCGAAGGCCGTGGAGCCGAACAGCACCGCGACCACGCCGACCAGGCCCGCACGCGGCACCACGGTGTTGAGGTTGGCCAGCGGGGAGATGACGTGCAGCCGACCCTCGCGCACGGTCCAGGGCGACAGCTTGCCGATGAGGGTGGAGTAGACCTCGAAGGGGTCGGCGTTCTCGTAGAAGTCGTTGCCGAACAGCGCCCCGCCGAGCAGCATGACCGCGACGTACGCCGCGCACCACAGGCGCACGGGACCGAGCTCGGTGGAGTAGGGGTAGACCAGCTCCAGCCACACGAAGGCGTAGAGCCCCAGGGCGGCCGGCCAGTGGCCGAGCCAGGCGGGGTAGCGGAACAGGCCCTCGTCGGGGTCGGACCCGGAGATCCGCGCGAACAGCAGGTTGATGGTGCGCGCGGGGCTGATGGCCTTCCAGACCGGGCCGAGCACGGCGGAGAAGAAGACCAGCCCGACCCAGAGCCAGACGTAGAACATCCCGAAGAACGGGTTGGTCAGCAGGTCCTCGCCGAGCACGGCCGCGAACGCGGCGTACCCGAAGACCACCAGGCCCAGCATCCGCATCGCCACCGACCAGCCGGTCGAGGTGACCAGCGTGCTCAGCGCGGCGGGCGCGGGGCGGCCGTCGGTGGCGGCGTCGTAGCGAGGGGTGCGCCAGGCCAGCGCCAGGACGATGAAGGAGATCGTCAGCGCCGCCACGGCACCGGAGATGGCCAGCTCCGGTGAGATCGGCAGGTCCTTGGCGCCACCGATGCCGTGCATCGGCAACGGGCCGGGGACGAGGCCCGGCACGATCACTCCCACGCTCAGGAGACCTGCAGCTGCACGATGATCTGGTCGATGTCGTGCGACTCGACCTCGACGACACCGGGCTGGTCGACGACCATCGTCTGCTCGGACTCACCGGCGGGGTAGTCCAGGGTCAGCTCCTCGGTCGTGTGCGCGTGCAGCTCCCCGGCCTCGTCGGCGGTGATGTCGAAGACGATCTCCTGCCCGACGCCCACCTGGATGCGGTCGCCCTTCGGGTCGATGGAGCCGTCGGCGACCGTGACCTCGATGACGAGCGGCTCGGTGGTGCCGTCGGTGCCTGCGTCGGGCTGGTCGTCGCTCCCGCAGGAGGCGAGGGCCAGGGGCAGGAGCAGGGCGGCGCCCAGGGAGAGGACGCGGGTGGGGATGCGCGACATGTCTGACAGAATCGCACGAGCAGCAAAGGGCCCGGCGATGGGGAGCCGGGTCCGATGACGAAAGGGACCCGATGAGCGAGCGGCTCCGGCCCAGGGACCTCGCCTTCCTGGCCGAGGAGACGCCGTCGACGCCCATGCACAACGCCACGGTCGAGATCTTCGACCCGGGCGACTCGGGCTTCGACTACGACAAGCTGGTCGAGCTGATCGGTGACCGGATCTCCTTCGTGCCGCGCTACCGGCAGAAGATCCAGCAGGTGCCGGGCCGGCTGGCCAACCCGGTCTGGATCGACGACCCGCACTTCGACCTCGGCTACCACGTACGCCGCTCCGCACTACCGCGCCCGGGCAGCCTCGAGCAGCTGCGCGAGCTGGTCGCCCGCATCGTCTCCCGTCCGCTGGACCGCTCCAAGCCGCTGTGGGAGGTCTACTTCGTCGAGGGCCTCGCTGACGGCCGCGTCGCGATGCTCTCGAAGTCCCACCAGGCCCTCGTGGACGGCGTGACCACCGTCGACCTGGGCCAGGTGCTGCTCGACAAGAGCCCCGAGGTCAAGAGCCTGGGTGGCGACCAGTGGGCCCCGCGTCGGGCGCCGTCGCCGGGCGGGCTGGCCGTCGGTGCGCTGCGCGACACCCTGCGCTCACGCCAGGTGGCCTCGGACTCCGTCCGCACCCGCGCCGCGACGCTGCTGCGCACCGCCGACGCCGCCGCGGAGACCGCCGGTCGCGTCGTCGGAGGAGTGACCGGTCGTCGGTCCTCCCACGAGGGCCCGCTCGTCGGCACCCACGGCCAGCAGCGCCGGGTCGTGTCGGTCCACACCGAGCTGGCCGACCACCGGGCCGTCCGCGACGTGCACGGCGGCACCGTCAACGACGTCATCCTCGCCACCGTCGCCGGGGGCCTGCGCGGCTGGCTGATGACCCGGCACGAGTCGCTCGGCGGTCTGCGGCGGGTCCGCGCCGTCGTGCCGGTCTCGGTCATCGACTCCGAGCTCGAGGCCACCTCGCTGGGCAGCCAGATCGCGCCGCACTTCGTGGACCTGCCCATCGGCGAGCCGAGCCCGGTCGTGCGGCTGCACCAGGTCTCCTACTCCTTCAAGGTGCACAAGGAGACCGGCCGCGGGGTCGCCGCCAACCGGCTCGCCGGGATCGCCGGGTTCGCGCCCGCCACCTTCCACGCCATCGGCTCCCGGGTCGCCGCGGCGGAGGTGGGCCGGGGGATGCAGCTCAGCGTCACCAACGTGCCGGGTCCGCAGTCCCCGCTCTACGCCGCGGGCGCACGGATGGAGGCGACCTTCCCGGTCCCCCCGCTGCCGCCGCACCACCTCCTGGCGATCGGCGTGACGTCGTACGACGGCGGCGTGGCGTACGCCATCACCGCCGACCGTGATGCCGTGCCCGACGTCGACGTCCTGGGGCAGTGCATCTCCGAGGCGCTGGCCGAGCTGCTCGACACCGTCTCGGGCTCGCGTCCGCGGGTGCCGCGCGGGCGCAAGGGCGGCTCGTCGAGGGCCAAGCCCCGGGCGGCGAAGAAGTCCACCGCCTCGAGGACGGGTGCGAAGAGCGGCCAGAAGGCAGCCCCGAAGTCCGGCAGGACGACCGGCGGGAGGACCACCACATGACCGTGCGCGCCTACGTGCCCGCGACCTTCGACCTGCTCGCGCGCTTCCACGCCGAGGGCGAGGTGCCGACCGCCGGTGCGGTCGTGGCCGTCGACGAGTCCGAGGACGCCGAGTACGCCGCCCTCGTGGAGGCCGCCGAGGTCTCCGCCGGGATGAGCGGCGGGGGACGCCGCGTCGTCGTCGTCGCGGAGGTGCCCCACGAGGGGGCCGTCGCCCCGATGCGCGACGTCGCCTCGGTCCACGTCGACACCGAGGACGGCGCCGACCCCGACGACGAGCTGGCGTGGTTCGCCACCCAGGAGGTCCCGCACCTGCTCGAGTAGGCGGATCGGCGCACGGGATGAGTACTCGTGCTCTACCCGGCCCCCCTGTCCCGGCGCCACGATGCTGGCATGAGCGTCCCTGACCTCGCGTGCCCCGCCTGCTCCGCGCCCTTCACCCCCGGTGCCGCCGCCTGCCCCGCCTGCGGCATCCGCCTCGTCGGCCCCGACGCGATGCGGCTGTGGGAGGTCGACCAGCAGATCGCCGCTCTGCGCGCCGAGGCCGCCGGGCTCCTGGAGTCGATGCGAGCCCCGCTGCCTGCCGGGTCGGTGGCGTCGACCGCTGCGGCGCACGGTGCAGCACGGCCGGAACGGCGTGCCACGAGGCTCACCGGACAGGGCCTGCTGCTCGGCTTCGGCGCGCTCCTGCTGCTCTCCGCGGTGTCGGTCTTCGTGCTGGTCGCCTGGACGCTCATCGGGGTCGTCGGCCAGGCCGTGCTCCTCACTGGTGCCACGGTCACGGCGGCGCTCGCGTCGCGCGCCGCCTCGACCCGCGGGCTGCGCGCTGCGGCCCACACCTCGGCCGTCATCGCGATCGGGGTCTCGGTGCTCATGGCCCAGGGGGCCTACTCGCTGGACGTCGCGGGCCTCGGCGACCTCGCCGGCACCCGGTACGCCGCCGTCGCCGCCCTCCTGCTCGCCGGCCTCTGGTGCGGCTACGACGCCCTCACGGCGCGGTCGTGGGCGCGGACCGGGTGGACCTCGGCGTACCTCCCGGCCGCCGTGCTCGCCGTCTCGGTGGCTGCCGTCTCTCTGCTGCTCTCCACCGAGCCCGGCGGGCTGGTGCTCGGCGTCGGCCTGCTCGTCGTGGCGGCACTGCTGGGCGGCGTCGCGTCCGCGGGTCACGTGGCCCTGGACGCGCGTCGCCGGCGGCTGCCGGTCGGCGTCGCCGTGCTGGTGGCCGTCGCCTCCGGGGTGCTCGGGTCCGTGGTGCTGGTGCTCACCGCCTACGACCTCGACCTCGGGCTGCTGGAGCGCTACCTCTCGGGCGCGGTGCTGGTCCTGCTCGCCGCCGCGCTGACCGGCGCACCGGCGTACGTCGCCGAGCGGCTCGGTCGCAGCAACGCGACGGCGGACCTGTGGACGACCGGCACCCGGCTCCCGGCCGTCCTCGCCGCGGTGCTCGGCTCGGGCACGGTGCTGCTCGACGTGCCCGGGTGGGGCTGGGCGGCCGGCTCAGTGGTCGCCTCGCTCCTCCTGGCACTGTCAGCTCGGGCACTGTCCGCGTGGGTGCTGCCCGGGCTCGCCGCCCGGACCGCGGCCCTGGTCGCGCCACTGGCCGCGGCCGTCGTGGTGCTCATCGTGGAGACCAGCAGCCGCAGCGTGGCCGACCTGGTCCGTGGTGGCACGGGCGCGGTCGAGACCGTCCCGGTCCCGGTCGAGGTGGCGCTGCCGGGGCTGTGGGCGCTGGCCTGCCTGGCGCTGCTGGCTCGTGCCCCGCGCGGCGGCTACGCACGCGCCGGGCTGTCGCTCGGCGGGACGGCGGCACTCCTGCTCGCCGTGGCCCATGGGCCGTGGGAGGCCACGGTGCCCGCCGGCATCGCCTGGGTCCTGGTCGCGCTGGCCGCCGCGCGGCACGCATCGGTCCACGGTCGCGCCGCCGACCACCGGGTCGCCCTGCTGACCGCCGGCTACGCCGTGGTGCCCCTGGTCCAGCTCCTGCTCGAGGGCCCCGACCCGGTCGTCCAGGCGGCCGGCACCTGGGCGGTCGCGGCCGGTGTCGCGTGGTACGCCTCGGCCCCTCGTCGCCTCGTGGTCGGACACCTCGCCGCCCTGCTGGTCTCGTGGGGGCACGTCCTCCTGGTCAGCCGCTGGGACGGCGCGGCCCTGGAGGTCTACACGCTGCCGGCGGCCGCGGCCTTCGCGGTCCTCGGCGTCCTGCAGCACCGGACCGGTCGGCCGGCGCCCGGGTCGGTGCTCACCATGGGCCCGGCCCTCTCGATCGCGCTGACCCCGACGCTCGTGCTCGCGGTGGGCAGCGACGACGTGCTCCGGCTCGCGGTGGTGCTCGTGGCCGGCATCGCCTGCCTCGTGGTGGGTGCGGGCCGCGGTCTGCGGGCGCCGCTGCTCGCGGGGGCGGCGACGCTCGGTGTGGTGGCGCTGATGCAGGGCAGTCCCTATCTCGCCTACGTCCCGACCTGGCTGCTCCTGGGCTGCGCCGGCGCGGTGCTGCTGGCCCTGGGGGTGGCCTGGGAGTCGGCGCTCGGCGCCGGACGCCAGGTGGGACGGTGGGTGCACGCCCTGCGGTGAGCCGCTGCCCGGAGCGCTGCCGGGAGCGCTGCCAGGACCCGTGACCTGCGGCTTTCGCCCGGCGGGGTCCCGCTCGCTATCGTCGCGACCATGGACGCCATCAGCTTCCCTCCGGCTCCCACGAACGAGCCCAACCTGACCTATGCGCCCGGCACCCCGGAGCGCGAGTCGCTGCTCACCGAGATCGCCGCCCTCGAGGCGGGGTCGCGCGACCTCCCGGCGTACGTCGGAGGGGAGTGGCGTGCCGGTGGCGGCGAGGAGATCCGCGTCGTGCAGCCGCACGACCACCAGCACGTCCTCGGCGTGACCCGCAACGCGACCACCGGTGACGCCCAGGCGGCCGTGGACGCCGCGATCGAGGCGGCGCCGGCCTGGCGGGCGATGCCCTTCGACGAGCGCTGCGCGATCCTGCTCAAGGCCGCCGACCTGCTGGCCGGCCCGTGGCGGCAGAAGCTCAACGCCGCGACGGTGCTGGGCCAGTCCAAGACGGCGTTCCAGGCCGAGATCGACGCCGCCTGCGAGCTCATCGACTTCTGGCGCTTCAACGTCCACTACGCCAAGCAGATCCTCACCGACCAGCCGATCGCCAACAGCCCCGGCATCTGGAACCGCACCGACCACCGCCCGCTCGAGGGCTTCGTCTACGCGATCACCCCGTTCAACTTCACCGCGATCGCCGGCAACCTGCCGACCGCGCCCGCCCTGATGGGCAACACCGTGGTCTGGAAGCCCAGCCCGACCCAGCAGCTCGCCGCGTCGCTCACGATGGAGCTGCTGATCGAGGCCGGCATGCCGCCAGGCGTCATCAACATGGTTCCGGGCGACGGCCTCGCGGTCTCCGAGGTGACCCTGCCGCACCGCGACCTGGCCGGCATCCACTTCACCGGCTCCACCCCGACCTTCCAGCACCTGTGGCGCTCGGTCGGGGAGAACATCACCGGCTACCGCTCCTACCCGCGCATCGTCGGCGAGACCGGCGGCAAGGACTTCATCGTCGCCCACCCCTCGGCCGACCCGGCCGTGCTGACGACGGCGATGATCCGCGGCGCGTTCGAGTTCCAGGGCCAGAAGTGCTCGGCCGCCTCGCGTGCCTACGTGCCGCGCTCGGTGTGGAACGTCATCAAGGACGACCTCGTCGCGCAGACCGAGGCGATCTCGGTGGGCGACCCGACCGACCTGTCGCACTTCATGGGCGCCGTCATCGACGACCGTGCCTTCGCCAAGCACAAGGCCGCGATCGAGCGTGCGGAGGCCACCGACGGCCTCGAGGTCATCGCCGGCGGCCAGGTCGACGACTCCGTCGGCTACTTCGTGCGGCCCACCATCGTCGAGATCGCCGACCCCACCGACGAGATGTTCGCGACCGAGTACTTCGGCCCGATCCTCGCGGTCCACGTCTACGAGGACGCCGACTTCGAGTCGGTCGTGCGGCAGATGGAGTCGTTCGCGCCGTACGCCCTGACCGGCGCGATCATCAGCCAGGACCGCGCGGCGATCGCGTGGGCGCGCAAGGAGCTGCGCTTCGCGGCCGGCAACTTCTACATCAACGACAAGCCGACCGGCGCGGTCGTGGGGCAGCAGCCCTTCGGCGGCGGTCGGGCGTCGGGCACCAACGACAAGGCCGGCGCCGCGGTCAACCTGCTGCGCTGGACCAGCCCGCGCTCGATCAAGGAGACCTTCGTCCCGCCGACCGACTACCGCTACCCCTACATGGGCTGAGCGTGGCCCCGACCCTGCTGACGGTCCTCCTCCACCTCGGTGCCCTGCACCCGGTGGAGAAAGGCCTGACGCTGCTGCTGGCCTTCGGGCCGTTCGTGGTGCTCGGCGTGGTCGTCGCCGTACGCCGCCGCCAGGACGCCGCCGCTGCGCAGGCGACCCCCCACGACCCCTCCGACCCCGACTGACCCCACCCCACGCCGAGTCGGCGTATCAATACGCCGGTTCGGCGGGCGTGGCAGGTCGAGCCGGCGTATCAATACGCCGGTTCGGCACCCCTGGGACGTCAGCCGAGGGCGGCCCAGGCGCGACGGAGCTCGCCCTCGACGGGCGCCCAGCCGGCGTCGACGGCGCTGCCGACGACGTCGCTGAGGCGCTGGGGGAGTGCACCGCCGTCGACGCCGACGGTGGTGCACAGGGAGTCGGTGAGTCCGGGTGACTCGGCGGCCACGGCGTGGTCCAGGCACCACCGCAGTCCGTCGGCCCGGTCATAGACGGCGTCGCTCGCCAGCGCGAAGGCCGGCACGGCCATCAGGCCGATCAGCAGGCGGGTCCAGTGGTGGAGTGGCACGCCCTGCTCAACGAGCCACCCACCACCAGGTCACTGCACCCACCGGGTGAGGAGGACCGCAGCCAGCCAGGGCAGTCAGCGGGCGAGGTACTCCCGGCCCACCTTGTGCTCGGCCTTGAGAGCCTTGAGCAGCAGGTCGGCGATGAGTCCCTCGATCTTGCCGCCGACCAGGGGGATGTTGACCTTGATGGTCAGGTCGACGGTCTCCACGCAGGTGTCGCCGGAGCCGGCGACGGCGGCAGTGCCGGACATCTCTCCCGGCTTGCCGGGGATCGTCACCGTGACGTCACCGGTCGGGCCGTGCCAGGACTCGGTCTGGACGATGTTGATCTCGTCGCCGACGAACTTCTTGGCGAACGACGGGATGCCCTGGGCCGCCTGGTACTGGTCGATGGTGACGTCGAAACCGTCGGCGGTCTCCGTCGCGGTGACCTCGCGGCGCAGGACGCGCTGGTAGTCGCAGACCTCCTCGCGGAAGGCGGGGTCGGCGAGCATGGCGAGCACCTTCTCCGCGGGGGCGTCGTAGGCCATCTCGTGCACGAGTCGCTTGCTCATCGCTCTCCTCCGAGCCACGCGGTGCCGATGGTCTGCTCGACCTCGAGGCCCGCCTTGATGTTGTCGGCCATCAGGCCCTCCAGCTTGCCGCCGATGACCGGCACCTTCACCTTGACGTCGAGCTCGACGACCTCGGCGGTGCCGGCGCCGCGCGCCTCGAGGCGGACGGTGCCGGTGGCGGTGGTGGGCTTGCCCGGTGCCGTCACCGAGACGGTGCCACCGGCGCGGGAGGTCCAGTGCTCCTCGATGACCGCGCGGGTGGTGTCCCCGGCGATCTTCTTGGCGATGGCCGGCAGGCCGGCGGTGTTCTGCACCTGGTCATTGACGAGGGTGAAGCCCTCGTCGGTGGGGGTCAGGTCGATGTCGTGGGAGACCACGCCCTGGGCGTCGCAGACCTTCGCGCGGAAGGCCGGGTCGGCCAGCATCGCGAAGACCTCGTCGGGTGGGGCGTCGTAGGTCAGCTCGTGTCGGAACTTCACGGCGCACATCATGCCGTGCCGCGGCTGCACCGGTCCGCGTGTGGGACGTTGTGGTCATGAGTGGCGAGAACTTCGTGTCCTTCGGCGAGCAGGGCGCACAGCTGACCTACGGCTCCTACCTCCAGCTCCCGAAGCTGCTCGACGCCCAGCACTGCGAGTCCGGCGGCGACGGCGCACCGCCTGCGCACGACGAGCTGCTCTTCATCACCATCCACCAGGTCTACGAGCTGTGGTTCCAGCAGCTGCTGCACGAGGTCGAGGCCGCGCGCGAGGCGATGCTCGGGGGTGGCGGAGGCGCCGGTGGGGAGGGCGGCAACCGTCTGTGGTGGGCGCAGCACCTGCTGCAGCGGGTGCACGTCATCGAGCGCACGCTGGTCCAGCAGGTCGACGTGCTGGAGACGATGACCCCGCAGGACTTCCTGCAGTTCCGCCAGCGGCTCGCGCCGGCCAGCGGCTTCCAGTCGGTGCAGTTCCGTGAGCTGGAGTTCGTCTCGGGCGCCAAGGACGCGGGGTACGTCGAGAGGTTCCGCGGGCTCACCGTCGACGAGCAGGACCGGCTGGCCCGGCGGCTGGAGGAGCCGACCCTCTGGGACGCCTTCGTGGTCGCGCTCGCCTCCGCGGGGCTCGCCGTCGGGTCCGACGAGGAGGTCTCCGCCTCGCTGCGCACCGTCGCCCACGACCGGGACACCCACGCGGCGCTGTGGGCGCTGGCCGAGGCGCTGCTGCAGCACGACGAGCTCGCCGCCTCCTGGCGAGCACGGCACGTGGTGATGGTCGAGCGGATGATCGGGGCGAAGTCGGGCACCGGAGGCAGCTCGGGGTCGACGTACCTGCGCTCGCGCCTGCCGCTGCAGTACTACCCCCTGCTGTGGGAGCTGCGCAGCAGCCTCTGACCCCTCGGTGCCCGGGGGCCAGGCATATCCAGCCTCCTCCGGGGTGGCGCTGCGCCGCCCCACTGTCCGGGCGCCCGGGCGTGGCGTGGGCGCGCCCGGTTGGCCCGGGCGTGACGTGGGTCCTAGGGTCGGAGACGTGTCAACGACGACGCACGACAGTGAGCTGAAGGACCTGATCGCGAAGGCGACCGAGCTGGCGAAGGCCGGGAAGGGGACGGGAGGGCCGCCGCACGACGAGGTGGGTGCGCTCCTGACGGCCTACTACCGTCACGTCGCCCCCGAGGACGTCTCCGGCCGGGCCGACGTGGACGTCTACGGCGCCCTCGCGAGCCACTACCGGCTGGCGGCAGAGCGGCCCCAGGGCACCGCCCGGGTGCGGGTGCTGACGCCGACGCTGGCCGAGGACGGCTGGTCGGCGGGCGGGCACAGCGTGGTCGAGGTCGTCACCGACGACATGCCGTTCCTGGTGGACAGCCTCACCATGGAGCTCTCCCGCGAGCTGCGCGACGTGCATGTCGTGGTGCACCCGCACTTCGACGTACGCCGTGACATCACCGGTGGGTTGCTGCACGTCGCCCCGGTCGACGACGGGGCGCTCGAGCCCGACGACGACTCGGTCCGCGAGTCGTGGATGCACGTGGAGATCGACCGGATCGCGGACGAGGACGCCGCGAGCATCGTGGAGAACGTCCAGCGGGTGCTGCGCGACGTGCGCGAGGCCGTCGAGGACTGGCCACGCACGCGGCAGCGGATGCTCGACGTGGTCGACGAGCTGCGGGCGCACGCCCCGGTCAGCCTGGGCGCCGAGGAGGTCCGCCAGGGCGCGGAGCTGCTGGAGTGGCTCACCGACGACCACTTCACCTTCCTCGGCTACCGCGAGTACGCGCTGGAGGAGCACCACGGCGAGGACGCCCTGCGCGCGATCCCGGGCACCGGGCTCGGTGTCCTGCGCGCGGACCAGGACACCTCCGAGGCGTTCGCGCGGCTGCCCGAGCCGGTGAAGGCCAAGGCCCGCGAGAAGACGCTGCTGGTGCTGGCCAAGGCCAACTCGCGCGCGACGGTGCACCGCCCGGCGTACC
Organism: Actinomycetota bacterium; assembly: GCA_036341255.1. GTDB lineage: Bacteria > Actinomycetota > Actinomycetes > Propionibacteriales > Nocardioidaceae > Nocardioides. The sequence continues at coordinate 3,907 of JAYYWX010000043.1, read as the reverse complement.
TCGACTACGTCGGCGTGAAGACCTTCGACGCCGCGGGCGAGGTGACGGGGGAGCGCCGCTTCCTCGGGCTGTTCTCCTCCTCGGCCTACGCCGAGTCGCTGATCCGCATCCCGCTGCTGCGCGAGAAGGCGCGCGAGGTGCTGCGGCGCAGCGGCTTCGACCCGCGCAGCTATGCCGGCCGGGCCCTGATGGACACCCTCGAGGGCTACCCCCGCGACGAGCTGTTCCACACGACCGTCGACGAGCTCGCGCCGATGGCCGTGGCCGCGATGCACGCCCGCGAGCGGCGGGCGGTGCGCGTGATCACCCGCGCCGACACCTACGGGCGCTACGTCAGCGTGCTGGTCTACCTCCCGCGCGACCGCTACAACACCGCGGTCCGCGAGAAGTTCAGCGACATCCTGCTCGACCAGCTCGGGGGCGAGTCGGTGGAGTTCACCGTCCGCATCAACGAGTCGACCACCGCGCGCGTGCACTTCGTCGTGCACCTGCCGCGCGAGGTCGGCGACCCGACGGTGACCGGCACGTTGCGGGCCCTCGACACCACCGACCTCGAGCGGCGGCTCGCCGACGCCTCGCGCTCGTGGCGCGACGACTTCCTGGCCGCGGTCCTCTCGGAGTACGGCGAGCAGGTCGGTGCCGCCTTGGGCCGGCGCTACGTCGACTCCTTCCCCGAGGCCTACAAGGAGGACTTCTCGCCCCGTGCGGCCGCGGTCGACGTCGGCCGGCTCGAGGGCATCGAGGGCGAGGAGGGGCTCGACCTCTCCCTGGCCCAGCACCTCGACGCGGGGCGCGGGGAGGCGCGGCTCAAGGTCTTCCGCGTGGGCAGCCCGTTGTCGCTCTCCGCGGTCCTGCCCATGCTCTCGAGCCTGGGCGTCGAGGTGGTCGACGAACGGCCCTACGAGCTCGACGACCTCGACAGGCCGACCTTCGTCTACGAGTTCGGCCTGCGCTACGGCTCGGCGCTCCCCGACGACGCGCGCGACCTGTTCGTCGACGCGCTGCGGGCGGTGTGGGAGGGCCGTGCCGAGGTCGACGGCTTCAACCGGCTGGTGCTGGGCGTGGGGCTGGGCTGGCGCCAGGCGATGCTGCTCCGCGCGTACGCCAAGTACATGCGCCAGGGGGCCTCGCCCTTCGCGGTCGACACGATCGAGGAGGCGCTGGCCGCCAACGTCGACATCACCCGGCTGCTGGTGCGGCTCTTCGAGCTGCGCTTCGACCCCGAGGTCACCGACCGCGAGCAGCAGACCGACACCCTGGAGTCCCGGCTCGCCAGCGCGCTCGACGACGTGGCCAGTCTCGACCACGACCGCATCCTGCGCGGCTACCTCACCCTGATCCGCGCCACGCTGCGCACCAACCACTTCCAGCGTGGCGAGGACGGGCGACCCAAGGACTACCTCAGCCTCAAGCTGGAGCCGTCGGCGATCCCCGACCTGCCCTCGCCGCGGCCGAAGTTCGAGATCTTCGTCTACTCCCCGCGCGTGGAGGGCGTCCACCTGCGCTTCGGATCGGTGGCCCGCGGCGGCCTGCGGTGGAGCGACCGCCGCGACGACTTCCGCACCGAGGTGCTGGGCCTGGTGAAGGCCCAGATGGTCAAGAACACCGTGATCGTGCCGGTGGGAGCCAAGGGCGGGTTCTACGCCAAGAACCTCCCCGACCCCGGCGACCGCGAGGCGTGGATGGCCGAGGGCATCGCCTGCTACCGCACCTTCATCTCCGGGTTGCTCGACATCACCGACAACCTCGTCGAGGGTCAGACGGTGCCGCCGGTCGACGTGGTCCGCCACGACGGAGACGACGCCTACCTCGTGGTCGCGGCCGACAAGGGCACTGCGACCTTCTCCGACATCGCGAACGAGGTGGCGCTGTCCTACGGCTTCTGGCTCGGCGACGCCTTCGCCTCCGGCGGCTCGGTGGGCTACGACCACAAGGCCATGGGCATCACCGCCCGTGGCGCGTGGGTCTCGGTGCAGCGGCACTTCCGCGAGCGGGGCATCGACTGCCAGGCCGAGGACTTCACCTGCGTCGGCATCGGCGACATGTCCGGTGACGTCTTCGGCAACGGCATGCTCTGCTCCGAGCACACCCGGCTCGTGGCCGCCTTCGACCACCGCGACATCTTCCTCGACCCCGACCCCGACGCCGCCACGTCGTACGCCGAGCGCAGGCGGCTCTTCGAGCTGCCCCGCTCCTCGTGGCAGGACTACGACACCTCGCTGCTCTCCGAGGGCGGCGGCGTGTGGTCGCGCCAGCGCAAGTCGATCCCGCTCAACGACCACGTCCGCCGTGCCCTGGGCATCGACGAGGGCGTCGAGCAGATGACGCCGAACGAGCTGATGCGCGCGATCCTCACGGCCCCGGTCGACCTGCTGTGGAACGGCGGTATCGGCACCTACGTCAAGGGCAGCGAGGAGACCCACGCCGACGTCGGTGACAAGGCCAACGACGCGATCCGTGTCGACGGCGGGGCTCTTCGGGCCGCGTGCGTCGGGGAGGGCGGCAACCTGGGGCTGACCCAGGCCGGTCGCATCGAGTACGCCCGTCGCGGCGGCCGCCTCGACACCGACTTCATCGACAACTCCGCCGGTGTCGACACCTCCGACCACGAGGTCAACATCAAGATCCTGCTCGACCGGGTCGTGGCCGACGGGGACCTGACGCAGAAGCAGCGCAACACGCTGCTGGCGGAGATGACCGACGAGGTCGCGGCGCTGGTGCTGCGCGACAACTACGAGCAGAACCTCGCGCTGGCCAACGCGCTCAACCACGCGCCGTCGATGCTCCACGTGCACGAGGCGCAGATCAAGCAGCTCGAGGCCGACGGCGTGCTCGACCGCGAGGTCGAGGGCCTGCCGTCGACCAAGGTGATCAAGCGGCGTGCCGAGCGAGGCGAGGGCCTCACCGCCCCCGAGCTGTCGGTGCTCATGGCCTGGACCAAGATCGTGCTCGCCGACGAGCTGGTGGCCAGCGAGCTGCCCGACGACCCCTACCTCGTGCAGGACCTCACGGCCTACTTCCCCTCCGCGATGCGCGAGCGGTTCCAGGCCCAGATCGGGGACCACCCGCTGCGGCGGGAGATCATCGTGACCCAGGTCGTCAACGACCTGGTCAACGGCGCCGGCATCACCTTCCTCGCCCGGCTGGGCGGGGAGACCGGGGCGAGCGCGCCCGAGCTCGTGGGAGCCAACTTCGTGGCCCGCGAGGTCTTCGGGTCCCTGCCGCTGCGCCAGGAGCTCAGCGCCTGGGACAACAGGCTCGACGCGGCCGTCCAGACCCGGATGCGGCTGGAGATGCGGACGCTGGTGGAGCGGGCGAGCCGGTGGTTCGTGGCGAACCGGCGCCCGCCGATGGAGAGCCAGGCGGAGGTCGACCAGCTCGCCGGGCCGGTCCAGGAGACGATGGCGCGGCTGCCCGAGCTGATGAGTGGCCGCGAGCTGGCCGCCTTCGAGGAGCGTCGCGAGCGGCTGCTCGCGCAGGGTGTCCCCGAGGAGCTCGCCGAGCGCGTGGCGGTGCTCCCGCCGGCGTACATGGTGCTGGGCGTGGTGGACACCGCGCTGCGCGACGGACTCGAGCCCGCCGACGTGGCGCGCGTGCACTTCGCGCTCGGCGAGCGGCTCGGCCTGCCGGTGCTGGTGCAGCGCATCCTGGGCCTGCCTCGTGACGACCGGTGGCAGACGATGGCGCGGGCGGCGCTGCGCGACGACCTGCACCAGGTCCACCTGCAGTTGACGGGGCAGGTGCTCTCCGCGACCGAGGACGGCGAGACGGCCGCCGCGCGCATCCAGGCCTGGGAGGACGCCGACGCCGTGCAGGTCGACCGGGCGGCGCGCACGCTGCAGGACATCTGCTCCGACGACGCCGCCGACCTCGCGCGGCTCTCGGTGGGGCTGCGCGTCGTGCGGGG
>JAYYWX010000042.1:0-31768 GCA_036341255.1 Actinomycetota bacterium | reverse complement strand
ACCGACCACTCCCGGATCTCCTCGCGGCCGTGGAAGGTGCCGAAGGCGTGCTCGACGTACGTCGCGTCCTCGGTGAACAGGTCGGCGAAGCCGTGCCAGTCGCCGCTCTCGGCGAACCCCTGCACGTGCCCGTGGAAGACCTCGTAGGCCTCGGTGATCTCGTCGGCGCTCCAGCGTGGACTCACCTGGGCATCCAAGCGCGTCGGCTCGGTCCGCGCCACCGCTCGGGGTCCGTGCGTGACCGCGCCGCCCCCTGCTCGTTGGACCGGAGGTAAAGCCCCGCTCGGCCCCCGCCGACACCCCCGGAAGGTCTTCCCCATGGTCCGCACCCAGCTCAAGGTGGCCCTCACCGCCCTGCTCGGCGTCCTGCTGCTCACCGGCTCCACCGCCCTGGCCACGGTCGGGTGGGCCGGCGCCGGCTCCGCCGCTCCCGGCACCGTGTCTGCGGCGGAGACCGCTCAGCGCAACCACTGCTCCGCGGAGGAGCAGGCCGTCGAGGACGCTCAGGTCGAGCACCGCAAGGCACAGAAGAAGTTCAAGAAGGCCAAGGCGCAGCAGAAGCAGGCCACGGGCAAGGCGGAGAAGAAGAAGGCGAAGAAGAAGGTCAAGGACCGGCGCAAGAAGTTCAAGGCCGCGGAGCGCACGCTCGTGAAGGCCGAGCAGGCGCTCGAGGAGTGCCAGGCCGAGCCGACCGAGAGCGCGTCCCCCTCCGGCAGCGCCAGCCCGACCGGCAGCGCCAGCCCGACGGGCACCACCTCGCCGACCGCGACGACCAGCCCGACGGCCACGACGTCCCCCACCGAGGACCCCACTGAGGACCCCACCGAGGACCCCACGACGCCGTCGATCTGCGACTTCCTGCCGATCCCCGGGTTCTGCGACGACGAGGAGCCCAGCCCGTCACCGACCGCGACGACGAGCCCGACGTCATCGACGAGTCCGACCGCCTCCACCAGTCCGACGACCTCGACCAGCCCGACCAGCACCAGCAGCCCGACCGAGGACCCCGAGGACGAGTGCTTCCCCGGCCCGGACCCGTTCTGCTTCTGAGCCAGCGCTCGAAGCCCCACGAGACCCCCGCGACCTCCGGGTCGTGGGGGTCTCGTGCGCTCGGTCGCCGCGGATGACCCTTTGGTACTAGCACCGTCGATCTCGTCCGATGATCGGACTACCGTGATCTGGTTCATCCGGTCGGCCGCTCGGGGTCGCCGGGACCACAGGATCGGAGTCTCCACGTGAAGCACACCCGCACCGCCCTGGCCTCGCTGGCCGGGCTCGCCCTCAGCGTCGGCATGGTGACCGGCGCCGCCTCCCTCTCCAGCGCCGACGAGGCCCCCGGCAAGGACAAGGCCCCCTGCTCCCAGGAGCAGAAGCAGTACGACAAGGCCGTCGACAAGTACGACCGTCTGCAGGCCAAGTTCGCCGAGGAGAAGGAGGAGGCGAAGGGGGCCGAGGGCACCGAGGACGAGAAGTCCGAGAAGCGCGAGGCCAGGAAGGCCAAGAAGGCGAAGAAGGCGCAGGCCAAGCGCGTGGAGAAGAAGCTGGCCAAGCTCGAGAAGTGCCAGGCCGAGCAGGAGCCCACCGAGGAGCCCACCGACGAGCCCACCGACGAGCCCACGGACGAGCCCACGGAGTCGGAGACCGCCGAGTCCTGAGGCGGCAGGTACGTCACGAGGCCCCCGCGACCCCCGGAGGTCGCGGGGGCCTCGTCGTCGGCGACGCGGTCGATCTGGAACCCTCGGAGGGTGAGCACCCCTGCCCCCCTGCCCACCGCGGCCGACGTCGACGCCGCCGCCGTGGCGCTCGCCGAGGTGCTCACGCCCACCCCGCTGCAGCGCAGCGCGCGGCTCTCCGCGGCGACCGGCCTGGAGGTCTGGGTCAAGCGTGAGGACCTCCAGCCCGTGCGCTCCTACAAGGTGCGCGGCGCCTACACCCTGCTCGCCGGCCTCGACGCGCAGGCGCGCGAGCGGGGGGTCACCTGCGCCTCGGCCGGCAACCACGCCCAGGGCGTGGCCTTCGCCTGCGCCCGTGCCGGCATCCGCGCCCGCGTCCACCTGCCCCGCACCACTCCCCGCCAGAAGCGGGAGCGCATCGCCGCCCTCGGGGGCGACCTGGTCGAGGTGGTGATCGGCGGCGACACCTACGACGACGCCGCCGCGGCCAGCGCCCGGTTCGCGCTGGAGTCGGGGGCCACACCCGTCCCCGCGTTCGACGACCCGCGCACCATCGCCGGCCAGGGCAGCCTGGCCCGCGAGGTCGTCGACCAGCTGGCCGGCGAGGGGCTCGAGCTCGGGACCCTGGTCGTGCCGGTCGGCGGGGGCGGGCTGATCGCCGGCGCGCTCACCTGGCTGGCCGAGCACAGCCCGGGCACGACCGTTGTGGGCGCCGAGCCGGCGGGCGCGGCCAGCATGGCCGCCGCGCTCGCGGCCGGGTCGCCCGTGGAGCTGGCCGACCTCGACGGGTTCGTCGACGGCGCCGCCGTACGCCGGGTGGGCGACTGGACCCACGCCGTCACCGCCGCCCACCGACCGCGGCTGCTGGCGGTGCCCGAGGGCGCCGTCTGCGTCGAGATGCTCGCGCTCTACCAGTCCGACGGGATCATCGCCGAGCCCGCGGGGGCCCTCTCGAGCGCGGCGCTGGCACACCTGCACGACCACGAGCGCCCCGCGCCGGGCGGCGCCGTGGTGGTCATCCTCTCCGGCGGGAACAACGACGTGAGCCGCTACGCCGAGGTCGTCGAGCGGGCGCTGGTCCACGAGGGGCTCAAGCACTACTTCCTCGTCGAGTTCCCCCAGGAGCCCGGCGCACTGCGCCGCTTCCTCGACGAGGTGCTCGGGCCCGACGACGACATCACCCTCTTCGAGTACGTCAAGCGCAACAACCGGGAGACCGGCCCCGCCCTCGTGGGCGTCGAGCTGCAGGACCCGGCCGACCACGGTCCGCTTCTGGCGAGGATGGCGACCTCGCCCCTCCGGGTCGAACCCGTGCCGCCTGAGAGCCCGCTGTTCCGCTTCGTCCAGTAGCACGGACATCCCCCGGCCCGGTCCCCGGGGTGGGCAGGGGGTTTCGGTGACGCCTACGCTGGGCAGCACCCCCCCAAGCACGTCGGCGCCACCCACGCCGCCGTGCCCACCCCCCAACCCCCCCCGTCACCCGCTTTCGACCCCTGCTCACGACCGCGACCCGGTCGGGAGGGTCCTTCGCCGTACCCCGTCGGGGGGACGCCGGCGCCCCCGCGTCGGCCCACCGACCGACGTACGAGGGAGACCATCCACATGGGGAGCATCAGGACCCACCTGCTCAGGCTCGGCGCCATGGCCACAGCGGCCGCGGTCGTCACCGTGAGCGCCGGCCCGGCCCTGGCGGCCGAGCCGGTCGCCCAGGCCAGCGCCACCGGCCTCCGGCTGACCATCGCGAGCACGCCCACCGACAGCGGCACCTACACCGTCACCAACGACGGCGAGAAGGAGACCGCCACCGGCTCCAACGAGCCGGCCATCAGCGCCCTGGGCGGCCAGTCGTTCATCCAGGCGGGCACGCTCAGCCAGGACGCCGGCACAGTGATCCGGGACGAGAAGGGCTTCTCCGCCGCTTGCGCCGGCCTCGCCGGTGACGGCGCGACCCTGGTCGAGGTGGCCGAGGGCGGTTGCCTGGTCCCGGGGCAGAACCTCGACCTCAACGCCGGCACAGTGGACCTGACGGGCATCCAGATCCTCGGCGACCAGTTCCCCCAGGAGCTGCAGGACGCCCTCCAGCCGGTGCTCGACCCGCTGCTCGGTGGCCTCACGACCGCCCTGCAGACGGTGCTCGACGGCGGTGACATCGCGCTCGGGCTCAACCTCGGCGCCGTCCAGTCCTTCTGCACCGCCCAGCCCGGCAGTGCCGACGGCGACACCGACATCACCGACGCCACCCTCGACGCCACCCTCGGGGGTCAGAGCTTCAACCTGGTGACCCTGCCGACCAACCCCCCGCCGAACACCCGCGTGGTCACCGACCTCGGCGTGGTCGTGCAGTCGATCCTCGACGCCCTGCGAACCCAGTTCGAGACCGCCATCGACGGCGCGCTCGGCCCGCTGACCGCCGTGATCGACGGCGCCGAGGTGCTGGCCGAGGCCCTCGAGCAGGTCGGCGAGGCGCTCGCCCCGCTGGAGGAGAACGTCCTCGAGATCACGCTCAACAAGCAGGAGCGTCCCTCGAGCGACTCCATCGAGGTCACCGCGCTCGACCTGCACGTGCTGCCGGCCGCCGAGGCCGCCGGTGTCGAGCTGATCGGCGCCCAGATCGGCGAGACCGCCTGCGGCCCCAACAGCCGCGTGAGCATCGACGACCCCGACCCGACCCCGTCGCCGACCCCCACCCCCGAGCCGGTGCCCACCTCGGTGCCCGCCGGCGTGGAGTCCGTCGGGACCTCCGGCGGCCTCGGTGCCGGCGGCAACCTGGCGCTGCTGCTCCTGGTGGCGCTGTCCGCGGGTGCAGGCGTCGCGAGCTACCGCCGCGCGCTGCGCGACTGACCCGCCGCTACGCATGCGCGTCCAGCCGGCCACCGATCCGACTCCGGGGCAGCCCGGAGCCGACAGTGGTCGGCTGGACGCGTTCCTGGGCAGGGTCACCTCCACGCTCGCCGCCGTCAGCACCGCCCTGCTGGTGCTCAGCGGTGGCCTCGTCGTCGGCGGGCTGGTGCTGCCCTCCGACGAGCCGCCGCCACCCTCGCCCTACCGGTCGCTCGATCCGGCCGACCCGGTCCTGCTGATGGTCCCCTCGGTCGACATCGAGGCGCCCGTGGTGCCGGTCGCCCTGACCGAGGACCGTGTGCTCGACCCGCCGCAGGACGTCGTCGACGTCGGGTGGTGGGACCGCAGCGCCCAGCCCGGCTCCGAGACCGGGTCAACCGTGATCGCCGGGCACTCCGTGCACACCGGAGGCGGAGCGCTCGACCCGCTGCGTGGCGTGCGCCGCGGCGCGGTGGTCGACGTCCGCACCGCCGAGGGCACGATGCGCTACCTCGTCCAGCGCAAGAAGGTCTACGACAAGGACGAGCTGGCCGTGAACGCGGTGAGCATCTTCGGCCAGGAGAGCGGCCGCGGTCGGTTGGTCCTGGTCAGCTGCACCGACTGGGACGGCACCGGCTACGCCTCCAATGTCGTCGTGTACGCCGTGGCACTCGGCGAACCCCGCGAGGGGGCTCAGGCCCGCGCCACCACCGCGAGCACCCAGGGCAGGGCGCGGATCCCCGACGCGGGGTAGTCCCCGGCCACCCGGCGTACCTCCGTGTAGGCGCGGGCCAGGATCTCCTCGGCCGCCACTCGGTCCCCGCGTGCGCGGGCCAGCGCCAGCCGCAGCGCCGGCACCACGGTGTCGTCGTAGATGGTCGCCAACGCCTCCCGGCGCGCGGTCACGTGCCGGGAGGCGAGCCGCACGAGCGCGTCGTGCAGGGCGTCGGCGGTCCCCGAGGACGGCACGGCTGCGGGAGTCACGTCCCCACGGTGTCCGGTCCGGACGCGTTTTCGACCACCCTTTCGAGCGAGGCTCCTGCGCCCCGGGGGTGGAGCCGCCGGGACCGCGGCCTCCCGTCACCACCTCGTCACCCCTCCGGGGTCGAAAATGCCGGTGGTCTGCGTCACGGTAGTGGGGCAGCCGACGAGAGGACCGTCATGACCGACTGGGACCCGACCCAGGTCGTCGCACGCTTCGAGCACGTCCGCGCCCACACCGAGTCCCTCGCGGCTCCGCTGTCGCCCGAGGACCAGACGGTCCAGTCGATGCCGGACGTCTCCCCCACCAAGTGGCACCGCGCCCACGTCACCTGGTTCTTCGAGACCTTCCTGCTGGCCGAGCACGAGAGCGGCTTCAGCCCGTTCCAGGAGCAGTACTGGTTCCTCTTCAACAGCTACTACGAGTCGCTGGGACCGCGCTACTCCCGCCCCGACCGGGGGCTGGTGACGCGCCCCGGCGCGCACGAGGTCGGTGACTACCGACGCAACGTCGACGCTCGCGTGCGCGAGCTGGTCGAGGGCCTCGACGAGGGCACGCTCACCAAGCTGGCGCCGGTCATCGAACTGGGCTTCCACCACGAGCAGCAGCACCAGGAGCTGCTGCTCATGGACATCAAGCACGTGCTCTCGCGCAACCCGCTGCAGCCGGTCTACGCCGGGACCCGTCGCACCCCGTCCGAACCCGACGACCTCGGGTGGGTGGAGGTCGAGGGCGGCCTGGTCGAGGTCGGCCACCAGGGCGAGGGCTTCTCCTTCGACAACGAGCTGCCCCGGCACCGGCAGTGGCTGGAGCCCTACCGCCTCGCCGACCGGCTGGTGACCAACGCCGAGTGGCTGGAGTTCATGGCCGACGGGGGCTACACGCGGGCCGGGCTGTGGCTCTCCGACGGCTGGGCGCGGGTCAACGCCGAGTCCTGGCGGGCACCGTTCTACTGGGTCGAGCACGACGGCGTGTGGCTCGAGCACACCCTCCACGGCACCTGGCCGGTCGACCCGGGCGCTCCGGTCACGCACGTCTCGTTCTACGAGGCCGAGGCCTACGCGACGTGGGCCGGGAAGCGACTGCCGACCGAGGCCGAGTGGGAGCACGCCGTGGTCGTCGACGGCCAGGGCGATGCCGCGCGCGCGGGCGGCAACCTCGCCGACCAGCAGGCTTTCCACCCCGCCGCGGCCCCGGCCACGGCACCGCCGGGCAGCAGGCTGCGGCAGGTCTACGGCGACTGCTGGGAGTGGACGGCCTCGGCCTACCACCCCTACCCCGGCTTCCACCCGCCCGAGGGCGCCATCGGCGAGTACAACGGCAAGTTCATGTCCAACCAGATGGTGCTCCGCGGCGGGTGCGCCCTCACCCCGCCCGACCACGCCCGGCTGACCTACCGCAACTTCTTCCCCCACGCCGCCCGCTGGGCCATGTCGGGGGTGCGCCTCGCCGATGGCGGGGCGCCGACCGACCTCCAGGAGTCCACCGCATGACGATGCCCCTCGAGCCGACGGTGTCGGTCCTGCTGGACCCCGACTGGGCCTCGGGCTCACTGGTCGACGACGTACGCCGCGGCCTCGGCAGTCGGCCGCTCTCGCTGCCGCCCAAGTGGCTCTACGACGACGAGGGCTCCCGGCTCTTCGACGAGATCACCCGGCTCCCGGAGTACTACCCCACCGAGACCGAGCGGGCGATCCTGGTCCGCCATGCCCGCGACGTGGTGAGCGCCTGTGACGCGACCACCGTCGTCGAGCTCGGCAGCGGCACCTCCGACAAGACCCGGATGCTGCTCGACGCGTTCGCCGGGGCCGGGCGGTTGGAGAGGTTCGTGCCGGTCGACGTCGCCGAGCAGACCCTGCGCGACGCCGCCGACATGCTCAGCCAGCGCTACCCCGGCCTGGCGGTGGAGGCGCTCGTCGGCGACTTCACCCTCCACCTGGGCCACCTGCCTGCGCGGACGGCCAGCGGCAGCCGGATGGTGGCCTTCCTCGGCAGCACCATCGGCAACCTCTACCTCGAGGAGCGCCGTGCCTTCCTCGGCGCGCTGGCCGACTCCCTGGAACCGGGCGACTGGCTGCTGCTCGGCACCGACCTGGTCAAGCCGGTCGACCGGCTGGTCTCCGCCTACCACGACTCCGCCGGCACGACCGAGGCCTTCGTGCGCAACAGCCTGCGGGTGCTCAACCGCGAGCTGGGCGCCGACTTCGACCTGGGCGCCTTCAGCTACGTCCCGTTCTGGGACGGCGCGATGGAGCGGATGGACCTGCGGCTGCGCTCGGAGGCGCCCCAGCACGTGCGGATCCCGGGGGCCGGCCTCGAGCTGGACCTCGCGCTCGGCGAGGAGATCCGCGTGGAGATCTCGACCAAGTTCCGGATGCCCCTGGTCGCCGAGGAGCTCGCCGAGGCGGGCTTCGCCGTCGAGCGGGTGTGGGACGACGGGGACGGCGTGCCAGCCGGTGACTTCGCGCTCACCCTCGCGCGGCGCCGCTGACCCAGCCCTGCTCGCCCCACGAGGCGGACGACTCCAGCGAGCCACCCGCTGGGCCACCCGCTGGGCCACCCCATCGGATGAGTCCGAGGATCCGTAGGTTCACCTTGTGAGCACTGCACCCCCGCGCTGGTCCCGTCGTCTGACCGGCCGCCGACTCGCCGCTCTCGTCGCCCTGCTGCCGCTGCTCCTCGGCGGCCTGCTCATCGGGCTGCTCGGCACCGCCGAGCGCACCGTCGGCCCCGCCGACGAGCTGCCTGCGGGCAGCGGTGTCGCCGAGGCGGCCGAGCTCGCGGACCGGTTGCCCGACGAGGCCGGGAGCACCGCGATCGTGCTCTGGACCGCCGAGGAGGGACAGCTGACCGAGGAGGCGCTCGGCAGCCTGCGCGACCTCGTGCCCGACCTGCCCGGTGCCGGGCCCCAGGCCGCGCTGGTGCCCTCGGAGGACGGCACCGCTGCGCTCCTGCCCCTGGAGCTGGACGCCCCCACCGCCAGCGACACCTCCGCAGCCGTCGAGGACCTGCGCGAGCAGCTGGTCGAGAGCGCACCGGACGGCGTCACCGCGCAGGTCACGGGCCCGGCCGCGATCCAGGCCGACCTGGCCAAGGTCTTCGAGGGCGCCGACCTCACCCTGCTCGCCACCACCGCCGCCGTGGTGACGATCCTGCTGGTCCTGACCTACCGGAGCCCGGTGCTGTGGCTGGTCCCGCTCATCGTCGTCGGCGTGGCCGACCGCCTCGCCGTCGTCGTCGCCACCCACGTCCTGGAGCTGGCCGGCACCGCATGGAACGAGTCGACGACCGGCATCCTCTCCGTGCTCGTCTTCGGCGCCGGCACCGACTACGCCCTGCTGCTGATCTCCCGTTACCGCGACGAGCTCAAGGGCGAGGAGTCCCGGCACCTGGCGATGGCCCGCGCGCTGCACCGCACCGCCGAGGCCGTGCTGAGCTCCTCGACGACCGTCGTGGTCGGTGTCCTCACCCTGCTGCTGTCCCTCACCCCCTCCACGCGCGGACTGGGCCTGGCCAGCGCCGTCGGCATCGTGATCGCAGCCCTGATGGTGATGACGGCCCTGCCCCCCGCCCTGGTCCTCTTCGGCCGCTGGATCTTCTGGCCCCGGACCCCGCGGCTGGGCGACCCGACCACCGTCGAGACGGCACGGCTGTGGAACGCCGTCGGTCGGCTGGTCGGCCGACGCCCGGTGGCGGTGGCGGTGGTGTCCTCCCTGGTGCTCGTGGCGCTCGCCCTCCCGGGACTCGGCATCCGCACCGGCCTCAGCCAGTCCGAGCAGTTCCTCGACGAGCCGGAGGCGATCTCGGCCTCCGAGCGGCTCGCGGAGTCCTTCCCCGCCGGCTCCGCCGAGCCCGCACGAGTGCTCTCGACCGCCGACGAAGCAGACGTGGTGGCGGCCGTGGAGGGGTCCTCCGTGGTCACCTCGGCCCGCACCACCGCCTCCGGCGACGGAGTGGTCCAGGTCGACGCCGTGCTCGACGCCCGGCCCGGGACCTCCGAGGCGCGCGAGGCCGTGGAGACGTTGCGCCAGGACATCGCCGACGAGCCCTCGGTCGCCGGGAGCACGTTCGTCTCCGGCAGCGACGCCTCACGCATCGACGAGCGCGACGGGGCGGCCCGCGACCGGTTCGTGGTCTTCCCGCTCATCCTGCTGCTGGTGCTGGGTGCCCTGGTGCTGCTGCTGCGCTCGATCGTGGCGCCACTGGTGCTGGTCGTGACCGTGGTGGCGACGTACCTCGCGGCCCTCGGCGCCTCCTGGGTCGTCTTCACCCAGCTCCTGGGCTTCGAGGCGCTCGACGTCTCGACCCCGCTCTTCGCGTTCCTGTTCCTCGTGGCGCTCGGCGTGGACTACAACATCTTCCTGGTCACCCGCGCCCGCGAGGAGGCGCCGACGCACGGGACCGGCCCCGGAGTCCTGCGGGCCCTCTCCGCGACCGGCGGCGTCATCACCAGTGCCGGCGTCCTGCTCGCGGCGGTGTTCGCGACCCTGGGTGTGCTGCCCCTGGTCGTGCTGGCCCAGCTCGGCGTGGTCATCGGCATCGGCGTCCTGCTCGACACGCTGCTGGTCCGCACCGTCCTGGTGCCCTCCCTCGTCGTGCTGCTCGGCGAGCGCTTCTGGTGGCCGCGGCGGGTCAGATGAGCACCAGGAGGGCGCCGGAGACGGCGTACGCCGACGCAGCCGCCCAGCCCGCCCACTGCCTCGGCAGCAGCACGGCCAGGCCGATCGCCAGGGCGACCGCGCAGAGCAGCAGCGCCAGGATCGTCGTCGCCTGACCCAGGGCGTTGCCGACCGCCAGCACCACGAAGCCGACCATGGTCGCGACGAAGGCGATCCTCGGGACGTCCGGCGCCTCCAGGGACACCTGGGACGGGGGAGCGTCGAGCTGGTCGTAGGAGTCCACGTCTGCCTCCGCGCGGGGTCGAGGGGGACCAGACGGCGGTGGCTGGCGGTGTGGGACCAACGAGCCGAGCAGGACCGACGGCACGGTGAGGTCCCTCACACGCGTCGTCCGGCGGCGGCGTGCAGACTGTCGGTATGTCGGACATCGCCGCCCCCGCCCGCCAGGTCGCCCGCTGGGCGGTCAACCATGGTCTCCCCCGGGTCGCCCTGCGTCGCGCCGGTCGCCGCGGCGACCTGCAGGGTCAGCTCGACACCCGTCTCGCCGCGGGCGACGAGGCCGCCCTGATGCCCCTGATGGAGCAGGTGCGCGAGGCCGGGCCGATGCACCGCGGCGCGTTCTCCTACATCTCCGCGTCGCTGCCGGCTGTCAGGGAGGTGCTGAGCAGCCCCGACTTCCAGACCGGGGTGTTCATGCCCGACGGTGGGCTGCTGGGCCGCATCGCCCGGTGGGCCGAGGAGCCGGAACGGATCGGGCCGCTCAACCCGCCCTCGCTGCTGGTCGTCGAGCCGCCCGAGCACACCCGCTACCGCAAGCTGGTCACCCGCGTCTTCACCGTCCGCGCGGTCGAGGAGCTGCGCGAGCGCACGGAGCAGATCGCCGCCGACCTGCTCGACGACCTCGAGCGCCGGGCGCGGGCCGGCGAGCCGATCGACCTGGTGCCGGCGTACTGCGCGGCTCTGCCGGTCACCGTCATCGCCGAGGTGCTCGGCGTGCCCGAGGAGGACCGCCAGCGCGTCCTGGACTTCGGCACGGCCGCCGCGCCGAGCCTCGACCTCGGGCTGTCGCTGCGCGAGATGCGGCGGGTGGAGGCCGCGCTCGACGACTTCCGCCGGTGGCTGGTCGACCACCTCGACCACCTGCGGCTCCACCCCGGCGACGACCTGCTGTCGAAGCTGGTCGCGGTGCAGGACGAGGACGGCGGCCTGACCCAGGCCGAGCTCCTCGCGACCGCCGGCCTGGTCCTGGCCGCCGGCTTCGAGACCACCGTCAACCTGCTGGGCAACGGGATCGCCCTGCTCGACGCCCACCCCGAGCAGCGGCGGCGGCTGCAGGAGGAGCCCGACCTGTGGGGCAACGCCGTCGACGAGGTGCTGCGCCACGACCCGCCGGTGCTGCTCACCGGGCGTTTCGCCGCTCGGGCCACCACCGTGGCCGGCGTCGACCTGCCCGCGGGCAGCCTGGTGACGACGCTGCTGGCCGGCGCCAACCGCGACCCCGAGGTCTTCGCGGACCCGCACGCCTTCGACGTGACGCGGGAGAACGCCCGCGACCACGTGTCCTTCTCCGCCGGCCGGCACTACTGCCTCGGCGCGGCGCTGGCCAGGATGGAGGGCGAGGTCGGCCTGCGGGCCCTGCACGAGCGGTTCCCCGACCTCGCGGTCGCGCCCGGCGGGCGCCGTCGCCCCACCCTCATCCTGCGTGGCTGGGAGACCCTCCCCGTCCGGCTCGTCTGAGCCCTCTCCCACGCCGAACCGGCACAACGTTCCGTACGACGTGCACGGAATGTCGCGCCGGTTCGGCGGGTGTGAGCGATGGGTCAGCCGAGGTCGGCGGCGACCCGGCGGTGGGCCTCCCAGATCTCCTCGGGGAGGCGGTCGAACTGGGCGAGGTGCTCCTCACGGAAGCCCATCTCCTGGCGCCAACGCTCGGTGTCGATGGTCAGGATGCGCGACATGTCCTCGGCGGGGACCTCGAGGCCGTCCATGACCAGCTCGGACTCGGCCGGGATGACGCCGACTGGGGTCTTCACGCCCTCGACCTCGCCCTCCTTGAACTGCATCAGCCACAGCAGCGGGCGGAGGTTCTCGCGGTAGCCGGGCCACAGGAAGTGGCCGTCCTCGGCATCGCGCTGGAACCAGTTGACGTGGGCGAAGATCGGCGGGTTGCTGGCCTTGCCGATGACCTCCAGCCAGTGCGCGGCGTAGTCGCCCTCGCCGTAGGCCATGAAGGGACGCATCGACATCGGGTCGTAGCGCAGCTGGCCGTCGAGCCCGTCGGCGGCGAAGGTCGCCTCCGCGCCCAGGGTCAGGCCGTCGTAGACGCCCTCGGCCAGGTCGGTGATCGCGCGGACCAGCGGCTCGCGGTCACGGGTGCGGCCGCCGAAGATGATCGCGTCGACCGGGACGCCCTGCGGGGCCTCGAAGTCGGCGGCGACGTTGGGGACGTTGGCCAGGGTGGTGGTGAAGCGGCTGTTGGGGTGGGCCCACGGCGAGTCGTCGCCGTTCTCCCGGTCGGCGATCTTCTCGCCCTTCCAGTCCAGCCAGCCGTCGAGGTCGGTGGGCGGGTTCTTGGTCTTGCCCTCCCACCACACCTCCTGCGTCTTCTCGTTGTAGGCGACGTTGGTGAAGATCGCGCCGCTGCCGGGCTGGATGGAGTCCAGCGCCCCGGGGTTGGTGGAGGCGTTGGTGTCCTTCGCGACGCCGAAGACGCCGAACTCGGGGTTCATCGCGTAGACCCGGCCGTCGTCGCCGACCCACAGCCAGGCGATGTCGTCGCCGTAGAAGTCGACGCGGTAGCGCGAGCCCAGGGCATCGGGGGCGAGCGTCATCGCGAGGTTGGTCTTGCCCGAGGCGCTGGGGAAGCCGCCGGCGATGTGCCAGCGCTTGCCGGTCTCGAGGTCGGAGATGCCCAGCAGCATGAACTGCTCGGCCAGGAAGCGGCCCGAGGCGCGACCGTCGTAGCAGGCCTGGCGCAGGCCGTGGGCGATCTTGCCGAGCAGGGCGTTGCCGCCGTAGGAGGAGCCGAAGTGCAGGATCGTGCGCTGGTCGGCGACGGTGACGAAGTAGCGCTGGTCCTCCGGCGTGCCCTGGCCGAGGTTCTCCAGGTCACCGGTCACGTGAACGGCCCGCACGAAGTGGGCGGGGTCCTCGAGCTGGTCGAGGTAGGAGACTCCGACGCGCGCCATCCGGATCATGTGCAGCACGACCGGGCGGTTGTCGGTGAGCTCCACGCCGGCGGCGTACGGCTCGAGCGGCGAGCCCTGCGGGGCCATCAGGTAGGGGACGACGTACATCGTCTTGCCCGCCGACTGGCCGCGCATCCGGCCCAGCTGCGCCTCGGTCATCTCCTGGCCGTCGTGCCAGTTGTTGTAGACGCCCTTGTCGAGCGGGTTCGAGGTGGCCACGATCGTGCGCTCCTCCGAGCGCGCGGTGTCCTTGAAGTAGGAGCGGGAGTAGTAGAGCCCCTCGCCGGCGGGCTGCAGCTCACCGGCCTCGAGGGCCTCCCCGACCAGGCGCGCGTCGTCGGAGGCGTTGACGACCTCCACGCGGGCCGGGCCGGTGATGCCGGCCCAGTAGGTGACGTACTCCCGGACGTGCGGGTTGGAGACCCCCGCCTCGTCGAGGACCTTCTCCACGTCGCTGCTCGTCACTGCGGTGCTGTCGACCATCGCCTACGCCTTCCGGGATCCGCCAGGTGGCGGCCACGCTAGCCGCGTGCGGGGGCACCCCCGGGACCGGGTTCGTTTGATCGTTCAAGTCCGAGACGCGCTCAGGACGCGCGCTCGCGCAGCCTCAGGACGTCGAGCAGGTAGCCCACCGCGTCACCGCCGGTGGCCAGCGCGACCTCGACCGCGGCGGGCACGTCGAGCCCGGAGAGCAGGGCGGCGAGCACGCTCGCACGACCCTGGGGGTCCTCCGTGCGACCGCTCGGCGGGCCCGCCGCCTCGTGCAGCCGGTCCAGCAGCCGGCCCGCCTCGGCGAAGACCGCGTCGTCGCACTCCCACGGCTCGCCCACCGGCCGGTGCAGCAGGCCGAGGCGCACCACCGGACCGGGGAACCGCTCCAGCAGGTCGGCGACGAGCACCAGGTTGCCGGTCGACTTGGCCATCTTCTCCCCGCCCAGGCGGACCTCGCCGACGTGCAGGGTTGCGCGGGCGAAGGGGGCGACGCCGGTCGCCGCCTCGACCATCGCGGCTTGGTAGGCGTGGTGCGGGAACGCGAGGTCGACCCCACCGACGAGCACGTCGATGGCGTGGCCGAGGCTCGCGGCGGCCATCGCCGCGCACTCGGCGTGCCAGCCCGGGCGCCCCCAGCCCCACGGGCTGGGCCAGGCGGGCTGGTCCTCGCCGGACGGACGCCACACGGCCACGTCGAAGGGCGAACGGCGGCCGGGGACCGAGTCCTGGTCGCCGTACTCGGTGGACAGGCGCAGGGCGGTCTCCTCGTCGAGGCCGGCGCGGGCGGGGACGGCCGAGCCGTCGAAGTAGACGTGCCCCTCGTGCTCGTAGGCGGCGCCGACGTCGAGCAGTGCGGCGGCGAGCCGGACGACCGCCGGCACGTGGCCGCGGGCGTGCGGGGACTGCGCGGGGCGGGCCACCGACAGCGCGGTCATGTCGCGGTCGAACTGGAACTCCTGGACCACGGCGAGCTCGTCGTAGGGCTCGCCCGCACGCGCGGCCGCCGCGGTGAGGACGTCGTCGACGTCGGTCACGTTGCGCGCGAGCACCGGCTGCGCGCCCGCCGCGCGGGCCACCGAGGCGAGCACGTCGGCCCACACGAACGTCGCGGCGTGGCCGACGTGCGTGACGGCGTACGGCGTGATCCCGCAGGTGTACACGCGCAGCGGTGCGACCGGCAGCAGCCTGGCGTCGCCCAGCACGAGCGGGGCGGCGACCGGGTGGGTCACGGGGTAGCGGGTCGTCTCGGCAGGCACGTCACGATCCTGCCCCATCGGGTCACGCTGCGGGGGCCGACGGGGGGTTCGGGACGCAGGTCGAGGGGGCGATCCGGGGGCCGCGGCTCAGGCGGGACGCACCCGCGAGCGGCGGGCGGTCTCCTCGGCGCGGGCGCGGGCCCGCTGCTCGCGCATGCCGTCGAGCATCCGGTGGACGTCGGGCACCCGGACGAAGGGGCGGGCCATCCGGCGGCTCTCGTAGGCACCGACCTCGACCGCGCGCTCGAGCGGCATCGGGTGTCCGAGCTGCATCTCGTAGACGGTGTCGGTCTCGGTGAAGCGCAGCCGGTCGACGGCGGCCCACCGGTGGCGACCGTCGAGGTCGCGCAGCACCACGACCTGACCCACCTCGAGCGGTCGTGGCGCGGCGATCAGGCGGTGCGGCACGTCGAGGTGCTCGTGCTGGTCGAGCTGACGCGTGCTGGCTGGTACATCGACGAGATCCATCTCGTCCCTCCCCTGGGACTCGCTGGCCGGCGCCCACCCCCATGGAACCGACCTCCGGCAAGTCAATACCCAGGCAGGTACCGGCTTCAACCATGGCGGGGGTCGTGGTCTGGACCGGGGGGCTGGACCGCAGGTAGGTGAGGCAGTGCTAATTTAGGTTTGCCTTACCTACTCACAGGAGAATCCACCCATGCGTCCCTCACGCCTGCTCACCACGGCCGCCGTCGCGGCCTCCGCCCTCGTCCTGGCCGGCTGCGGCGCCGACGACACCTCGTCGGGCACGGCAGCCGACGCGGCAGCCGACCAGGCAGCCGACCAGGCCGCGAGCACCGATGCCGCCTTCCCGGTCACCATCGAGCACGTCTTCGGCGAGACCGTCATCGAGGAGAAGCCCGAGCGGGTCGCCTCCATCGCGTGGATGAACCACGAGGTCCCCCTCGCGCTCGGCGTGGTGCCGGTCGGCATGAGCAAGGCGACGTGGGGAGACGACGACGAGGACGGCGTCCTCCCCTGGGTCGAGGAGCGGCTCGAGGAGCTCGACGCGGAGACCCCGGTGCTCTTCGACGAGACCGAGGGCATCGACTTCGAGGCCGTGGCCGACACCGCTCCCGACGTCATCCTCGCCTCCTACTCCGGCCTGACCCAGGAGGAGTACGACACGCTGTCCAAGATCGCGCCGGTCGTGGCCTACCCCGAGGTCGCCTGGGGCACCACCTACCAGGACATGATCCTGATGAACTCCGAGGCGCTCGGCCTGGCCGAGGAGGGCGAGGAGCTCGTCGAGGAGCTCGACAGCACCGTCACCGAGGCGTTCGCCGAGCACGAGGAGCTGGCCGGCAAGAACGTCGTCTTCAGCTACCTCGACCCCAACGACCTGAGCCAGATCGGCTTCTACACCACCCTCGACACCCGGCCCGGCTTCCTCGCGGAGTACGGCATGGGCACGCCCGAGGTCGTCGCCGAGATGTCCGAGGGGACCGACGAGTTCTACACGACGGTGAGCGCCGAGGAGGCCGACACCTTCGAGGACGTCGACCTGTTCGTCACCTACGGCGACGAGAGCCTGGCCGAGGCCGCCGAGGAGGACCCGCTGCTCTCGCAGATTCCCGCGGTCGAGCAGGGCGCCATCGCGATGCTGCCCAACTCCACCCCGCTCGCGGCCGCGGCCAACCCGACGCCGCTGTCGATCACCTACAACCTCGACGAGTACCTCGACCTGCTCGCCGCGGCCCTGGCCTGAGCCGAGCGGACCGACCGACCATGACGACCCTCTCGGTCGACCGCGCGTCGACGCCGACCGCCACCTCCCGCCGGTCGGCGTCGGCCCGCGCCTCGTGGGTGATCGGCGGCCTCGTGCTGCTGGTGCTCGCCGGGATCGCGTCGGTCGCCTTCGGCGTGCGCTCGGTCGGTCTCGACGAGATCGTCGGCGGGGTGATCGGCAGCACCGACACCATCGGGGAGGCGGCGGTCGCCAAGCGGGTGCCGCGCACGTTGCTGGCGATGCTCGTCGGAGCGGCGCTCGCGGTCTCCGGCGCGGTCATGCAGGGCGTCACGCGCAACCCGCTGGCCGACCCGGGGATCCTGGGCGTCACGACCGGGGCCGCGCTGTTCGTCGTGGCGGGCATCGCGTTCTTCGGACTGGCCAGCCCGACGTCGTACATCTGGGTCGCGATCGCGGGCGCCGCCCTCGCCGCCTCCTTCGTGTACGCCGTCGGCTCACTGGGCCGGGGCGGCGCGACGCCCCTGAAGCTGGCCCTGGCGGGGGCGGCGTCCTCGGCCGCGTTCACCTCGCTGATCAGCGCGATCCTGCTGCCCCGCATCGACGTGATGGACTCCTTCCGCTTCTGGCAGATCGGCGGCGTCGGCGGCGCGCAGACCGAGAAGACCCTGCAGGTGCTGCCGTTCCTCGCCGTGGGTGCCCTGCTGTCGCTCGCGACCGCCCGCGGGCTGAACTCGCTGGCCCTCGGTGACGACCTGGCCCGCGGGCTGGGCGAGCACGTGGGCCGGACCCGGCTGCTGGCCGCGGTCGGGGCCGTCACCCTGGCCGGCGCGGCCACCGCGATCGCCGGCCCGATCGGCTTCGTCGGCCTGGCCGTCCCGCACCTGTGCCGGCTGCTGGTGGGTGTGGACCACCGCTGGCTCCTCCCGTTCTCGGCGGTGATGGGGGCTGCCCTGCTGACGACCGCCGACGTGGTGGGTCGACTGGTGGCCCGCCCGGCCGAGGTGGACGTGGGGATCGTGACCGCGCTGCTCGGCGCCCCGGTCTTCATCGCGATCGTGCGACGACAGAAGGTGCGTGCCCTGTGACGACCCACTTCCCCGCTGGTCGAGCAGCGAGCGCCAGCGAGCGGACGTCGAGACCCCTCACCGGCCACGACGTCGCGCGGGCCCGCCGCCAGCGGCGCCGTCGCCGGGCCCTGGTCACCGGGGTGCTCGGTGCGCTGGTCGTCGTGGTCTACGCGACCAGCCTGATGGTCGGGCAGACGTTCTACGGGCCCGGCGAGGTCTGGTCGGTGCTGCGCGGGGAGACCGTGCCCGGCGCCTCCTTCACCGTGGGCGAGCTGCGGCTGCCGCGGGCCAGCATGGCGGTGCTGACCGGCGCCGCCTTCGGCCTGGCCGGGGTGACCTTCCAGACGATGCTGCGCAACCCGCTGGCCTCCCCCGACGTGATCGGCATCAGCTCGGGCGCGAGCGCCGCCGCGGTCGTCGCGCTGGTGGTCCTCGAGCTGTCCTCGACCGCCACCTCGGTGGTGGCCATCGCCGCGGCGCTCACCACCGCGCTGCTGATCTACGCCCTGGCCTTCAAGGACGGCGTCGTCGGGTCGCGCCTGATCCTCATCGGCATCGGGGTGGCAGCGATGCTCGACAGCGTGGTCGCCTACGTGATCGTGCGCGCCGCGCAGTGGGACCTGCAGGTGGCGATGCGCTGGCTGACCGGCTCGCTCAACAACGCGACGTGGGAGGAGGTCGCCCCGCTGGCGGTCGCCGTCGTGGTGGCCGCCCCCGTGCTGCTCTCCCAGGCCCGCGCCCTGGAGCTGCTGCAGCACGGCGACGACTCCGCCGCCTCGCTGGGCGTGCCCGTCGAGCGCACCCGACTGCTGTGCATCTGCACCGCGGTCGTGCTCATCGCCTTCGCGACCGCCGCGTCGGGCCCGATCGCGTTCGTCGCCTTCCTCGCCGGCCCGATCGCGGCGCGCATCGTCGGGCCGGGCGGCTCGTTGATGGTCCCCGCCGCCCTCGTCGGCGCACTGCTGGTCCTCGCCGCGGACCTCGCCGGCCAGTTCGCCTTCGACGCCCGCTACCCCGTGGGCGTCATCACCGGCGTGCTCGGCGCCCCCTACCTCGTCTACCTGCTCGTCCGCACGCACCGCTCCGGAGGCTCGCTGTGACCGACACCCACTCCCTGGAGGTCCGGGGCGTCACCCTGGGCTACGCCGACCGCACCGTGGTCGACGACCTGGACCTGGCCCTCGCACCGGGTCGCATCACCTGCATCGTCGGCGCCAACGCCTGCGGCAAGTCGACGGTGCTGCGCTCGATGGCCCGCCTGCTCAAGCCGCGCGGCGGCCAGGTGGTGCTCGACGGCCGCGACCTGCACTCGATGCCGACCAAGCAGGTGGCCCGGACGCTGGGCCTGCTGCCCCAGTCCCCCGTCGCCCCGGAGGGCATCGTGGTGGCCGACCTGGTCGCCCGTGGCCGCCACCCGCACCAGGGCGCGCTGGCGCGCTGGACCCGCGAGGACGACGAGGCGGTCGCAGAGGCCCTCGAGCTCACCGGCACCGCCGCGCTCGCCGAGCGGTCCGTCGATGAGCTCTCGGGGGGCCAGAGGCAGCGGGTCTGGATCGCGATGGTGCTGGCCCAGCAGACCGACCTGCTGCTGCTCGACGAGCCCACGACCTTCCTCGACGTCGCCCACCAGGTCGAGGTGCTCGACCTGCTGACCGACCTCAACCGCGCCCGCGGCACGACCATCGCGATGGTCCTGCACGACCTCAACCTCGCCGCGAGGTACGCCGACCGGCTGGTCGCGCTGCGGGCCGGCAGCCTCCACGCGGCCGGCGACCCGGCCGAGGTGCTGACCGCCGACGTGGTGCGCGACGTCTTCGGGATGGAGTCCCAGGTCGTGCCCGACCCCGTGTCAGGACGCCCGATCGTGCTGCCCATCGGGCGCCACCACGTCCGCGCGGCCGCGGTCGCCCACACCACCGCCGGCACCGCCGCCGAGGTCAGCGTCGCTTCAGCCGCTGGGTCCTGAACCGGACCTGCGCCTCCTCCAGCACCTGCGCGTCCACCGTGGCGGTGTCGGCGAGGTGCTCCTCCAGGCGCGGCGTGGACTCCCCGCGCAAGAACGACCGGCGGTCGCGGGAGAGGAACGGCAGCCGGATCGAGGCCTCGTCGACCTCCACGGTGCTGCCGGTCGGCAGGTGCACCCACCAGTCCGCGTCGGCGCCGGTGACCAGCACACCGAGGCGGTGGCCCTTCGCCAGGCGCCAGTCCTGGCCGTAGAGCGGCAGCGAGTAGTCCGTGGTGCCGGTGCTGCGCACCAGCTGCGTGCCGCGGCTGATGACGGTCGCGGTGCCGTCCGGGGCGATGTCGTAGACCAGCCCGACGAGGTTGGCGCGCGGGACCGAGGTGGTCACGGAGACGTCGAGGACCGGTTCCCCCGAGATCCAGGCCGGCCGGCGCAGCGGCGCGGAGACCGACCAGACGCCCTGCCCCGCGTCCGGGCCGGTCGCGGTGTTGGAGCCGTCGTCGGCGTACGACCCGGTCCGCAGCGTCGTCCGACGCATCCGCACGTCCGCGGAGGGCCAGGCCCGCTCCCGGCGCCAGCGGCCGAGGTTGTCCTGGACCTGCACGCCCGGCTTGGCGGCACGGACCGAGCGACCGCGCTCGCCCTTGAGGTGCTTGGCGAGGAAGGCCTCGACCTGGGCGACGAACGCCTGCGGGTCGCGGCCGGTCTCGGAGCGGCCGCTGGCGTCGGTCTCCCAGCCACGGACGTGGTCGAACTGGCCGAACCAGCCGATGTTGGCGCGGCCGCGCAGCGCCGACCAGTAGTCGAAGGCGCGGTCGGGCTTGGTGTTGGTCTCCAGGAAGCCCTGGGTGAGCAGCACCGGCAGGCGCGAGCCCCGGGACGTGGGCACCAGGTCGCGCTCGACCCAGAAGGCGGAGTCCTCGGCGTCGTCCTGCTGCTGCACGATGTTGAGGGCGTGGCACGGGGTCAGCGGGAGGCCGGTGAGGTGGTAGGCCGGGTCGTCCTGCAGGGAGCCCGGGAACAGGTCGTTGGCCTGGAAGATGACCGGCGTGCCGACGGAGTTCGCGAAGCGCACGCCGCGGTTGTAGAGGTAGCTGTAGCCGCTGAACACCGGCTCCATCGAGACCACGGCAGCCAGCCCCTCCGGTCGTCGCGAGACACCCATCAGGCCCGTCCAGCCGTCGTAGGACTTGCCGAGCAGGGCCACCTTGCCGGTGGACCAGGGCTGGTCGGCCGCCCACTCGACGGCGGCCTCGACCGCGCCCTGCTCGGCCGGTCCGCCCCAGTCGTTGCAGCCGCCCGAGCCGCCGGTGCCGGGCAGGTCGACCATCACGTAGGTGTAGCCGTCGTCGAGCGCGCCGGTCAGGTCCAGGAAGTCGTAGAACCGCTCGCTGGGCGGGGCGCCGGTCGGGTCGGGGGCCGAGGCACCGCCGGAGTGGCTGGTGTAGGGGCTGACCGTGAGCACGACGGGGGTGCGGGTGCTCTCGGGCATCCCGGCCGGCCGCAGCACGTCGGCGTGCAACGTCGTGCCGTCCTCGGTCTCGACGTAGACCTCGGTCCAGTCCGCGTCCTCCCGCTCGCCGGCAGCGGCGGGTGCCGTGCTGAGGAACGGCGCGACGAGCCCGGGGGCGAGCAGGGCGAGGGTGACGGCGGTGATCGACGTACGACGCATGCCGGACCAACGAGGCGCGGCGCGACGGGACACGGGTGACCGAGCGCACCGCCGTCGGCTCCTCACCCTTCCGAGTGAGGAGATTCTTCGACGCGAGGTTCACTGTTGAAGGACATACCTGAACAACTTGTTGAGGTATCCACTCCGGAGGCAGACATGACCTACGCACCACAGATCCACATCGACCGCCAGTCGCTGGACGGCTCCGCCGAGGAGGACGTGGTCGACTGGACCGCCCTCGGCCGCAAGATGTGGGACTTCCTCACCGGCCGTCAGGCCGAGATCAGCTACCACCTCGACGACGTGGTCGTCGAGGTCCCGCGCGACACCGGCCCCACCTCGCCGCGGGCCACCTGGCGCTTCGCCGGGACCATCTCGGTCACCACCTCCGACGACACCACGCGTCGCGCGGACCCGTCGTGAGGACCTCCGTCGCGGCCGACCTGTGCTTCCGCGTCGAGGACCCCGAAGGCAACCGGGTCGAGGGGCACCTCACCGGGAGCGGAGGCGTGCTGACCCTGCGGGTCGACGACCCGGCGGCCTTCGCCGGCGCCGGTGACGCCGCCGTGGTCCGCTACGTCGCCCGCGAGCTCGCGGTCCGCCACCTGGAGCTGCGCGTCACCGACGGCCGGTCCACGCTGGTCCGGCTCGGGGACGTCCGGGCCCCGTGGTGGCAGCGCCGCATCACCCGCTCCCGCCACCTGCGCGTGGGCAGCCTGCGCGGCCTGTGGACCGCGGCCCAGGCCCGCGCGCAGGGTCGCGAACCGGTGCTGCCGGGACTGCTCTCCGCGCCGCCCCCGACCCTGGTCCCCCTGCTGCCGACTTTCGGCGCGCGCCCACGCCGGGTGACCGGCACCCACGACCCGGCACGCGCCGGGAGCCCCCGCCTGGTCCTGGCGCCCGGCCTGGCGCTGCCCGACTCGCGCCGCACGATCTTCCACCTCGCCGACGACGTGCTCATCGGCTCCGGCGCCGACTGCGACATCCGGCTGCCCGGGCTCGCCGAGCGGCACGCCCGCGTGGTGCACGACGACGAGGACGAGTTCGTCGTCCACGCCCTCGGCGGAGAGGTGCGGGTGCACGGCGCCCGCGTCGCCGAGGGCCTGCTGCGCACCGGCACCCGGCTCGAGGTCGGCGACCACTGTCTGGTCTTCGCCCGCGAGGAGTACGCCGACCACGGCCGTCCCTTCGCCGGCCGGGTCGGCGGAGAGCTCGGTCGGCAGCGGGCGCAGCCGCGCCGGGTGCCCGACCGCGCCGCGGGGTGAGCGGGCCCGCGGGCCGGCTCGACGACCGGCTCGACGACCGGCCGCCCCCGTTGCGGGGCCCCGTGCTGATGTCGCAGGACTGGCACGACCTGGCGTTCCTGCACTGGGCGGTCGACCCCGACCGAGTGCGACCGCTGCTGCCCGAGGGTATCGAGCCCGACCTGCTGGACGGCTGCACCTACGTCGGGCTGGTGCCGTTCACGATGGTCGGTGCCGGGCCGGGTCGCGACCGCCCGGTCCCCTGGCTGGGCACCTTCCTGGAGACCAACGTGCGGCTCTACTCCCGCGACCGGCGGGGGCGGCCGGGCGTGGTCTTCCGGAGCCTGGACTGCGACCGGCTCGCGGTCGTGCTCGGCGCGCGGGCCGGGTTCGGGACGCCGTACCGATGGGCCCGGATGCGCCACGACGTGCTGCCCCACGACCGCGGCGTCCGGCACCACTGGGCCTCGCAGGTGCGCTGGCCGCGCGGGGCTGCGGCCGAGGCACGGACCCGCATCGACCTGGTCGTCGGGGAGCGGCGTGCCCCCACCGAGCTCGACGTCTTCCTGACCGCCCGCTGGGCGCTGCACACGACCGTGGCCGGGCGGCCGCTCCACATCCGCAACAGCCACGGCCCGTGGCCGCTGCACGAGGCGAGCCTGCTGGACCTCGACGACGAGCTGGTGGCCGCCGCGGGACTGCCCGGCGTCACCGACCGCGCCCCCGACCACGTCGCCTTCAGCCCGGGCGTGCACACGCGTTTCGCCCTGCCGACCCGCTGACCGCCTTGCCGATCGCCGCGGGACGTCATACGGACAGGACGTCCCCCACCGCTGGAGGTATGACGTCCCGGGCCCGCCTCACCCGAGCGCGGCGAGACCCTCCAGCAGCCGGTCGACCTCGGCCCGGGTGGTGTAGCCGGCCAGTCCGACCCGCACGCCGCCGGCATCGCCGAGCCCGAGCGCACGGGAGGCCTCCAGGGCGTAGAACGACGAGGCGGGTGCCACGACCCCGTGGCCGGCCAGGTGCTCGGAGACGGTCCGCGGCTCGCGGCCGGCGACGGTGAGCAGGACGGTGGGGGTACGTCGCCGGGCCCGACCGTGCACGGTGACCCCGTCCAGCTCGGCCAGGCCGGCCAGGAGGTGCGCGAGCAGGCCGGCCTCGTGCGTCTCCAGGGCCGCCATCGACGTCGCGATCCGCTCGCGTCGCGTCCCCGTGCCCGGCACGAGGTCGGCGATGACCTCGACCGCGGCAGTCGTCCCGGCGAGCAGCTCATAGGGCAGCGTGCCCAGCTCGAAGCGCTCCGGCACCGCGTCGGAGGAGGCCAGCAGCTTGTCCGGACGCAGCGACTCCAGCAGCGCGGGATCGGCAGCGAGCGCCCCGAGGTGGGGGCCGAAGAACTTGTAGGGGGAGCAGGTGAGCAGGTCGGCCCCGAGGGCGCTGCGGTCCACGGGCGCGTGCGGGACCAGGTGCACCGCGTCGACGTGGACCAGGGCGCCGACCGCGTGCGCGGCGGCCGCGACCCGCTCGACGTCGGGACGGGTGCCGACCAGGTTGGAGGCGCCCGTGATCGCCACGACCCGGGTGCGCTCCCCGATCAGCGGCTCGACGTCGTCGACCTCGCCGGTCGCGGGATCGAACCCCAGCCGCCGGACCGTCGCACCGGACCGCTCGGCCGCGATCACCCACGGCCGGATGTTGGAGTCGTGGTCGAGCTCGCAGACCACGACCTCGTCGCCCGGGCCCCAGGAGTGCGCGAGGGTCGCCGCGAGCTGCATGACCAGGGCGGTGGCCGACCGGCCCACCACCACGCCGCGAGGGTCGGTGCCCAGCAGGTCGCCGAGCGCCGCGCGGCACTCCTGCACGACCGACTCGGCCAGCCGCTCGTGGGCATGCAGGGTCCCGCGCTGGTTGAGGCCCGCGGTGAGCGTCGCGGCCACCGCGTCGGCGACCTGCTGCGGGACGAGCGAGCCGCCGGGGGCGTCGAAGCGCGCCAGTCCCGCGGCCGGCCCCGCGTGGAGCGCCGGGAACCAGGAGCGCACCCGGCCCACGTCGTACGTCGCCCCGAGGACCATGCCCCCGATCGTGCCACCCCGGGCGCGGCCCCTCGCGCTCAGGCACGCACACCGGCGCACACACGATCGGCGTTCCCCTCCCGCGGCTAGCGTGGACACATGAGCGAGATCGAGACCAGCCACGCCGAGGACCTGCACCGCTACGAGGCCCGGGTCGGCGGCGAGCTCGCCGGCTTCGCGGAGTACCAGCTGGCCGAGGGCATCGTGGTCTTCACCCACACCGAGGTCGACGACCGGTTCGAGGGCCAGGGCGTCGGCTCCGCCCTCGCGCGTGCCGCCCTCGACGACGTCCGGGCCGCCGGCACGCGTCGGGTGATCGCGACCTGCCCGTTCATCAAGGGCTGGATCGAGCGCCACCCCGACTACCACTCGCTGCTCTACGGCGCCCGCTCCTGAGCCACGCCCCTGGTGCCGGCTCAGGCGCCCAGCGCCGCCTGACCGTCGGCGTCGGTGTCCCACGTGCTCGTGGGGGGCGGTGCCCAGACCTCGAGGGGCTGGCTCTTGCCCTTGACGCTCACCTCGCCGCGTGAGACCAGGTCGTGCGGCCGGGTCAGCCGGTCGCGGGTGTCGGCGGTGACGAGCACGTCGTCGCCGGTCTCCCGGGTCGCGGCCTCCACCCGGGCGGCGACGTTGACCACGTCGCCCACGACGGAGAAGTTCAGTCGGCCGGCCCCGCCGATCGGGCCGGCGACGACGACGCCGGAGTTGATGCCGGCCGCCACCCGCAGCCCGGTGCTGCCGAGGTGCACGGCGTCCACGATCATCCGCGCCGCCTCCAGCGCCCGGTCGGCGTGGTCGGGCTGCGCCTCGGGAGCACCGAAGACGGCCATCAGCCCGTCCCCGATGAACTTGTCGACGTGGCCGCCGAACGCCTCGACGACCGGCACCATCTCGGCGAAGAGCCCGTTGAGCGTCTCGACCACCTGGGGCGCCGGCACCGACTCGGCGAACCTGGTGAAGCCGCGCACGTCGACGAAGAGGACCGACACCTCGACCTCGAACCCCTCCTGGGGCACCTGGCCGGCGAGGATGAGCCGGACGATCTCGCGGTCGACGTAGGTGCCGAAGTGCTCACGCAGCTCCTCGCGCTCGGCGAGCCCGCGCGCCATGGTGTTGAAGTCGCGGGCCAGCTCTCCCAGCTCGTCGCTGCTCGCGACCGGGGCGCGCGCGGTGAGGTCTCCGTCGCGCACCCGGGCCAGCTGCTCGCGCACGTCGAGCAGCGGCCGGGTGATGCTGCCCGAGAGCAGCCCGGTGAGCTCCAGCGACATGAACAGTCCCACCCCGAGCGAGAGCGCGACGGTCAGCGCGAGCCGCGCCGAGGGCGAGCCGGTCTCGGCTCCCACCCCCACCAGACCCCCGACGAGGACCGCCGAGGTGGTCGTGTACGCCGGGACCGCCAGCAGCAGCCGCTTGCGCAACGGCAGCCCCCGCGGCTCGAAGGTGAAGTCGTCGGGCAGCTCGGAGGCGACGTGCTCGACGACGGGTCGCAGCAGCCGCTCGCCGATGGAGTAGGACAGCACCGTGGCGTACAGACCGGGGATCACGCCGGCGACCGTCATGGCCAGCAGCCCCCACCAGCCGATCCCCCACAGCAGCATCGCCGCGAGCGCGGTGGGGAGGATGGAGACGAGGACGACCACCGCGGAGGAGCGGCGGTACTGCTCGAGGGTCAAGGTGGTGGCGATCTCCCACGCCTGCACCGTCTCCCGGGGCGTCGGACGGGCGAGTCCCATCCAGTCCCCGAGCCGGCAGCGGTCCTCCCGTGCCCGCCAGGCTGCCAGGCCGACAGAGGTGCCCGTCATCAGGGCGGCCACGGCGCCGACCGCGACCACGGCCGGGACGTCCGGCCGGTAGAACAGGGCGATGACCACGACCGAGACGACCGCCACGAAGACCGCCTCCAGCACCCCGACGCCGACCACGGCGACGGGGTAGCGCGGGCCCAGCGCCGCGTAGGCGCGTCGGGAGAGTCGGTCGAGCACGGGCCCAGTGTGGCGGAGAGCGGCCGCCTCGTGTGGCCCAGCGCGGGCCATCGACCGCGCTGGACCTCACGAGCCGGGCGTTCAGGCGTCGAAGTCGACCGTGACCTCGGTGCTCACCGGGAACGACTGGCAGGTCAGCACGAAGCCGCGCTCGACCTCGTGCGGCTCGAGGGCGAAGTTGCGCACCATGTCGACCTCCCCGTCGCGGACCCGGGCGCGGCAGGTGCCGCAGACGCCGCCCTTGCAGGCGAACGGCAGGTCGCTGCGCACCCGCTGCGCCGCGTCGAGGACCGTCTCGTCACGCGGCATCGCCGAGGTCGTACGCCGCCCGTCCAGCACGACCGTCACCTCGGAGGTGTCGCCCTCCACGACCCGGTCGGGGTGACGCAGCACCGGGGGCGGCTGGTCGACGTAGAAGTGCTCCACGTGCACGCGCTCGGCCGGGACACCCAGCTCCCCGAGCACCGCGCGCGCGTCCTCGATCAGCCCGAACGGCCCGCACAGCCACACGTGGTCGAGGCCGTCGGTGGGCACCAGCGAGGTCAGCAGGCGCCGCAGCCGGTCGGCGTCGAGGCGGCCGGAGAAGAGGTCGACCTCGCGCGGCTCGCGCGAGAGCACGTGCACCAGGTCGAGGCGGTCGGCGTGCTGGTCCTTGAGGTCGGCCAGGTCCTCGGCGAACATCACCGACCCGGTCGTGCGGTTGCCGTAGAGCAGCGCGACCGACGCCCCGGGGTGGGTCAGGACGGTCGAGGCGATCGAGAGCATCGGGGTGATGCCCGAGCCGGCGGCGATGCACACGTGCCGACCGGGCCCGGGCCTCGCGCGGAAGCTGCCGGTGGGGGGACCGACCTCGACCACGTCGCCCGGCCGCACCTCACGGACCAGCCACGCGGAGACCGCTCCCCCCGGCACCTCCCGGACCCCGATGCGTGGGGCGCGCCCGGCCGGGGCACAGATGGAGTAGCTGCGGCGGTGCTCCACCCCGCCGACGACCCGACGGACGGTGAGCGACTGGCCGGCGTCGAAGGCGAAGACCTCGGCCAGGTCGTCGGGCACGGCGAAGGTGATCGCCACCGAGTCGTCGGTCAGCGGGTCGACCCGGGAGACGGTCAGCGGGTGGAAGCCGGTGCGGGAGCGGGTCCGCTCCTGGGTCGGTGCGGTCACCTCAGATCTCCTTCACGTGGTCGAAGGGTTCCAGGCAGGCGCGGCAGCGGTAGAGCGCCTTGCAGGCGGTCGAGCCGAACTCCGAGGTCAGCGTGGTGTCGGCCGAGTCGCACCGGGGGCAGGTCACGCGGCGGCGTACGGGGCCGAGGGAGAGGGGGACCGGGCCGCCGTGGGCAGGGGCGGCGCCGGGCGGGGAGATGCCGGCCGCGGCCAGGGCGGCGCGACCGGCGGGGGTGATCTGGTCGGAGGACCACGGGGGGTCGAGCACCACACGCACCCGGGCGTCGAGGCCGACCTCGCCGAGGAGGCGGACCAGGTCGTCGCGCATGGTGGCCATCGCCGGGCACCCGGAGTACGTCGGAGCCAGGTCGACGAGCACGGTGCCGGTCTCGTCCAGGGCGACCTCGCGCAGCACCCCGAGGTCGACCAGCGTGAGCATCGGCAGCTCGGGGTCGGTGACGGTGGCGGCCACCTCGCGCGCCAGCTCCAGCCGGCCCAGCTCCAGACCACCCGGGGCCAGACCACCCGGGGCCGCACGCTCCAGCTCGGGGCTCACCACGTGCCCTCCGGGTGTGCGCGCGCCACGACCTGCATCTCGGCGAGCAGCCGCGAGAGCGCCTCGGTGTGCATGCCGTCGCGGCCCTTGCCGCCCCGGATCCCCTCGCGTGAGGGCACGTCGGGCCGCGTGAGGTCGCAGGCGGCCAGCACCTGGTCGAGCACGCCCTCGCACTCCTCGCGCAGCGTGGTGGGGTCGACCCCGACGTCGTCGGCGGCGGCCGTCGTCTCGACGGAGTGGCTCTCCAGCAGCTCTCCCCACCAGGGCCAGAGCTCCTGGAGCCCGGTGACCAGCCGGCGCCGGGACTCCTCGGTGCCGCCGGCCAGCGTCACGCACCACCGCGCCGCGAGGTCGCGGTGGTAGGCGACCTCCTTGACCCCCTTGGCCGCGAGCGCGGCGAGCACGGCGTCGCGACTGCCGCGCAGCCGGCCCAGCAGCGCCAGCCGCCAGGTGGAGAACAGCAGCAGCCGCGCCATCGTCTCGGCGAAGTCGCCCCGCGGCAGCTCGACCATGCGCACGTTGCGGTAGGCGTGGTCGTCACGGAAGAAGGCGAGCCGGTCCTCGGGCGGCACCGGCGAGCCCTCGGGCAGCGTGGGCAACAGGCCGGGGTCGGCCGCCGCGGCGCGCGCCAGCAGCAGCCGCGCCTGGCCGAGCAGGTCGAGGGCGACGTTGGCCAGCGCGATGTCCTCCTCGAGGTCGGGGGCGCGGCTGCACCACTCGGCGAGCCGCTGGGACATCACCAGGGCGTCGTCGCCGAGCATCAGGGCGTAGGTCCCCAGCACGCTCGGGTCGACCCCGTCGGGCACGGTGGTGTCGACGCCGGCCAGGGGGTCCTCGAAGCTGCCGCCGAACGCCCAGTGGGCGTCGTCGACCAGCAGGCCGTCGTACACGCTGTCCTCGTGGCTCACCTGCGGTCTCCTAGATGTGCGGCACGTCGTCGGGGATGTCGTAGAACGTCGGGTGGCGGTAGACCTTGTCGGCGTTCGGGTCGAACATCGGCCCCTTCTCGTCGGGGCTGGACGCGGTGATCGCCGTCGAGCGCACCACCCAGATGCTCACGCCCTCGTTGCGGCGGGTGTAGACGTCGCGGGCGTGCAGCAGCGCCATCCGGTCGTCGGCCGCGTGCAGCGACCCGACGTGGACGTGGTTGAGCCCGCGCTTGCCGCGGACGAACACCTCGTAGAGCGGCCACTCGGCGCGCGGGCCGCTGTTCTGGGTCCCGCTCATGCGGTCGCCTCCTGCTTCATGGCGTACGCCGTCGCGGCCTCCCGGACCCACGCGCCGTCCTCCCACGCCTGCCGGCGGTGCGCGACCCGCTGGGCGTTGCACGGGCCGTGGCCCTTCACGACCCGCGTGAACTCCTCCCAGTCCGGTGGGCTGAAGTCGTGGTGCCCGCGCTCGGGGTTCCACCGCAGGTCGGGGTCGGGGAGGGTCACGCCGAGCCGGGCGGCCTGCGGCACGGTCATGTCGACGAACTTCTGCCGCAGCTCGTCGTTGGTGTGGGTCTTGATGCCCCACGCCATGGACTGCGCGGTGTTCGGGGAGTCGGCGTCGGGCGGGCCGAACATCATCAGCGCCGGCCACCAGAACCGGTCGACCGACTCCTGCACCATCGCCCGCTGCTCGGGGGTGCCGCTCATCATCGTCATCAACAGCTCGAAGCCCTGCCGCTGGTGGAAGGACTCCTCCTTGCAGACCCGGATCATCGCCCGGCCATAGGGGCCGAAGGAGGTGCGGCACAACGGCACCTGGTTGCAGATCGCCGCACCGTCGACGAGCCAGCCGATGGTGCCGACGTCGGCGTAGGAGAGCGTGGGGTAGTTGAAGATCGAGGAGTACTTCTGCCGGCCGTCGATGAGCATCTCGGTGAGCTCGTCGCGGCTGACTCCGAGCGTCTCGGTGGCGGAGTAGAGGTAGAGCCCGTGGCCGGCCTCGTCCTGCACCTTGGCCAGCAGCACCGCCTTGCGACGCAGGGAGGGCGCGCGGCCGATCCAGTTGCCCTCCGGCTGCATCCCGATGATCTCCGAGTGGGCGTGCTGCGCGATCTGACGCACGAGGGTGCGGCGGTAGCCCTCGGGCATCCAGTCGCGCGGCTCGATGCGGTCGTGCCGGGCGATCGTCGCGTCGAAGTCGGCCTGCAGCGAGGCCTCGTCGACGGTGCCGTGCCCTGACTCCTGTGCCAGCGTCCCGGTCATGCCACGCCCTTTCCTGACCGCTCGTTCAGGAAAGGGTGACACGGCTCACCTCCGTGGACAAGCCCTGCCGCGGTCGACCCTCGCTCTGCGAGGATCGAGCCATGGCCCCCTCCTCGCCGGAGCCTGCCCCCGTCGACGGGGCGGGCACGCGACGACGCGGGCGCCCCGGGCACGACCGGGAGGCCGTGCTGCGGGTCGCGATCGACCTGTTCATCGCCCAGGGGTACGACGCCACGTCGATCAGCGACCTCGCCGCCTCTCTCGGGGTCACCAAGTCCGCGGTCTACCACCACTTCCCGAGCAAGCAGGCCCTGCTGGCCGCGGCCCTCGACGAGGCGCTCGAAGGGCTGGACACCGCGGTCGCCGAGGCCGCGCGCGCCACCGACGGTCGCAGTGCGCACGACCGGCTGCGGGCGACGGTCCTCGCCGCCGTACGACTGCTGGCCGAGCACCGTCCGGCCGTGACCCTGCTGCTGCGCGTCCGCGGCAACAGCGCGCTGGAGATCGCGGCGCTCGATCGCCGACGCCGCATCGACGTCGACCTGGCGGACCTGGTGACCGAGGCCGTCGCCGAGGGCAGCGTGCGCTCCGACCTGTCGCCCGAGGTCGTGAGCCGACTGGTCTTCGGCACCGTCAACTCCCTCGTCGACTGGTACTCCCCCGACGGCTCCATCGCTCCCGACGCGCTCGCCGAGGGCGTCGCCGACCTGCTCTTCCGCGGCCTGGAGGCCTGACCGGGACTGCCGAGCCGGCGTATTGACACGCCGGCTCGACCAGATCTGGCCCGCGTCAGGAGCGGATCTTGCCGCTGACCTTCTTGAGCAGGCCGGCGCCGGCGCCGGCGACGCGGGGCACGAGGTGGTGCGGCTTCTTGTTGGCCAGGTCGATCAGCGAGTCGACGATGCCCCAGGTGAGCTTGCCCTCGGACATCTCGACCAGCGTCTCCAGCGGCAGGCCGAGGGTCAGCTCCTCGAGCTCCTTGCGCTCCTTCTCGGTGCTGGTCGGCGGCAGCTGGCGCAGGATCATCGCCTTGAACGCCTTGCCCGGCACCGTGGCCGCGAGCTCGTTGACGGTGGACTGGCGGGTGTAGGTGGGCATGGCGACTCCTGTCAGGGGATGAGTCCGGGCAA
>JAYYWX010000041.1:0-25247 GCA_036341255.1 Actinomycetota bacterium | reverse complement strand
CCACCCGGTGAACGCGGGGTGAGCCCTGACGCACTGCGCCCGTGGAAGGAATGCCGCTCGCCTACGATCGGTTCCACCCCCGTGCGGCCGACCGGTCGCCCACCGTCTGCCACCGAGGCGAGGAGAGCAGGACACCCATGTCCGACAGCATCCGCAACGTGATCATCATCGGCTCAGGACCCTCCGGGTACACCGCCGCCGTCTACGCCGCCCGCGCCAGCCTCGAGCCGCTCGTCTTCGAGGGCTCCGTGACCGCCGGTGGTGCGCTGATGAACACCACCGAGGTCGAGAACTTCCCCGGCTTCCGCGACGGCATCATGGGCCCGGCGCTGATGGACGAGATGCGCGCCCAGGCCGAGCGCTTCGGCGCCGAGCTGGTGGCCGACGACGTCGTCGAGGTCGAGCTGACCGGCGAGGTCAAGGTCGTGCGCACCGCCACGGGTGAGTTCCGCGCCCGCTCGGTGATCCTCGCGACCGGTTCGGGCTACCGCAAGCTCGACCTGCCGGGCGAGGACGCCCTCTCGGGTCGCGGGGTGTCCTGGTGCGCCACGTGCGACGGCTTCTTCTTCCGGGACCAGCACATCGCGGTCGTCGGCGGCGGCGACTCCGCCGTCGAGGAGGCCACCTTCCTGACCCGCTTCGGCTCCAAGGTGTCCATGATCGTGCGTCGCGACGAGCTGCGCGCCTCCAAGATCATGCAGGAGCGCGCGTTCGCCGACCCCAAGCTCGAGATCGTGTGGAACTCCAAGGTCGCCGAGATCGTCGGTGAGGACCGCCTGGAGAAGGTCGTCCTCGAGGACACCGTCACCGGCGAGCGCAGCGACCTGGAGGCCACCGGCCTGTTCATCGCCATCGGCCACGACCCCCGCTCGGAGCTGCTGGCCGGCCAGGTCGACCTCGACGACGACGGCTACGTGCTGGTCAACCACCCCTCGACGGCCACCAACGTCCCCGGCGTCTTCGCCTGCGGCGACCTGGTCGACCACCACTACCGCCAGGCCATCACCGCGGCCGGCACCGGCTGCGCCTCGGCCCTGGACGCCGAGCGCTACCTCGCCGAGCTCGACCACGTGGCGAGCAGCCCCGCCGAGGCGCACGACCGCGCCCAGGCCGAGGTCGGCGCCTGAGCGACCGGCCCGGCGCCGTACCCCGGGCGGGGCGGGAACATCCCCCATCGCGCCCGTGTTGAACCCATCGAGACCATCGATCCCTGCAGAAAAGGAGCCCTGTCGTGGGCAACATCTCCGCGGTCACCGACGCCGAGTTCGAGGCGCAGGTGCTCAAGTCCGACAAGCCCGTCCTCGTGGACTTCTGGGCCGAGTGGTGCGGCCCGTGCCGCCAGGTCGCCCCGATCCTGGAGGAGATCGCCGCCACGCACGGTGACAAGGTCACGTTCTTGAAGATGAACGTCGACGAGAACCCCGTCACCCCGGCCTCCTACCGGGTCACCGGCATCCCGACCATCAACGTCTACCAGGGCGGCGAGGTCGTGAAGTCGATCGTCGGCGCCCGCCCGAAGGCCACGCTGCTCAACGAGCTGAGCGACTTCACGGCCTGATCCGGGGCCCGCTCAGCGGGCTCCCCGGGCGTCAGCCTCAGCGGTCCCCGTCGTCCCTGTGGACGGCGGGGACTGCTGCGTCCGGGACCGGCGCAGGGCGTACGACGCCGACGAGCCGCTCCAGTGCGGCCTCGACCTCGTCGACCCAGCTGACCGTGCTGCGCAGGTCCATCCGCACCCGCGGCACCACCGGGTGTGCCCGCTGGGTGCGGAAGCCCGTGCGCAGCCAGAAGTCCAAGGGGGCGGTGCACTGCGGCGCCCCCGGGCCCCCTGCGGCGAAGGCCTCCACCGCGCGCAGGCCGCCCCGCGTCACCAGGTCCCGGGCGGTCGCCTGGACCAGCACCCTCCCCACCCCGCGGCCGCGGTGCCGGGGGTGCACCCAGATGTCGGTCACCAGCACCGCGTCCGGCGAGGCCGGCGCCGTGGGCACCGCCCCCGCGCCCGGTGCCAGGGCCGGCGGCGCGTAGACCACCGCGGCCAGCGGGACCTGGTCGAGGACCAGCACACGACCGCACGAGCCCCACTCCCGCAGCAGCTCGGACACCCAGGCGTCCTTGGCCGCGGCACGCTCCTCGGGCAGGTCGCCGACGCGCCCGCGGTGCACCGGGTCCAGCGCCCAGGTCAGGCACTGGCGGGCGGGGCAGCCCTGCTCCTCGAGGCGCTCGAGGAGGTCCAGGGTCAACGGGTGCACCCGTCTGGCCACAGCGTCCCTCCTCCCCGCAGCGCGCGGGTCGGGCGCGGCGTCGTCCCTCGACCCGCCCACGTCGCGGCCCGCGCGTGCGTACGGCGTCCTCATCGTTCATGCTAGGGGGATCATGGACAGCACGCCCGCGCGCACGCACACCAGCCTCGACTCCTTCGTCGACCGGTACGCAGCCCGCACCGCAGGGATGACGGCCTCGGAGATCCGAGCGCTGTTCGCCGTGGCGTCGCGTCCCGAGGTGGTCTCGCTGGCCGGCGGCATGCCCAACATCAGCGGGCTGCCGCTCGACGTCGTCGGCGGCGCCATCAACCAGCTCGTGCTCGAGCAGGGGCCGGTGGCCATGCAGTACGGCTCGGGCCAGGGCGTGCCCGAGCTGCGCGAGCAGATCACCGACGTGATGCGACTGGAGGGCATCGAGGCCCACCCCGACGACGTCGTGGTCACCGTGGGCTCCCAGCAGGCCGTGGACCTCGTGACGCGGATCTTCTGCGACCCCGGCGACGTCGTGATCTGCGAGGCGCCGTCGTACGTCGGTGCACTGGGCGTCTTCCGGGCCTACCAGGCCGAGGTCGTGCACGCCGAGATGGACGCGCACGGGCTGGTTCCGGAAGCGCTGGAGCAGGCGATCGCCGCGGTCAAGCGCGCGGGTCGCACCATCAAGTTCCTCTACACGATCCCCAACTTCCACAACCCCGCCGGCGTGACCATGTCCGCCGAGCGGCGCCAGCGGGTCCTGGAGATCTGCCGCCGCGAGGGCGTGCTCGTCCTCGAGGACAACCCCTACGGCCTGCTCGGCTTCGACCGGGAGCCGCTGCGGGCCATGCGCGCCGACGAGGCCGACAACGTCATCTACCTCGGCTCCTTCTCCAAGACCTTCGCGCCCGGGTTCCGGGTGGGCTGGGCGCTCGCGCCGCACCCGGTCCGGGAGAAGCTGGTGCTGGCCCAGGAGTCGGCGACGCTGTGCCCGCCGCAGTTCTCGCAGATGGCCGTCTCGGCCTACCTCGCCAACCACGACTGGCAGGGTCAGATCAAGCAGTTCCGCGAGATGTACCGCGAGCGTCGCGACGCGATGGTCGGTGCGCTCGACGACCTGATGCCGGCCGGCTGCAGCTGGAACGTCCCCGACGGGGGCTTCTACGTCTGGCTGACCCTGCCCCCCGGCATCGACGCCAAGGCGATGCTGCCCCGTGCGGTCACCGCGCGCGTCGCCTACGTCCCCGGCACGGCGTTCTTCGCCGACGGCTACGGCTCCGGTGCCATGCGCCTGTCGTTCTGCTACCCCACCGCCGAGCGCATCCGCGAGGGCGTACGCCGTCTCGCCGGCGTGCTGGAGGACGAGATCGAGCTGCGGGCGACCTTCGGGGCGAGCCTCGGCCAGGACGACTCCGACCGGGGACTGCCGCCCGGCTACGACGCCCCCGGCACCGACCTCAACTAGACGTCCCACCGCCTGCTCACGCAGGCGTCACCGGTCGTCCACCGGTCACCACCGGGGCGCACCCGCTGTGCGTGAGAGCATCGCCCGGTGCTCGACCTCACCTATCCCCCGATCATCGCGACCTGCAAGGTCGGCTTCCGACTGCTCGGCCAACGCTTCGACCTGACCGGCACCGAGCACGTCCCGCGCAGGGGCGGGGTGCTCCTGGCGGTCAACCACGTCGGCTACATGGACTTCATCTACGGCGGTCTGGCCGCGAACCCGTCGGGACGCAAGGTGCGCTTCATGGCCAAGCGCGAGATCTTCGACCACGCGGTCACCGGGCCGGTGATGCGCTCCATGCACCACATCGAGGTCGACCGGGGCGAAGGCCTGGCCTCCTTCCACACGGCCGTCGACTACCTGCGCCGTGGCGAGGCCGTCGGGATCTTCCCCGAGGCCACCATCTCCCGCTCCATGGAGCTCAAGGAGTTCAAGACCGGAGCGGTGCGCATCGCCGCCGAGGCCGGCGTCCCCCTGGTCCCTGTGATCCTGTGGGGAACCCAGCGGCTGATGACCAAGGACCACCCCAAGGACTTCTCCCGCGGCAAGACCATCGCCATCCGTGTCGGCGAACCGATGCACCCCACCGGCACCGACCCGGTCGCGGAGACCGCCGACCTGCGGGGACGGATGGACCGGATGCTGGAGCAGACCGTCGCGGCGTACCCGGCCGAGGAGCAACCGCCCGGGGCGTGGTGGACCCCCGCCCGGTTCGGCGGCGGCGCACCGACGCCCGAGGAGGCCGAGCGTCTCGACGCCGAGGAGAAGCGCCGCCGGGCCGAGGCGCGGCGGGCCCGTCAGGGCGACGCCTGATCCTCACTATCGCCCGTCGATACAGCGACTGATCGATTTGTCGACTTGTCGTTAGATCACTTAATCGTGATCGTCTGGCGTCAGATCGGCCGGTCGTTGCGATTCCGCGGGTCGATCACGTCGATGATCCGGCGCAGGTCCTCAAGTGAGGCGAACTCCACGGTGATCTTGCCCTTGCTCTTGCCCAGGTCCACCTTCACGCGGGTCTCGAGCCGGTCCGAGAGCCTTTCGGCGATCTCACCCAGCCCGGGGGCCGTCGGCTTGCGGCGCGCCACGCGGGGCGACCCCCCGTCGCCGTGGTCGCCGACCGCGACGATCTCCTCCAGTCCACGCACGCTGATGCCCTCGGCGACCACGCGCGCGGCCAGCCGGTCCTGCAGGTCCGCATCCTCGACGCCGAGCAGCGAGCGCGCATGCCCGGCGGACAGCACACCGGCGGCGACACGACGCTGTACCGCCGGGCTCAGCCTCAACAGGCGCAGCGTGTTGGAGATCTGCGGGCGCGAACGGCCGATGCGCTGGGCGAGCTCCTCGTGGGTGCACCCGAAGTCCTCCAGCAGCTGGGCGTAGGCCGAGGCCTCCTCCAGCGGGTTGAGCTGGGAGCGGTGCAGGTTCTCCAGGAGCGCGTCCCGGAGCATGTCGGTGTCCTCGGTCTGCCGGACGATGGCGGGGATCTCGGTGAGCCCGGCCTGCTGCGAGGCCCGCCAGCGACGCTCGCCCATGACCAGCTCGTAGGACTCAGGACCCGTCCGGCGTACGACGACGGGCTGGAGCAGCCCCACCTCCCGGATCGAGTGGACCAGCTCGGCCATCGCCTCCTCGTCGAAGACGTGACGCGGCTGGACGGCGTTGGGCACGATCTGGTCGATGGGGACCTCGGCGAACCACGCGCCGTCGACCGGCGCGAGCTCGGCGCCGGGCTGCGCAGACGGCTGCCCGTGTGCTTCGCCGCCCTCCGACGGCCCCCCGTCCGGCGCCGCGGACGTCCCGAGGGGCCCGGCACCGTCGCCCTCGACGGGAGCAGTGGGGATCAGGGATCCCAGTCCGCGGCCGAGGCCGCGCCGCGGGGCAGGACGGGCGTTCACAGGCTGACTCCTCGGCTGGCGATCTCGCGGGCGGCTTCCAGGTAGGACAGGGCACCCGGTGACCCGGGGTCGTAGGTCATCACGGTCTGGGCGTAGGACGGCGCCTCGGAGACGCGGACCGAGCGAGGGATGGCCGTGCGCAGGACCTGGTCGCCGAAGTGCTCGCGGACCTCCTCGGCGACTCCGGCAGCCAGGCGGGTGCGCGCGTCGTACATCGTGAGCAGGATCGTGGAGACCGCCAGCGCCGGGTTGAGGTGGGCGCGCACCATGTCGACGGTCTCGAGCAGCTGGCCCAGGCCCTCCAGGGCGTAGTACTCCGCCTGGATCGGGATCAGCATCTCCTCGCCGGCCACCAACGCGTTCAGCGTCAGCAGGCCCAGGGACGGCGGGCAGTCGATGAGGACGTAGTCGAACCGGTCCTCGCCTGCACTCTGGGCATCGCCGACCCACGGGTGCCCCTGGATCGCCTTGCGCAGGCGCCCCTCGCGTGCGACGACCGAGACCAGCTCGATCTCCGCGCCGGCGAGGTCGATCGTGGCGGGCACGACCCAGAGGTTGCTCAGGTCGGGGCACGGGGTGATCACGTCGTCGAGGACCACCCCGTCGACGAGTGCGTCATAGGTCGACGGCACTCCTCGACGGTGCTCGACGTTGAGCGCAGTCGACGCGTTGCCCTGGGGGTCCAGGTCGATGACCAGCACGCGCTGACCGAGGGACGAGAGTCCCGCGGCGATGTTGACGGTCGAGGTGGTCTTGCCGACGCCGCCCTTCTGGTTGGCCACCACGAACACACGCGTGGCACGAGGGCGCGGCGCGGGCGGTCGACGAGAGGCGCCCTCCCGCATGGAGAGGCTGAACTCGGTGGCGCGGGCCAGCGGCGTCAGGTCGTCGGCGACCTCCGGCTCGAACTCGGCCATCTCCGCGGCCGTCCGCACCGCGAAGGGGCGTGGTGGCTGGGACTGCGCGGCCGTTTCACGTGAAACGTCGCCCTGTGGAGAAGAGGCCTCGGCCTGTGGAGAACTCGCCTGATTGAGCGTGGGACCGGCAGTGGAAAACTCCGTGCCGTCCGACGTGTCCTCGGTACCCCGAGCCGTTGAGCCCGTGCTCATCGTGTGCCCTTCCTACGCCCCGAACGCTGCGTTCCCGCACGTCCCCCGACAGATCGTGGCCCTCTTCGCTTCTGCGAGCCTCGGGCAGGCCGCCAAGATACCTGCGGCTCGCCGAGCCAGGCCACCCGGACCGCCCACGTCGGCTCCTGGAGCACGTCGGCGCCGAGCTGCCGGACCTCGGCAGCACCCGTCCCGTGCCGAGTCAGGAGCGCCTGGTGCTCCGTGATCTCCTCCTCCACGGACGAGCCCTTGAGGGCGACCATCACTCCGTCGGAACCCACGAGCGGCATGCACCACGACGCCAACCGGTCCAGGGGGGCGACCGCACGGGACGTGACCACGTCGAAGCTGAGCTGGCCGTGCAGATCTTCGGCCCGGGACCGCACGACCCGCACCGGGAGACCGAGGTCGGCGACCACCTCCTCGAGAAAGATGGCGCGGCGCAGCAACGGTTCGACCAGGGTGACCTCCAGGTCGGGACGAGCCAGCGCGAGCGGGATGCCCGGGAGGCCTGCCCCGCTGCCGATGTCCGCGACGGAGACACCCTCGGGCACCCACTCGCCGACCACCGCAGAGTTCAGGACGTGGCGCTCCCAGAGGCGCGGCACCTCACGGGGCCCCATCAGGCCGCGCTCGGTCCCCGCTCCGCCAAGCCACCCGACGTACCGCTCCACCAGTGGAAGCCGCTCCACAGGGAAAACCCCCCGCGCCGCTGACGGCGTGGGGGGTGTTTCACGTGAAACGGGGCCCTGGTCACTCAGGGAGG
Organism: Actinomycetota bacterium; assembly: GCA_036341255.1. Classification (GTDB taxonomy): domain Bacteria; phylum Actinomycetota; class Actinomycetes; order Propionibacteriales; family Nocardioidaceae; genus Nocardioides. The sequence goes on along the minus strand of JAYYWX010000041.1, from coordinate 17,733 downwards.
ATCACCACGAAGCGACGGGGCTCGACGCCCTCGGACTCCGACACCAGACCGGCGGCGGCGACGGCATCGTGCACGACCTTGCGCTCGAACGGCGACATGGCATCCAGCGAGACCTTGCTCCCCGACTCCCGGCAGCGCTCGACGGCCTCGGCTGCGATCTTCTCCAGCTCCGCGCGTCGAGCGGCGCGGAAACCGGAGACGTCGAGCATCAGCCGCGACCGCTCACCGGTCTCCCGGTAGACCGCCAGGCGAGTCAGCTCCTGCAGCGCCTCCAGCACCTCACCGTCACGGCCGACGAGCTGGGAGAGCTCGGCGCCCACGATCGACACGGCCGCACGGTCGCCCTCCACGTCCATGTCCAGGTCGCCGTCCAGGTCGGCGATGTCGAGGAGCTCCTCGAGGTAGTCAGCGGCGATCTCGCCCTCGTTCTCGAGGGCCTGCACGCGCGAACCGGTCGAGCTCGCCTGAGCCTCGTCCGTCTCCGAGACCTCGGCCTCGGGGGTCTGGGTCGACTCGCTCACGAGCCGCCTCCCTTCTTCTGGTTCTTCTGGCGTTGTGCCTTGGTCTGTCGCTTCGGCTGCTGGCGCACCGCAGTGCGCCGCTCCTCGGCCTCGGGCACCGGGGTCTCCTCGACCTCCAGCACGGTGCCCTTCTTCGCAGCCTTGGCCCGGTCGCGGTCCTGCTTGGCCTTGAAGGCCGGCGTGCCCGGAGCGGGGTTGTTGCGGATCACGTAGAACTGCTGACCCATCGTCCACAGGTTGGAGGTGGTCCAGTAGAGGAGGACACCGATGGGGAAGGCGACGCCGCCGAGGCCGAAGGCCACAGGCAGCACGTAGAGCAGCAGCTTCTGCTGCTGGGCGTAGGGACCGCTCAGCGCGTCGGCCGGCATGTTCTTGGCCATCAGCTGACGCTGGGTGAGGAAGGTCGTGGCGGTCATCGCCAGCACCAGGAAGAGCGCCAGCACCATGACGCCGACGTCGCCACCGCCCTCGCGCCAGATCCCCGAGCCCCAGAACGTGTCCGCGATCGGGATCTGGCCGAACAGCTCGGACTCGCCGAAGTCACGCGCGCGGTCGTCGGTGAGGAAGCCCTTGCCCTCGAAGTTGCGAGACGCCTCGTTGAGCAGGTGGAAGAGCGTGAAGAAGATCGGCATCTGCAACAGGATCGGCAGACAGGACGCGAACGGGTTGGTGCCCGAGTCCTTGTAGAGCTTCATCGTCTCCTGTGCGAGACGCTCACGATCGTGGCCGTACTTCTTCTGCAGCTCGCGCACCTTGGGCTGGATCAGCTGCATGTTGCGGCTGGCCTTGATCTGGCGCACGAACAGCGGGATCAGAGCGGCCCGGATGACCAGCGTCAGACCGATGATCGACAACGCCCAGCCGGCACCGCCCTCGGGGTCGAGGCCCAGCACCGTGAAGAGCTCGTGCCAGGCGATCAGCACGCCAGAGATGGCGTAGTAGAGCGGGGTGGCGATGAAGCCGAAGATATCTCCGATAAAACCCACCGGTCAGACTCCTTGCGAGGGATGGGAGCGGGCAGACCGCGCACGAGGCGCGGCAGGGACGGGGTCGTAGCCGCCGGCGGCCCACGGGTGGCAGCGAGCCACCCGGCGCGCCGCCATCCACGTGCCACGGACGCTGCCGTGCACCGTCACCGCCTCGAGCGCGTACGCCGAGCAGGTCGGGTGGTAGCGGCACACCTGGCCGTAGAGCGGACTGATCAGCAACCGGTAGGCACGCAGCAGACCGATGAGCAGCAGACGCAGCGGGTCCCTCATGCACGCACCGTCACGCGACCGACGCAGTGCGCCAGGTCCTCGGCGAGGGTGCGAGCGGGAGCGCCGCCGGCTGCGGGCAGCGCACGCACCACGAGCACGCAAGAGCCCGGGAGCGACGAGACGTGCTCCCGGGCCAGGTGTCGAAGACGGCGCTTCACGCGGTTGCGCACCACGGCGTTCCCGACCGCGCGGCTGACGACGAACCCGACCACCGGGGGTCCATCACCCTCGCGGAGCAGCAGGTGCACCACGAGGGTCGAGGACCCACACCGCGACCCACGGCGGGTCGCGAGGCGGAACAGCTCACCGTCGGCGAGTCTGTGCTCGGAAGGGAGCACCGGACCGCGCGGAGGGAAGCCGTGTCAGACCGCGATGCTCTTGCGGCCCTTGCGGCGCCGCGAGTTCAGGATCGCGCGACCGGCGCGGGTGCGCATCCGGAGACGGAAACCGTGCACCTTGTGACGGCGGCGGTTGTTGGGCTGGTACGTGCGCTTGCTCACGACGGCTCTCTTTCGAGTGGAGAATCGCTGGACGTGTGGTCCGATCCACCGGCACTGGCCGGCATGATCGTCCACCCGGGCGTTCGGCTGTGCCGACCGGGGCACCTGTCAGGCACCACCGGTACGCGACCTTCGGCCGGCACCGCCCACCCACGCCGGACCGCCTCTCGGCCGGTCCCGGTCATGGACATGCGGCACCCGTCGACACACAGATCACCTCGGATGACCGGCCAACGGTACGCGCGCGCGCTCAACAGGGTCAAACCCTCGCGAGCCGTGGCCCACCCCCGTCCACAGAGCCTGTGGAGAACCGGTTGCGCCCCTCGGGGTGCCGGGTTAGGTTCCTCGCCACCGAGGTTCCCCGTCGCGGGTCCGCGAGTGACAGCCGGCCGTCACAGTCGACGCGCCCCGCTCCGGTGCACACACCGGGGCTGACCTGCAAGGACAGTGTCACAGCTCCGGATGCACCGGGGGCCCGGCGCGAGCCGCCCCGGGCCGGGGCACCCGGTTCACAGCCTGTGGATTAACTTGTGGACCACGTAGGACAGCCCACACAGGACAGCCCACGCGAAACCAGCGCGTGGAACCAGCACGACACCCAGGACGACAGCCAGCACGACCGGCCTCCCGCCGGTCCAGGGCGGAGCACTCACCGTGGACGACACCCTCTCGGACCTCGCGACCGCCTGGCACGGCGTCGTGGCCGACCTGCAGCCCAACCAGCGAGCCTGGCTGCGGGCCAGTGAGCCGATCACGCTGCACGGTCACACCGCGATCATCGCGGTCCCCAACGACTTCACCCGGCACCAGCTCGAGGGCCGGTTGCGGGCACAGCTCGAGGACGCGCTGTCGGTGCGCTTCGGGCAGGAGATCCGGATCGCGGTCACCGTGAACCCCGCCCTCGAGGAGACTCCGCCACCTGGTGCCGATATGTCGACATATGGATCTGACGATTCATCGCCTCAGACAACTGGTGAGCCCGCGGCCCCACCCGTCGCAGGCTCCACCGCACCGGCCGACCAGCAGACCGCCTCGATCGGTCCGGGTGCCGGTCCGGTCGTCGCCCCCGTCCCCGAGCGGGCCCCTGCACCTGCCCCCGATCCGAGCGGCCGACCGAGCGCCCTGGAGACGCGGCTCAATCCGAAGTACACCTTCGAGACGTTCGTCATCGGCTCGTCCAACCGCTTCCCGCACGCCGCGGCCGTGGCGGTGGCCGAAGCCCCGGGCAAGGCCTACAACCCGTTGCTCGTCTACGGCGACTCCGGCCTCGGCAAGACCCACCTCCTGCACGCCATCGGCCACTACGTCCGCTCGCTCTACAACGGCGCCAAGGTGCGCTACGTCTCCAGCGAGGAGTTCACCAACGAGTTCATCAACGCCATCCGAGACGACCGGCAGGACCGCTTCAAGCGCCGCTACCGCGACGTGGACGTCCTCCTCATCGACGACATCCAGTTCCTGGAGGGGAAGACCCAGACGCAGGAGGAGTTCTTCCACACGTTCAACACCCTCCACAACGCCAACAAGCAGATCGTGCTGACCTCCGACCGCGCGCCCAAGCGCCTCGAGGCGCTCGAGGACCGGCTCCGGAACCGGTTCGAGTGGGGCCTGATCACCGACGTCCAGCCGCCGGACCTGGAGACCCGCATCGCCATCTTGCGCAAGAAGGCGGCCATGGACCGGCTCACGGCTCCACCGGACGTGCTGGAGTTCATCGCCTCCAAGATCCAGACCAACATCCGCGAGCTCGAGGGTGCCCTCATCCGCGTCACGGCCTTCGCCAACCTCAACCGCCAGGAGGTCGACATGACCCTGGCCGAGATCGTGCTCAAGGACCTGATCCCCGAGGGCGGAGAACCGGAGATCACCGCCGGGCTCATCATCGCCCAGACCGCGGCGTACTTCGGGCTCTCCATCGACGAGCTCACCGGCCCCAGCCGCGGACGCCACCTCGTGATGGCGCGTCAGATCGCGATGTACCTCTGCCGCGAGCTCACCGACCTCTCGCTGCCCAAGATCGGCGCCCAGTTCGGCAACCGCGACCACACGACCGTGATGTACGCCGACCGCAAGATCAACCAGCTCCTCGCCGAGCGACGGGCGGTCTTCAACCAGGTCAGCGAGCTCACCAACCGCGTGAAGATGCAGGCGCGTCAGGGCTGAAGCCGCACCGGAACGTGTCATTCGCGCCTGTGGACAACAGACCGGATCCCCACGAACTACACGGGGAGGATCTGTGGAGCGGATCCCGGGCGCTCCCCACGGCGCGACGCTCTCCACATCCGGCCCCTGCGGATCCGCGTCGCCGTCCACATCCCCTGTGCACAGCGATCCCGGCTCACCACCTGCGAAAACGTGACTTCTCCACAGCGTCCACAGCTCCTATGACTCCTCTGGATCCCCCAACGAACCAGAATCCCGTGGAACTCCACTCGCACCTCTCCCTGGGGAAAACCCACCGGTCCTCCCGCTGCCACGTCCCGCGTGGCAGGATTCGTCTCCCGGTTCCCCCGGTCCCGTGTGGTGCCCGCACCACGACCCGACCCGCCGGCTCCTCGACCCTCCTGCCGAAGGACTGACCACCGTGAAGTTCCGCGTCGAACGCGACGTGCTGGCCGACGCCGTCGCCTGGGCGGCCCGCAACCTGCCGGTGCGCCCCAGCGTCCCCGTCCTCGCCGGTCTGCTCATCGAGGCCGACGACCAGGGCCTGGTCCTGTCCAGCTTCGACTACGAGACCTCGGCGCGAGCCACGCTCCAGGCGGACGTGCACGACAAGGGCCGGGCGCTGGTCAGCGGTCGTCTGCTCGCCGACATCTGCCGCAGCCTCCCCGCCAAGCCGGTCGAGATGGTCCTGGAGGGGGCGCGCGTCTCGCTCACCTGCGGGTCGGCCCGCTTCAGCCTCCAGACCATGCCCGTGGAGGAGTACCCCTCGCTCCCGGCGATGCCCGAGTCCACCGGCACGGTGCCGAGCGAGCTGTTCAGCCACGCCGTCGCCCAGGCCGTGACCGCTGCAGGCCGCGACGACATGCTCCCCGTCCTGACCGGTGTGCGCATCGAGATCGACGGCAGCACCATCTCGCTGTTGGCCACCGACCGCTTCCGTCTCTCCCAGCGCGAGCTCACCTGGGACCCCCGCACCCCCGACGAGACGCTCGCCGCCCTGGTGCCGGCCAAGGTGCTCGCCGACACCGCGAAGTCGCTGACCGCCGGTGCCGAGATCAGCATCGCGCTCAGCGCCAGTGGTGCCGGTGACGGCCTGATCGGCTTCGAGGGCGCCGGCCCCGGCGGCATGCGTCGTACCACCACGCGTCTGCTCGACGGCGAGTTCCCCAAGGTCCGCAGCCTGTTCCCCTCCGAGCACCTCACCCTTGCCACCGTCGACAAGGCCTCGCTGGTCGAGTCGGTCAAGCGTGTGGCCCTCGTCGCCGAGCGCAACACCGCTGTGCAGCTGGCCTTCTCCGACGGCGTCCTGACCCTCGACGCCGGCAGCGGTGACGAGGCCCAGGCCTCGGAGTCGGTCGAGGCCGTCGTGACCGGCGACGACCTCACCACCGGTTTCAACCCGCAGTTCCTGCTCGACGGCCTGACCGCGATCGACCAGACCACCGTGCAGCTCGCCTTCACCCAGGCCTCCAAGCCCGTGGTCATCTCCGGCGTGACCGACGACGACTCCGACCCGGGCTTCCGCTACCTGCTGATGCCTCGCCGCCTGTTGTCCTGACCCGGTAGGTACGGTCGAGGAGCAGGACCACCGCCACCACGGCACGCACCACCGCACGCACCACCGCACTCCACACCGCGCTAGGAGCGACCACCCATGCACCTCGGACTCGTCGGCCTCGGCAAGATGGGCGGCAACATGCGCACGCGGCTGCGCAACGCCGGTCACACCGTCGTGGGATACGACCGTGACCCGGAGCTGTCGGACGTCGAGAGCCTCGAGGCCCTCGTCGACGCGCTGCCCTCGCCCAAGGTCGTGTGGGTGATGGTGCCGGCCGGCGCCGCCACCCACGAGACGGTCGACCGCCTCGGTGAGCTGCTGGGTGAGGGTGACCTCGTCGTCGACGGCGGCAACTCCCGGTGGACCGACGACCAGGCCCACGCCGCCGCGCTCGCCGAGAAGGGCGTCGGCTTCGTGGACTGCGGCGTCTCCGGCGGCGTCTGGGGCCTCGAGAACGGCTACGCGCTGATGTACGGCGGCAGCGCCGAGGACGTGGCGAAGGTCCAGCCCGCCTTCGACGCCCTCAAGCCGCCCGGCGAGTTCGGCTCGGTGCACGCCGGGAAGGTCGGCGCCGGTCACTTCTCCAAGATGGTCCACAACGGCATCGAGTACGCCGTCATGCAGTCCTACGCCGAGGGCTGGGAGCTGCTGCAGGCCGTCGACGTCGTCGACAACACCACCGAGGTCTTCCGCTCCTGGCGCGAGGGCACCGTGATCCGCTCCTGGCTGCTCGACCTGCTGGTCGCCTCGCTCGACGACGACCCCGATCTGGCCTCCATCCGCGGCTACGCCGACGACTCCGGCGAGGGCCGGTGGACCGTCGAGGCCGGCATCGAGAACGCGGTGGCCACGCCGGCCATCACCGCCGCGCTCTACGCCCGGTTCGTCTCCCGCCAGGACGACTCCCCCGCGATGAAGGCGGTGGCTGCGATGCGCAACCAGTTCGGCGGTCACGCCACGCACGCTGCGTCGCAGGGCGAGCCCGGACCGGACCCCGACCTGGCATGACGTGCACGTCTCGCACCTGACCCTGCACGACTTCCGGTCCTACCCGCTCGCGGAGGTCCCGCTCGAGCCGGGCGTCACCGCGTTCGTGGGACGCAACGGTCAGGGCAAGACCAACCTCGTCGAGGCCGTCGACTACCTCTCCCGACTCAGCTCGCACCGCGTCGCCTCCGACGCACCGCTGGTGCGCGCCGGAGCGGACCGCGCCGTGGTGCGGGCGGCGGTGGTGCGCGATGGCCGCACCGCGGTGCTCGAGGTGGAGATCAACCCCGGCAAGAGCAATCGCGCCAAGGTCAACCGATCCCCTCTCCCCCGGGCCCGCGAGTTGATCGGGCTGGTGCGCACCGTCGTGTTCGCCCCCGATGACCTGACCCTGATCAAGGGTGACCCGTCGGACCGCCGCAGGTTCCTCGACGACCTGCTCGTCCTGCGCGCCCCCCGCCTGGCGGGCGTGCGCTCGGACTACGACCGCATCCTGCGCCAGCGCAACTCCCTGCTGAAGACCGCGGGCACGGCGCGTCGCGGCAGCTCGTCGGCGGAGGGCGCCCTGGCGACCTTGTCGGTGTGGGACTCACACCTCGCCCGCACCGGGGGTGAGCTGCTGGCCGAGCGACTGCGGCTCGTCGAGGCGTTGCGCCCCCACGTCGCCACGGCGTACGCCGCTGTCGCCAGGGGCGCCGGCCGCGACGCCGCCGACGTGGAGTACCGCCCGAGCCTGGAGCTGCCCGAGCGTGCGTGGGAGCTCGATGCGCTGGAGCTGGGCGACCGGCTGCTGGTCGAGGTCGAGGCCCGGCGTCGCGACGAGCTCGACCGGGGCGTCTCGCTGGTGGGTCCGCACCGCGACGACCTGCTGCTGACGCTGGGTCCGGGTGAGGCCGTTCCCGTCGAGGACTCGCCTCCCCGGCTGCCGGTGAAGGGCTACGCCTCGCACGGGGAGTCGTGGTCCTTCGCGCTCGCGCTGCGACTGGCCTCCTACGACCTGTTGCGCTCGGAGGGTGACGACCCGATCCTGGTGCTCGACGACGTCTTCGCCGAGCTCGACGCCGAGCGACGCGACCAGCTCGCGGGTCTCGTGGCGGGTGCCGAGCAGGTGCTGGTGACCGCGGCTGTGCCCGAGGACGTGCCCGAGGCGCTGGCCGGGGCCCGCTTCGTCGTGGCCGGGGGCGAGGTCACCCGTGAGGGATGAGCCGCGGCAGCCCGACCCGGACGACCCCGGCGCGGCCGTCGCCGACGGAGCGGAGGACCGGGAGGACCTGCCGCACTCCGACGACGGGCTGGACCTCGCGCGCCGCATGGCCCGCTCGGTGGCCGGCTCCGGGCTCGCCCCGCGCCGACCCCGGCGCAAGCGACGCCCGAGCGACCCCGCGCGTCCCTCGGCCGCCGACGACCGCGACCCGCAGCTGCTCGACAACACCCTGGCCCGGCTGGTGGCCGACCACGGGTGGGCACTGGACCTGAAGGTGCGCGGCGTCTTCGCGCGCTGGCCCGAGCTGGTCGGCGCGGAGATCGCGAGCCACACCACTCCCGAGACCTTCTCTGAGGGCCGCCTGGTCGTGCGCACCGACTCCACCGCCTGGGCCACCCAGCTCACGCTCCTCGCACCCCAGCTCGTAGCCCGCCTCAACGAGGACCTCGGTCCCGGGACGGTGACGCTCATCGAGGTCCTCGGGCCGCACCTGCCGACCTGGCGCAAGGGACCGCGGTCCACGCGTGATGGCCGCGGACCCCGCGACACCTACGGCTGAGCTGGGGACCGCCGGACGCTGGTCGCGCAGGAGGCGATCTGCGGGCCCGTCGGGCGTACTGGCCCCTGTCCGCCCCCCTGCGAGGACCTCCTGGGGCCCTTCCCGGGCCGCTGAGAGGCCATCGTGCACCTCCGTCATCCCCAGCCGGAGGGTCGCCTCCCGACCTGGAGCCCTCTGAGGGGGTATCATGGCGATCGGGTCGCCACAGGCGACCTGTTGTGTGCCACGGCTCGCCCAGAGCCTTGAGAGGACGAGGTGCCAGTGTCTGAGGACAAGCCGGTCGAGACCCCGCAGGAGAGCACTCCCCAGGTGGTCGGCGGAGTCGAGTACGACGCCTCCGCGATCCAGGTCCTCGAGGGGCTCGAGGCCGTCCGCAAGCGCCCGGGCATGTACATCGGCTCGACCGGTGAGCGCGGCCTGCACCACCTGATCTGGGAGATCGTGGACAACGCGGTCGACGAGCGGATGGCCGGCTACTGCGACCGCATCGTCGTCACGCTCTGCGCCGACGGCGCGGTGCGCGTGGAGGACAACGGACGAGGCATCCCCACCGACACCGCTCCCGGCCAGGAGCTCCCCGCCCTCACGCTCGCGCTGACCGTGCTGCACGCCGGCGGCAAGTTCGGCGGCGGCGGCTACAAGGTCTCCGGTGGTCTGCACGGCGTGGGCGTCTCGGTCGTCAACGCGCTGTCGACCCACGTGGTGGCCGAGGTCAAGAACCGCGGTCACCTGTGGCGCCAGACCTTCTCCCTCGGTGTGCCCGACGGCCCGCTGGAGGAGGTGCGGCCGATGGAGGACGGCGAGCGCACCGGCACGACCATCACCTGGTGGGCCAGCCCCGACATCTTCGAGACCACGACGTACTCCCTGGAGACCATCACCTCGCGCATCCGCGAGATGGCCTTCCTCAACAAGGGCCTCGAGATCGTGGTGCGCGACGAGCGCGAGGGTGCCGAGGCCGTGGCGGAGGCGGTCGAGGACGAGACCGTCGACAGCGCGAGCGAGGGAGACGGCGCCCCGCAGAAGTCCGGCGGCGCGCTGGAGCAGGTCTTCCGCTACGACAACGGCCTGGTCGACTTCGTCAACCACCTCAACCGCACCAAGCACGCGGCCAACCCGACGATCATCTCCTTCGAGGCCGAGTCCCCCGAGGACGTCGAGAACCACATGAGCCTCGAGATCGCGATGCAGTGGACCGACACCTACACCGAGTCGGTGCACACCTTCGCCAACGCGATCAACACTGCCGAGGGCGGCACCCACGAGGAGGGCTTCCGCGCGGCCCTCACCTCCCTGGTCAACAGCTGGGGCGAGGACTGGGGCCTGATGAAGAAGCCCGAGGACCGCGTCAAGGGCGAGGACATCCGCGAGGGCCTCACCGCGATCATCTCGATCAAGCTGGCCGAGCCGCAGTTCGAGGGGCAGACCAAGGGCAAGCTCGGCAACACCGAGGCACGCGGCTTCGCCCAGCGCGTGGTCAACGACCAGCTCGGCGCGTGGTTCGAGGAGAACCCGAACGAGGCCAAGGAGATCATCCGCAAGGCCCAGGCCGCGCAGCAGGCGCGCAACGCCGCGCGCAAGGCCCGCGACCTCGCCCGTGACCGCAAGGGCCTGCTCGGGCGGTCGAGCCTGCCGGGCAAGCTCTCGGACTGCCAGTCGACCAACCCCACCGAGTGCGAGGTCTTCATCGTCGAGGGTGACTCCGCGGGCGGCTCGGCCAAGTCCGGGCGCGACCCACGCATCCAGGCGATCCTCCCGATCCGCGGCAAGATCCTCAACGTCGAGAAGGCCCGCATCGACAAGGTGCTGGCCAACACCGAGGTCCAGGCGATCATCTCCGCGCTCGGCACCGGCATCCACGACGAGTTCGACCTCGAGAAGCTGCGCTACCACAAGGTCGTGCTGATGGCCGACGCCGACGTCGACGGCCACCACATCAACACCCTGCTCCTGACGCTGCTGTTCCGGTTCATGAAGCCGCTGATCGAGCACGGCTACGTCTACATGGCCCAGCCGCCGCTCTACCGGCTGCGGTGGAACAAGCCGCACGAGCACGAGTTCGTCTACTCCGACGCCGAGCGCGACGCGCTGCTGCGGGCCGGCACCGAGGCGGGCAAGAAGCTGCCCAAGGAGAACCCGGTCCAGCGCTACAAGGGTCTCGGTGAGATGAACGCCGACGAGCTGTGGGAGACCACGATGGACCCCGACAACCGGCTGCTGCTCCAGGTCACCCTCGACGACGCCGCGCACGCCGACGAGATCTTCTCGATCCTCATGGGCGAGGACGTCGACCAGCGCCGCTCCTTCATCCAGAGAAATGCTAAAGACGTCCGCTTCCTCGATATCTGACAGGAGTCGCGATGTACGCACGCTCGCGGCGTTGTCGTCGCTCGACGACCGCTTCGCCCTCCAGGTCGCCTTCGCTCCTCCGCCTTGCGAGCGCACGCACCTCGCGACTCCTGCCCTAGCGCACTATCAGTCTTTCTAGGCCCAGACCTAGACACACGTAGAACTCATCAGAGAGAGCAATCGTGACCGAGACCCCCACCACTGGACCCGGCGGACGCATCGAGCGCGTCGAGCTGCAGACCTCGATGCAGCGCTCCTACATCGACTACGCGATGGCGGTCATCGTCGGGCGTGCGCTGCCCGACGTCCGCGACGGCCTCAAGCCGGTGCACCGCCGCGTGCTCTACGCGATGTACGACGGCGGCTACCGCCCCGACCGCGGCTTCTCCAAGTGCAGCCGCGTCGTCGGTGACGTGATGGGTCAGTACCACCCCCACGGCGACTCCGCGATCTACGACACCCTCGTCCGCCTCGCGCAGCCGTGGGTGATGCGTGCGCCGCTGATCAACGGCCAGGGCAACTTCGGCTCGCCGGGCAACGACCCGGCCGCGGCCATGCGGTACACCGAGTGCCGGATGGCGCCGCTGGCCATGGAGATGGTCCGCGACATCGACGAGGAGACCGTCGACTTCCAGCCCAACTACGACGGCCGCTCCTCCGAGCCGGTCATCCTGCCCTCCCGCTTCCCGAACCTGCTGGTCAACGGCTCGGCGGGCATCGCGGTCGGCATGGCCACCAACATCCCGCCGCACAACCTGCGCGAGGTCGCCTCGGGCGCGGTGTGGGCGCTGGAGCACCCCGATGCCACCCGCGAGGAGCTCCAGGACGCGCTGATCGAGCGGATCAAGGGCCCCGACTTCCCCAACGCCGCGCTCATCGTGGGCCGAGAGGGCATCGAGCAGACCTACCGCACCGGTCGCGGGTCGGTCACCCAGCGCGCGGTGATCGAGGTCGACGAGGACGCCAAGGGCCGCACCTGCCTGGTCATCACCGAGCTGCCCTACATGGTCAACCCCGACAACCTCGCGCTGAAGATCGCCGAGCTGGCCGACTCGGGCAAGGTCCAGGGCATCGCCGACGTACGCGACGACACCTCCTCGCGCACCGGCCAGCGCCTCGTCGTGGTGCTCAAGCGCGACGCGGTCGCGCGGGTCGTGCTCAACAACCTGCTCAAGCACACCGAGCTGCAGACCAACTTCTCCGCCAACATGCTGGCGCTGGTCGACGGTGTGCCGCGCACGCTGACCATCGACCAGTTCATCTCCAACTGGGTCACCCACCAGATCGAGGTCATCCGCCGGCGCACGGAGTTCCGCCTGCGCAAGGCCGAGGAGCGCGCCCACATCTTCCGCGGCCTGGTCAAGGCGCTCGACGCCCTCGACGAGGTCATCGCGCTGATCCGCCGCTCCCCCGAGGTCGACGACGCCCGCCGCGGCCTGATCGAGCTGCTGGAGATCGACGAGATCCAGGCCAACGCGATCCTCGACATGCAGCTGCGGCGCCTGGCGGCCCTGGAGCGGCAGAAGATCATCGACGAGCTCGCCAAGATCGAGCTGGAGATCGCCGACCTCGAGGACATCCTGGCCCGCGAGGAGCGGCAGCGCTCGATCGTGGCCGAGGAGCTCGGCGAGATCGTGGACCGCTTCGGCGACGACCGGCGTACGCAGATCATCGCCGCCGACGGGGACCTCTCGATGGAGGACCTCATCCCCGACGAGGAGCTGGTCGTCTCCATCACCCGCGGCGGCTACGCCAAGCGCACCCAGCGCGGGCAGTACCGCACCCAGAAGCGCGGCGGCAAGGGCGTGCGCGGCGCCGCGCTGCGCGGCGACGACGTGGTCGAGCACTTCATCGCCACGACCAACCATCACTGGCTGCTGTTCTTCACCACCGCCGGACGGGTCTACCGCACCAAGGCCTACAACCTCCCCGAGGCCGCGCGCGACGCCAAGGGCGGCCACGTCGCCGGCCTGTTGTCCTTCCAACCCGACGAGTCCATCGCGCAGGTGCTGGCGATCCGCGACTACGAGCAGGCGCCGTACCTCCTGCTCGCCACCCGCAACGGCCTGGTCAAGAAGACCCGCCTGGCCGACTACAACTCCCCGCGCCAGGCCGGCGTCATCGCCATCAACTTCCGCGAGGACGACGACGAGCTCATCGGCGCCGAGCTGGTGCACGGCGAGGACGACGTACTGCTGGTCTCGCGGCTGGGCCAGGCGATCCGCTTCCGGGCCGATGACACCCAGCTGCGGCCGATGGGCCGCGCGACCTCGGGCGTGACGGGCATGAAGTTCCGCGAGGGCGACTCGCTGCTGTCGATGTCGGTCATCCGCGCCACCCAGGTCGCGGCCGAGGAGGCCGCCGGCCTGGCCGAGCACGACGAGGAGTCCGCCGACGTCGAGGCGACCGCCGAGCAGGTGGCCGAGGTCAAGCCGCAGTACGTCTTCACGATCACCGACGGCGGCTTCGCGAAGCGCTCGCGCATCTCGGAGTACCGCCTGCAGTCCCGTGGCGGCCTCGGCATCAAGGCGATGGCGCTGACCAACGCCGACCGCGGTGGCCTCGTGGGTGCGTTCATCGTCGAGGACGGCGACGAGATCCTCTCGATCACCGCGTCCGGCCAGGTCGTGCGCAGCCCCATCGACGAGGCGTTCCGGCCCACCGGACGCTCCACCCAGGGCGTGAAGTTCGTCAGCCCGAAGAAGAACGACACCGTGGCCGTCGTGGCCCGCTCGGTCGAGGCCCGCGAGGACGAGGAGGAGGCGCCCGAGGGCGAGGCTTCCCTCGAGGGTGGCGCTGAGGGTGTCGCTGAGGGTGTCGCGGCCGAGACCGTGGCCGCTTCGGACGAGGGTGCAACAATCGAGGACGAGACCGCCACCAGCGCCGAGACCGAGGACGAGTGATGACGGAACGATCCACCGAGCAGCGGACGACCCGGCCGGGTCCCGCCCGCAAGCCGGCGGAGACCGCCGCCCGACCGCCGCTCGCCGAGCGCATCTCCCAGAAGCTGGCCCGGTCCGAGGAGTCCTCCACCGCACGGCCGGCCGGCGGTGGCCGCCCGCCGCGTCGCGCCCGACTGCGGCTGACCCGCATCGACCCCTGGTCTGTCATGAAGACCTCGTTCCTGCTCTCGATCGCCTTCGCGATCGTCACGGTGGTCTCCGTGGCGATGGTGTGGGCCGTCCTCGGCGGCGCCGGGGTCTGGGACTCCATCAACGCCACCGTCAGCGACGTGGTCGGCGAGGAGAGCGCCTCGGAGTTCGACATCGAGAACTACCTCGGCACCTCCCGGGTGCTCGGGTTCACGATGCTGATCGCCGCCATCGACGTGGTCCTGCTGACCGCCGTCGCCACCCTCACCGCCTTCCTCTACAACATGGCCGCAGCCCTGCTGGGCGGCATCGACGTCACCCTCGCCGAGGACAACTGACCCGCCCAGAGGTCACTGGCGCACGGCCGAGAGGTCGCTGGCGCATGGCGTTTTGGCAGGCTGTACAGCGCTCTTGTAGTGTCTCCCCTCGGTCCCGGCAGCAGCCGGAACCCACTGCCGGGCAGCCGGCGGCGGGCCTATAGCTCAGACGGTTAGAGCGCTTCCCTGATAAGGAAGAGGTCACAGGTTCAAGTCCTGTTAGGCCCACTCCACACCCCGGCCTCGGCCTTCACGGGTCGGGTCCCGACCCCATCGAGGAGACCCGCGTGAAGAAGATCGTGCTGATCCTGCTCGCCGTCGGCGGTGCCCTGGTCGCCAAGCGCAAGCTCGAGGAGTCCAAGGCCGAGCAGGCCCTGTGGGCCGAGGCGACCGACCCGGTCAACAACTGACGTCCCATCCCGCGCGGTGTCCGCGCACCGGGGCCTTGGCGCAATTGGTAGCGCACCTGCTTTGCAAGCAGGGGGTTAGGGGTTCGAGTCCCCTAGGCTCCACCGATCCTTCTCGGTGAACCCCTAGGGTCGCGCTGTGACCCTCCCGAAGATCCCGCGCGACCCCGCCGACGACTACTCCGCCGCAGCGATCGCGGCGCGACGTGAGTACGCCGAGGAGCAGACCGGCGCCCGGCTCGAGCACGTGTCGTCGTACTCGCTGGGTCCGGACACGCTGCCGGGCAACATCGAGAACTTCGTCGGCGTCGCGCAGGTGCCGATCGGGCTGGCCGGGCCCCTGCTGGTGGACGGCGAGCACGCGCAGGGCGAGTTCGTGGTGCCGATGGCCACCACCGAGGGCACGCTGGTCGCCTCCTACAGCCGCGGGATGAAGCTGTGCCGCGCCGCCGGTGGCATCACCACCACCGTGCTGGACGACCGGATGCAGCGGGCGCCGGTCTTCTCCTTCGCCAGCGCGCGGGAGGCGCGGGACTTCAAGGTCTGGCTCGACGGGCACCTCGACGAGATCGCGGCGGCCGCGCAGACCACCACGAGCACCGGGCGGCTGCTCGACATCCAGACCTTCGCGGCGTCCAAGCACCTCTACACCCGGTTCAACTACTCCACCGGCGACGCCGCGGGACAGAACCTCACCGGCAAGGCGACGTTCGCGGCGTGCGCCTGGATCAAGCAGCACTACCCCGGCGAGCTGCACTTCCTGCTCGAGGGCCAGTTCGCCACCGACAAGAAGACCTCGGTGGTCAACATGCTCCACACCCGCGGCAAGCGCGTGGTCGCCGAGATCACCCTGCCCGCGGCGCTCGTCGAGGAGCAGATGCACGTCTCGACCGACAAGCTCTACGCCGCGCGGATGAAGGGCCAGCTCGGTGCGATCATGAGCGTCACCAACAACAACGGCAACCACTCCGCCAACGGCATCACCGCGGTCTTCATCGCCACCGGCCAGGACGTCGCCAACGTGGCGGAATCCTCCGCGCTGTACGGCTTCTCCGAGCTGCTGCCCAACGGCGATCTCTACGCCTCGGTCACGCTGCCCTCCCTCATCGTCGCGACGTACGGCGGTGGCACGGGGCTGGCCACGCAGCGCGAGTGCCTGGAGCTGCTCGGCTGCTACGGCAGCGGCGGGGTCCTCAAGCTCGCCGAGATCATCGCCGCAACCGTGCTGGCCGGCGAGCTGTCGCTGGGATCGGCCGTCGTGGCGGAGGAGTGGGTCCAGGCCCACGACGACCTGGGGCGCAACCGGCCCTGACCCGTGCGCGAGTGACCTCTGGGCCGTGCGTGAGTGACGCTTCGGCCACCTGGGACGGTCGGGAATGGCACACTCTGCGGGTGCGCGCCTCACGACCCGGAGCTGACCGGACCCGTCGGTCACGGAGGGGAGCAGGGACCGTCACCGGGCCTGTGGCCGCGATGGCGGGGCTGCTGCTCGGAGCCGGGGCACTGACCGGCTGCACGTCCTCCAGCCCCCCGCCGCAGGGGCAGGAGCCGCCCGCGCCGCAGGCGACGCTGACCGTCAGCCCGGTCGACATCACCCCGGCGCAGCGGGCGCTCGCGCACGTGCCGGGCGACGTCACCGCGGTCACCATCACCGACTTCGACCGGGCCGCCCTGCAGCTCGGGCTCGAGGAGCTCAGCAGCGACCTGCCCGGCCGCGAGCGCAACGCATTCTGGAACCGCGCCCAGCGCGAGACCGCGATCCTCAGCGACGGTCTGCTCCGTCCGTTCGGACCGCAGCTGCTGCGCGACCACTCCTTCTCCCAGGAGGACGTCGGCTGGGAGGCGCGCCTCTTCGACGCTGACGGTCAGGAGGTCGGCTGGATCCTCGGGCTGCACACGATCATCGACCCCCGCGCGGTCCAGAAGGCCGTCGACGCCGGGGTCGGGCCGCTGGCCGACGCGGTCGTGGACGTCGAGGCCGGCCTGGTGCTGTCGGGTGCCGCCGTCGACGTGACCGACCCGTGGGGCGACGACGACGCCACGGGCATGATCGTGACCGGCACCGCGGTGGGCACCTACGTGGAACGGGGGTGTGTCCCTGCACCGGCTGGGGCCACCGGTCTGGAGCCGCTGGCGGCGTACTCCGTCGCGCTGGAGGGCACGCTCGCGACCGTGCGCCTGGGCACCGACCGGCAGGACCTCTTCACCCGCATCGGGCTCGCCGCCGACGACAAGGCTGTGGCGCGGGCCTTCGAGGGCGGTGTCGCCGACCCGGCCTCGGGCCGCATCGGCTACCGCCTCGCAGACCCGGTCGGCGCCGCGGAGCTCACGCTGCGCCGGGCGCTGCCGTTCGCCGCCTGCGCCGACTGACGCCTGCCGACGCCGCCCCGCGGAGGGTCCAGCACGACCTCAGACGAACGCGGCGTACTCCGAGGCGTCGTGGGCGGAGAAGACCGTGACCTCAGCGGAGTGCGCGGCGTACATCTCGCGCAGCCGATCCTGGTTGGCTCGGCGCAGGCCGTCGTCGGCGGCGAGGATGCGCTGGTAGACCTTCAGCCCGACCGGTGGCGCGGGCGGGGACTGCTTCTCGGAGGTGTGGAAGTAGGAGTCACCGGCGTGCAGCAGCCAGCCGTCGGTCGTGTTGACCGCGACGCCGCAGTGCCCGCGGGTGTGGCCGTGGAGCGGCACCAGCAGCACCTCGCCCTCGGAGCCCCCGCTCGCACCGGGCAGCGCGGAAACGGCGGAGAGCCCCATCCACGACTCCCCGGCCGTGGCGTGGGTGACCCACTGCGGGCCGTGCGCCCACTGCACCGACAG
>JAYYWX010000040.1:0-32977 GCA_036341255.1 Actinomycetota bacterium | reverse complement strand
CCGCAACGTCGCGATTCCTAGCGTCTGTGAGCGCCGTCACGTCGACGGCCCACTGCCACTGACGCCACCGACGCAAGGAGCGACCATGACCGTCTACGCACCGCCCGGAGCCCCTGACTCCCTCGTCTCCGTCCAGAGCCGCTACGGCCACTGGATCGGCGGGGAGTGGGTCGACCCGATCCGCGGCAACTACTTCGAGAACATCTCGCCGGTCAACGGCAAGCCGTTCACCGAGATCGCCCGCGGCACCGAGGAGGACATCGAGGCCGCCCTCGACGCAGCCCACGCCGCCGCCGGGTCGTGGGGTCGTGCGTCGACGACCGAGCGCTCCAACGTCCTGCTCAGGATCGCCGACCGGATGGAGGAGAACCTCACCGCGCTGGCCGTCGCCGAGACCTGGGAGAACGGCAAGCCCGTCCGCGAGACCCTGGCCGCCGACCTGCCGCTGGCCGTGGACCACTTCCGCTACTTCGCCGGCGTGCTGCGGGCCCAGGAGGGGTCGATCGGTGAGATCGACGAGAACACCGTCGCCTACCACTTCCACGAGCCGCTGGGCGTCGTCGGCCAGATCATCCCGTGGAACTTCCCGATCCTGATGGCCGTGTGGAAGCTCGCCCCCGCACTGGCCGCCGGCAACTGCGTGGTGCTCAAGCCGGCCGAGCAGACCCCCTGGTCGATCCTCAAGCTCATCGAGCTCGTCGGCGACCTGCTGCCCGCCGGCGTCGTCAACGTCGTCAACGGCTTCGGCGTCGAGGCCGGCAAGCCGCTGGCGTCGAGCTCGCGGATCGCCAAGATCGCCTTCACCGGCGAGACCACCACGGGCCGACTGATCATGCAGTACGCCAGCCAGAACATCATCCCGGTGACCCTCGAGCTCGGCGGCAAGAGCCCGAACATCTTCTTCGACTCCGTCGCCGCCGAGCACGACGCGTTCTACGACAAGGCGCTGGAGGGCTTCGCGATGTTCGCCCTCAACCAGGGCGAGGTCTGCACCTGCCCGTCGCGGGCCCTGGTGCAGCGCTCGATGTACGCCGACTTCGTGGGCGACGCCGTCACCCGCGTGGAGAAGATCATCCAGGGCAACCCGCTCGACGACGCGACGATGATCGGCGCCCAGGCCTCCTCCGACCAGCTCGAGAAGATCCTGTCCTACATCGACATCGGCAAGGCCGAGGGCGCGAAGGTGCTCACCGGCGGCGAGCGCACCGTGCTCGAGGGCGACCTCGCCGAGGGCTACTACGTGCAGCCCACGATCTTCGAGGGCAGCAACTCGATGCGGATCTTCCAGGAGGAGATCTTCGGCCCCGTGGTGTCGCTGACGTCCTTCGACGACGAGGCCGACGCACTGACGATCGCCAACGACACCCTGTACGGCCTCGGCGCCGGCGTCTGGTCGCGTGACGGCGCCCAGGCGTTCCGCGCCGGCAAGGAGATCAAGGCCGGCCGCGTGTGGACCAACTGCTACCACGCCTACCCCGCGCACGCGGCGTTCGGCGGCTACAAGCAGTCCGGCATCGGTCGCGAGAACCACAAGATGATGCTCGACCACTACCAGCAGACCAAGAACCTGCTCGTGTCCTACTCCCCGGACGCGCTCGGCTTCTTCTGATGGTCGATGTCACCGACGAGGCGGCGGAGCTGCTCCGCCGCCTCACGGCCGACCACGGACCGGTGATGTTCCACCCGTCCGGCGGCTGCTGCGACGGGTCGGCGCCGATGTGCTACCCCGACGGGGACTTCATGCTCGGCGACGCCGACGTGCACCTCGGGGACCTCGACGTCGGCCTGGAGCGGTCGGTGCCGGTGTGGATGTCCAAGGCGCAGCACGAGTACTGGAAGCACACGGTGCTGACCATCGACGTGGTGAAGGGCCGCGGCGCCGGGTTCAGCCTCGAGGCGCCGTACGGCGTGAGGTTCCTGACCCGGTCACGGCTGGCCGACTAGCGGTGGCTAGCGCCGACTAGCGGTGGCCGCCGAAGAAGTCCGCGAGCAGCGCGGCCGACTCCTCGGCCAGCACCCCGGAGACGACCTCGGGGCGGTGGTTGAGGCGTCGGTCGCGCACGACGTCCCACAGGCTGCCGACCGCGCCGGCCTTGTCGTCGAAGGCCCCGAAGACGACCCGCTCCACGCGCGAGAGCACCGCGGCTCCGGCGCACATCGTGCACGGCTCGAGGGTGACCACCAGGGTGCAGCCCTCCAGGCGCCACTCGCCCCGGGAGCGCGCCGCCTCACGCAGCGCCACGACCTCGGCGTGCCCGGTCGGGTCGGCCTCGGCCTCCCGGACGTTGCGCCCGGTGCCGATCACGTCACCGGCAGGGCCCAGCACGACCGCGCCGATCGGGACGTCGCCGGTGGCCAGCGCAGCGCGCGCCTGCCCCAGGGCGGCCCGCATCGGGTCCGCCCACCGATCGCCGATCACGCGGACGTCAGGCCCACGACGTCGTCGAAGAGCTCGCCGAAGCCCATCAGGCGGGCCAGGTCGGACAGCGCCTCGTCGGGGTAGAGGTCGACGTCGTCGATCAGCTCCTCCATGACCTCCTCGGCCACG
Organism: Actinomycetota bacterium; assembly: GCA_036341255.1. Taxonomy (GTDB): domain Bacteria; phylum Actinomycetota; class Actinomycetes; order Propionibacteriales; family Nocardioidaceae; genus Nocardioides. The sequence continues at coordinate 30,429 of JAYYWX010000040.1, read as the reverse complement.
CCGAGGTCGACCAGCAACCCGAGGTCTCCGGCCGGCTCGTCCTCGTCACGCTCGTCGAGGTCGTCGGGGTCGGTCTCGTCGAGCAGGTCGAGCACCGACTCGGCGAGGTCCCAGTCCTCGGCGGCGCTGGCGTCCGAGAGCAGCACCCGGGTGCGGGGGCCCTGGACCCGCACGATGACGAAGAAGTCCTCGTCGATGCTCACCAGCGCGATCGCGCCGGTGTCGCCCCCGAGGTGGCGCAGCGCCTCGGCCAGCGTCTCGACGTCCTCGCAGTGCTCCAGGGTCAGCTCGTCCACGACCCACTCGCCGGCCCGGCGGTAGGCAGCCACGGCCAGGTCGACGTCGTCGAGCTGGGCGTCGATCGTGTCCTGCATGGGGAACCCCCTGGGCGGGCGCGGGCACCGGGCCCACGAGGTGGCGTGTGACCAGGGTGGCAGACCCGTGATCCCGGGCCAACCCCTTTCGCCCGCGGGCGCGATCGTCCCTAGGCTGGACCCCATGCGCACCCAGGTCGTGGACCACCCGCTCGTCACCCACAAGCTCACCACGCTGCGGGACGAGACCACCGACTCCCCGACCTTCCGGGCCCTCACCGAGGAGCTCGTCGCGCTGCTGGCCTACGAGGCCACCCGCGACGTCCGGGTCGCCCCCGTCCAGGTCCAGACCCCGGTCGCGCTCGCCGACGGCGTGCGACTGGCCACGCCGAAGCCGCTGGTCGTGCCGATCCTGCGTGCCGGGCTCGGCATGCTCGACGGCTTCATGCGGCTGCTCCCCACCGCCGAGGTGGGTTTCCTCGGCATGGTGCGCAACGAGGACACCCTGGAGGCCTCGACGTACGCCGAGCGCCTGCCCGACGACCTCTCCGGCCGCCAGTGCTACGTGCTCGACCCGATGCTCGCCACCGGCGGCACCCTCGCCGCGGCGATCCGGTTCCTCACCGACCGCGGCGCCGACCACATCACCGCGATCTGTCTGCTCGCCGCCCCCGAGGGCTGCGAGCGCCTCGCCGCCGACCTCGAGGGCCTCGACGTCCCCGTCACCGTCGTCACCGCCGCGATGGACGAGAAGCTCAACGAGAAGGGCTACATCGTGCCCGGCCTCGGCGATGCCGGCGACCGGTTGTACGGCGTCGCCGGCTGACCTCGCCGCTGGCCCCTACAGCGCCTTGGCCGCCGCCAGCAGCTTGGTGAGCGACTCCTTGGCGTCGCCGAAGAGCAACGTGGTCCTGGGGTCGAAGAGCAGCTCGTTCTCGATGCCGGCGAAGCCCGGGCGCATCGACCGCTTGAGGAAGACCACCTGCTGGGCCTGGTCGACGTCGAGGATCGGCATCCCGTAGATCGGCGCCGAGGGCGTGGTGCGTGCCGCGGGGTTGACGACGTCGTTGGCGCCGACGACCAGCACCACGTCGGTGTGCTTGAACTCGCCGTTGATCTCGTCCATCTCGACCAGCTGCTCGTAGGGCACCTGCGCCTCGGCCAGCAGCACGTTCATGTGACCGGGCATCCGGCCGGCGACCGGGTGGATGGCGTAGTCGACACGGGTGCCGCGCGACTGCAGCAGCTCGACCAGCTCGCGCAGCGTGTGCTGTGCCTGGGCGACGGCCAGGCCGTAGCCGGGGACGATGATCACGCGGTCGGCGTACCCCAGCAGGATCGCGACGTCCTCGGGGCCGGCCGAGCGCACCGGACGGTCCGAGGCCTCGCCGGCACCGAGCGTCGAGCCCCCCTTGAGGGCGCCGAAGAGGATGTTGGGCACCGAGCGACCCATCGCCCGGGCCATGAGCAGGGTGAGGAAGGTGCCGGAGGCGCCGACGAGGGTGCCGGCGACCAGCAGGACGACGTTGCCGAGGACGTAGCCGCCGGCCGCGACGGTCAGGCCGGTGAAGGCGTTGAGCAGCGAGATCACGATGGGCACGTCGGCCCCGCCGACCGGCAGCACCAGCAGGACGCCGACCAGCAGGCCCATGACGCCGAGGGCGACGCCCGCCCACAGCAGCGTGCCGTCCACCACGAGCCACCCCAGCACCACCGAGCCGAGGAGGGCGGCGGCGAACGCCACCGGCAACCCGGCGAAGACCACGGGCCGTGAGGTCATCAGCTCCTGCAGCTTGGCGAAGGTGATGACCGAGCCGGCGAAGGACACCGAGCCGACCAGGACCGTGAAGGCCGTCGCCACCAGCACGAACGTCCCGACCGCGGAGGCGGGCAGGTGGCCCAGCTCCTCGAGCTCCAGCAGCGCGACCAGTGCAGCGGCGCCACCGCCGACGCCGTTGAAGAGGGCCACCATCTGCGGCATCTGGGTCATCTGCACCCTGCGCGCACCCAGGACGCCGCCGAGCGAGCCGAGCGCGATCGCGCCGACGATCAGCGGGAGGTGGTCCAGGTCGAGGTAGACGAAGGGCAGCACGACGGCCACCGCGGCGGCGCCGGCACCGATCAGGTTCCCGGTGCGGGCGGTCCGCGGCCCCGACAGCCCCTTGAGCGCGAGGATGAAGCCTACCGCGCAGAGCAGGTAGACCAGCTGCGCCCAGGTGGGGACGGCGCTCATCGCTGCGCCTCCCTCGGGGCGGCGGGCTTCCTGCGCGTGAACATCTGCAGCATCCGGTCGGTGACGACGAAGCCGCCGACCAGGTTGACCGCGGCGAGCACGATCGCGACCAGGCCCACCACCAGCGTGGGGGTCGACTCGGTCTGCCCGGTCACCAGCACGGCCCCGAGGAGGATGATCCCGTGGATGGCGTTGGCGCCGGACATCAGCGGGGTGTGCAGCGTCGAGGAGACCTTCGAGATCACCTCGACGCCCACGAAGACGCTGAGCACGAAGATGGTCAGCCAGACCATGCCGTCGGTCATGCGAGGCCTCCTTCGGGAGCCGGGGCGTCGAGCAACCGCGCGGTGGGCTCGTGGCGCACCACCCCGTCGTGGGTGACGCAGGCGCCCGCGATGATCTCGTCGTCCCAGTCCAGCGACAGGGAACCGGCGTCACCGCTGAGCAGCGCCACGAGGTTGAGCACGTTCTGGGCGTAGAGCCGCGACGCGGGCTCGGGCATCTGCGCCGGCACGTTGCGCCCGCCCCACACCTGCGCCCGGCCGACCCGCACGACCTCTCCTGGTACCGAGCCCTCGACGTTGCCGCCGGAGTCAGCCGCCAGGTCGACGACGACCGACCCGGCGCTCATCGCCTCCACCATCCCCCGCGTCACCAGGACGGGGGCGGTGCGCCCGGGGACGGCGGCGGTCGTGATCAGGCCGTCGGCCGCAGCGACGTACGGCGCCAGCAGCTCGCGCTGGAGCGCGGCCCGCTCCTCGGTCATCTCGCGTGCGTACCCTCCCGCGCCGTCGAGCGTCGGCAGGTCCAGCTCGATCGCCTGGGCGCCCATCGAGCGGATCTCCTCGGCGGCGGCGGCACGCACGTCGTAGGCCTTCACCACGGCCCCGAGGCGGCGTGCGGTGGCGATCGCCTGCAGCCCGGCCACCCCGGCGCCGAGCACGACGACCTCGGCGGGCGGCACGGTGCCGGCCGCGGTCATGTTGAGCGGCAGGAAGCGGCGCAGCAGCCCCGCGCACACCACGGCGCAGCGGTAGCCGCTGACCAGCGACTGGGAGGACAGCGCGTCCATCGACTGCGCACGGGAGATGCGCGGCACCAGCTCCATCGCCAGCGCGGTCACGCCGAGGTCGCGGTAGTCGCGCACCAGGTCGAGCTCGGCCGCGGTCGGCAGGAAGGAGACGGTCACGGTGCCGGACGCCAGCCGTCGGGCCAGGTCGCGTGGCAGCGGCTGGACCGAGCAGACCAGCTCGGCGTCGGAGTAGGGGTCGTCGGCGAGCACGGCGCCGGCGGCGGCGTACGCCTCGTCGGTGTGGAGCGCCCCCGCGCCGGCCCCCGGCTCGACGAGGACCTCGTGCCCCAGCGCGCTCAGCTTCGCGACCAGCTCGGGCACCATCGCCACCCGGGTCTCTCCCTCGCGCGTCTCGCGCGCGACCGCCACTCTCATAGGGACCTCCTGCCAGCAACCTAGGGGCTGGACCCCGGTCGGGTCCGTAGGCTGGCGGGGTGTCACCGAGCAGCGACCGCTTCCCGAGCACCTTCGGCGACCCCGGCACCGCACCCGACGAGGGGCTGCGCCGCTTCCTGCTCGAGCACAAGTTCGGCATGGAGGAGGTGCTGACGAAGCTGCAGATCCTGCAGGACGAGTACACCCACCTCCACGAGCACAACCCGATCGAGCACGTCACCTCGCGCGTGAAGTCGCTGGAGAGCCTGGCCGACAAGATGGAGCGCAAGGGCATCGCCGTGGGGGGCGCCCCGACGTACGACGAGGTCCGCGCCCGGGTCACCGACATCGCCGGCGTGCGCGTGACGTGCTCGTTCGTCTCCGACGTCTACCGGGTCTTCGACGTGCTCTCCCGCCAGCCGGACCTGCGCGTGGTCGAGGTGCGCGACTACGTCCGCGAGCCCAAGCCCAACGGCTACCGCAGCCTGCACGCACTGCTGGAGGTGCCGGTGTTCCTCTCCGAGGGCACGGTGCCGGTGACGGTCGAGACCCAGTTCCGGACCGTCGCCATGGACTTCTGGGCCAGCCTGGAGCACAAGATCTTCTACAAGTACCGCCGCGACGTCCCACCGGAGCTGCTGGAGGGGCTGCGCGAGGCGGCGGAGACCGCCGCCCGGCTCGACGCCACGATGGAGGGGCTGCACCAGGAGGTGCGCGGCCTCGACGACCTGCCCGACGAGCTCGTGGCCGGGTTGCGACGGGCGGTCACCCCGGAGCCGGCGCTGCGCGAGTCGCTGCACCAGCTGGCTCGCACCGCCGGCGTCGAGCAGGCGTGAGGCAGGCTGGTAGTCAGCCGATCGTGGTGCCGAGCGCGGAGCCGACGAGGAACGTCACGACCATCGCGAACACGCCGCCACCGACGTTGCGCAGCACCGCACGTCCTGGAGGGCCGTAGCCCAGCCGGGCGCTGGTCCATCCGGTCAGCGCGAGGGCCACGGCGACCGAGACCATCGTGATCGGCACCCGGAGGTCGGCCACGACCAGCAGGATCGTGAGAAGCGGGAGCAGTGCCCCGACCGTGAAGGCGATCATCGACGCCCAGGCCGCCTGCCAGGCGCTGGTCAGCTCGTCGGGGTCGATGCCGAGCTCGGCCTCCGCGTGCGCACCGAGGGCGTCGTGGGCGGTGAGCTCGACGGCGACCTGCTGGGCCAGCTCGGGTGAGAGCCCCTTGTCGACGTAGATCTGGGCGAGCTCGGCGAGCTCCTCCTCGGGCTCCTCCTCCAGCTCCCGACGCTCCTTGGCCAGCAGCGCCTGCTCGGAGTCGCGCTGGGTGCTGACCGAGACGTACTCGCCCGCGGCCATGCTCAGCGCGCCGGCCACCAGCGCGGCGACACCGGCGACCATGATCGCCGTGCGGTCGGTGGTCGCGCCGGCGACACCGACGACCACGCCGGCGGTGGACACGATGCCGTCGTTGGCGCCGAGGACGCCGGCACGCAGCCAGTTCAGCCGCGAGCGCAGGCCCTCGCCGTGCGGCTCGTCGTCGTGCAGCGCGGGCTCCACGTCGGCCGGGTCCACGTCAGGCGGGTCGATCAGCTCGGAGGTCACGGTGTCCAGTGAACTGCGAGCCGGACGACCCGGCAACGAAGGTGAGGCTGCGCTCAACGACGGGGCGTTCGCAGGACAGGTGTTCGCAGGACAGGGGGTCGCACGAAGGTAAAGAATGGCGCTGTGCTCCCGTCGTCCCGTCGTGCCCTCGCCTCGGTCTGCCTGTCCCTCGCCGTGCTGCTGGGGGTGACCGGTGGCGGCCTCTCCGCGGGGGGCGTCGAGGAGCCGGACCGCCGCCAGGCCCGCGCCGAGCAGGGTCGCGACGTACGCCGTCCAGCGGCAGCGCCTGCAGCAGCGGCGGCGGTGGCCGCGAAGCAGCGCAAGCCCAACATCGTGCTGATCACCACCGACGACCAGACCGACACCGACATGTCGGCCATGCCGCGCACCCGGCGGCTGCTGGGCGACAAGGGCGTCGACTTCGTGCGGGCGATCAGCCCGCACCCGCTGTGCTGCCCGGCCCGGGCGAGCCTGCTGACCGGCCAGTACGCCCACAACAACGGTGTCGAGCACAACGACGGTCCCTACGGCGGCTGGGACCGCTTCCGCTCCTTCGAGGAGGGCGTCCACCTGCGCCGCAACCTCGGCACCTACCTCCAGGACGCCGGCTACACCACCGGGTTCATCGGCAAGATGCTCAACGGGTACGCCGCGGACCGGCGGCGTCCGCGCGGGTGGGACCTGTGGGATCCGACCCTGGGACGGACGTACGCGTTCGTCGACACCGACTTCGAGAACGACGGCGACCCCGAGACCCCGAAGGGCTACATCGCCGACGTGATGGCCGACCGGGCGGACCGGTTCCTGCGACGGGCCTCGCAGCGCGGCCGGCCGTTCTTCCTCTGGGCCAGCCACGTCGCGCCGCACGACGGCACCGTCAACGGCCGCTTCATCGGCGAGCCGATCCCGGCTGCCCGTCACCGCGACCTCCACCGCAAGGCGAAGCCGCCGTCGCTGAAACGGTCGTCGTTCAACGAGGAGGATGTCTCCGACAAGCCCCGCTACCTGCGTCGCAGGACCCTCTCGCGCAAGGACATGACGCACCTGCACCGCCAGCGCCTGCGGTCCCTGGCGGCCGTCGACGAGGCGAACGCCGCCATGCTGCGCAGGCTCAAGAGTCTCGGCGAGCTGGAGGACACCCTCGTGGTGTTCACCTCCGACAACGGGTTCCTGCTCGGGGAGCACCGCCTGCGCGGCAAGAACTTCCCCTACGAGGAGAACCTGCAGGTCCCGCTGCTGGTCCGCGGCCCGGGGCTGGACCGGGGCGTGCGGTCGACGGCACCCGCGAGCATCGTGGACCTGCCGGCGACGTTCCTCGACGCCGCCGGGGTGTGGGACACCGCCTCCCAGCGTCGGCGCGTCGACGGAGCATCCCTGCTCCCGGCGGCGCGCGGAGCGGAGTCCACCGGGCTCTCGGGCACCTCGCTGGTGCAGGCCGGGACCTCGGTCGCGGCGGCCCGGAAGAAGGGGCACGGCTGGCTGTTCCGTGGCGTGCGGACCGCGCGGTACACCTACGTCCGCCACCACACCGGCGAGGTCGAGCTCTACGACCGCGACGTCGACCCAGACGAGGTGCGCAACCTGGTCAAGGTGGGCTCGGGGAAGCTCACCCGGCGCGGCAAGGAGTACGCCGACGTGCTGGCCGAGCTGAAGCGGCGACTGCGTGCCCTCGACGACTGTCGGGGCGCCAAGCAGTGCGAGAGGGCGTTCGGCCCCACGCCGGACCCGGGCTCCTGAGGAGACCCGGGCCCGGCCGGGGCTGGCGATCGGGGCTGCGATCGGGGCTGGCGACCGGGGCTACAGGCCCAGGTCGCGGCCGATGAGCTCCTTCATGATCTCGTTGGATCCTGCCCAGATCTTGGAGACGCGGGCGTCGCGCCAGGCGCGGGCCACGCGGTACTCGTTCATGAAGCCGTAGCCACCGTGCAGCTGGACGCAGTGGTCGAGCACGTCGTTCTGCACCTGGCTGCTCCACCACTTCGCCTTGGCGGCGTCGACCGGGGTCAGCTCGCCCTTGTCGTGGGCGATGACGCAGGTGTCGATGTAGGCCTCGGCCACCTCGATGGCGGTGAACAGCTCGGCCAGCAGGAACTTGTTGTGCTGGAAGGTGCCGATGGGGGCACCGAAGGCCTTGCGGTCCTTGGTGTACTGCAGGGTCTCGACCAGGATCTGCTTGGCGTGCGCCACGTTGGAGATCGCGCAGCCCAGGCGCTCCTGCGGGAGCTTCTGCATCATCGCGATGAAGCCACCACCGAGCTCGCCGATGATGTGGTCCTCGCCCAGGCGGACGTCCTCGAAGAACAGCTCGGCGGTGTCGGACTCGTCCTGGCCGACCTTGTCGAGCTTGCGACCGCGGGAGAAGCCCGGAGCGTCGGCGGGGATGGCGAAGAGCGTGATGCCGCGGGCACCCTTCTCGGGGTCGGTCCGGACCGCGGTGATGACCAGATCGGCGGAGTAGCCGTTGGTGATGAAGGTCTTCGAGCCGTTGATGACCCAGTCGTCGCCGTCCTTGACCGCGGTGGTCTTCAGCGCGGCGAGGTCGGAGCCTCCCGACGGCTCGGTCATGCCGATGGCGAGCAGGATCTCGCCGGCGGCGACGCCGGGCAGCCAACGCTCCTTCTGCGCTGGCGTGCCCATCGCCACGATGTACGGCGCAGTGATGTCGGCGTGGATGCCCCAGCAGGAGCCGAGGGCGGCGTTGACCTTGGAGAGCTCCTCGGCCATGACGGCGTTGAAGCGGTAGTCCTCGGCGCCGGCGCCGCCGTACTCCTCGGGGATCTCCAGACCCAGGAACCCCTGCTTGCCGGCCTCGAGCCAGAACTCGCGGGGGATGGCCTTGTCGACGGCGTGCTGCTCGACGTTCGGGATGACCGAGCGCTCCAGGAACTCCCGCACGCTGGAGCGGAACGCCTCGTGGTCCTCGTCGTAGATCTCGCGCTTCATGACGCTGATGCTACCGAGTGGTAACCACCTGCGGCAGGGGTCGCCCGGGTGGTTCCCGCCACGACGGGTGAGGCGGGGGTGCCCAGGGGCTTGTTAGAACGTTCCAAGCAGTACCCATCGCGATGGAGGGAGACCGATGGAGGTCTGGCCAGGGAACGCCTATCCGCTCGGGGCGACGTACGACGGCAGCGGCACCAACTTCGCCCTGTTCAGCGAGGTCGCCGAGAGGGTCGAGCTGTGCCTGTTCGACGACGACCCGGACGGCGGCGACGGCGCACTGACCGAGACCCGGGTGGAGCTGACCGAGGTCGACGCGCACGTGTGGCACTGCTACCTGCCCTCGGCGCAGCCGGGCCAGCGCTACGGCTACCGCGTGCACGGGCCGTGGGCGCCCGAGCACGGGCAGCGCTGCAACCCCTCCAAGCTGCTGCTGGACCCCTACGCCAAGGCGACGTGGCGCGAGATCGACTGGGACCCCTCGCTCTTCGCCTACACCTTCGGCGAGGAGGAGTCCCGCAACGACGACGACTCCGCGGCCCACATGACCCTGGGCGTGGTCGTCAACCCGTTCTACGACTGGGAGGGCGACCGCGCCCCCCGCACGCCCTACACCGACACGGTCGTCTACGAGGCGCACGTCAAGGGGCTCACGATGCTCCACCCCGACGTGCCCGAGGAGCTGCGCGGCACCTACGCCGGTCTCGCGCACCCGGCCGTGGTCGAGCACCTGCGCAAGCTCGGCGTCACCGCCATCGAGCTGATGCCGGTCCACCAGTTCGTGCAGGACGACTCCCTGCTCGACAAGGGACTGCGCAACTACTGGGGCTACAACACCCTGGGCTTCTTCGCCCCGCAGGCGGAGTACAGCGCCGGCGCCCGCGACCTCGAGGACCCCTCGGCCCGCGGGCTGCAGGTCCAGGAGTTCAAGTCGATGGTCAAGGCGATGCACCTCGCCGGGATCGAGGTCATCCTCGACGTGGTCTACAACCACACCGCGGAGGGCAACCACCTCGGGCCGACGCTGTCGTTCAAGGGCATCGACAACGCGGCGTACTACCGCCTCGTCGAGGACGACGAGCGCTACTACATGGACTACACCGGCACCGGGAACACGCTCAACGTCCGGCACCCGCACTCGCTGCAGCTGATCATGGACTCGCTGCGCTACTGGGTCACCGAGATGCACGTCGACGGGTTCCGCTTCGACCTCGCCGCCGCGCTGGCCCGCGAGTTCTACGACGTCGACCGGCTCGCCACGTTCTTCGAGCTCGTCCAGCAGGACCCCGTGGTCTCGCAGGTCAAGCTGATCGCCGAGCCGTGGGACGTCGGGCCCGGCGGCTACCAGGTCGGCGGCTTCCCGCCGCAGTGGACCGAGTGGAACGGCAAGTACCGCGACTCCGTGCGCGACTTCTGGCGCGGCGAGCCCACGCTCGGCGAGCTGGCCTCGCGACTGGCCGGCTCCTCCGACCTCTACGAGCAGTCCGGCCGGCTGCCCTTCGCCAGCATCAACTTCGTCACCGCCCACGACGGCTTCACCCTGCGCGACCTCGTCTCCTACGACGAGAAGCACAACGACGCCAACGGCGAGGACGGCAACGACGGCGAGAGCCACAACCGCTCGTGGAACCACGGCGTCGAAGGACCCACCGACGACGCCGAGGTGCTGCGCATGCGGGCCCGCACCCAGCGCAACATGATCGCGACGCTGTTGCTCTCCCAGGGCGTGCCGATGCTGCTGCACGGCGACGAGGGCGGTCGCACCCAGGGCGGCAACAACAACACCTACTGCCAGGACAACGAGATCTCCTGGATGCACTGGGACGACCTCGACCGCCCGCTGGTGGAGTTCACCGCCGCGGTGTCGCGGCTGCGTGCCGAGCACCCGACGTTCCGCCGCAAGCGGTTCTTCGATGGCTCCACGGTCCGCACCGGCCCCGAAGGTGCCGAGCGGCTCAACGACATCGTGTGGCTGCACCCCGACGGGCGCCCGATGGAGGAGTCCGACTGGGACGGCGACGGTCGGGTGCTGGGGATGTACCTCAACGGCCACGGCATCCAGGGCATGGACGAGCGCGGCGGGCCGATCATGGACGACCACTTCTGCCTGTTCTTCAACGCCGGGTCCGACGACGTGCCGCTCGTGCTGCCGCCCGAGGAGTACGCCGGGCGCTGGGCCGCGGTCATCGACACCGCCGGTGGCACCGACCCCGAGACCGCGCTGCTGGCCGGTTCCGAGCTGAAGCTGCCGGGCCGGTCGGTCCTGGTGCTCCAGGAGTGGGCCGAGCCGGATCCCGAGGTGGACTGGTCGGTCGACGCGTCGCTGCGCGAGCAGGCCGGCCGGGGCACCTCGTGAGCGCCAGGACCCGGGCCGTGCCGGCACGGGTGCCCAGGTCGACGTACCGCCTCCAGGTCAGCGCCGAGCAGGACCTGCACTCCGTCGCCGCCCTGTTGCCGCACCTGCACGACCTCGGCGCCGACTGGGTCTACCTCTCCCCGCTGCTCGCAGCGGAGCCCGGCTCGACCCACGGCTACGACGTCGTCGCCCACGACCACCTCGACCCCGAGCGCGGCGGCGAGGAGGGGCTGTCCGCGGTCGCGGAGACGGCCCGGCGCCTCGGCCTCGGCGTGCTGGTCGACATCGTGCCCAACCACGTCGGGGTCGCGACGCCCGCCGCCGACCCCTGGTGGTGGGAGGTGCTGCGGCACGGTCGCGACGCCGAGCACGCACCGGCCTTCGACGTCGACTGGGACACCGCCGGCCAGCGGCTGCGCATCCCCGTGGTCGGCGAGGACGACCTCGGCGAGGACGGCACCATCGACCACCTCACCCTCGTGCTCGGCGAGCGCGGGCTCGAGCTGCACTACTGGGACCAGGCCTTCCCGGTCGCCCCCGGGACGGCGTCGGGGCTGCACGACGACCCGCAGGAGGTGCACGCCCGCCAGCACTACGAGCTGGTCGACTGGCACCGCGCCGACGACGACCTCAACTACCGCCGCTTCTTCGCGGTCAACACCCTCGCCGCCGTGCGGGTCGAGGAGCCGGAGGTCTTCGCCGAGACCCACGTGGAGATCGCGCGCTGGTTCCGCGAGGGGCTGGTCGACGGGCTGCGGGTGGACCACCCCGACGGCCTGCGCGACCCGAAGGGCTACCTCGACGACCTCGCCCGGCTCACCGACGGCGCCTACGTCCTGGTCGAGAAGATCCTCGAACCCGGCGAGGAGCTGCCGGCCTCCTGGGCGACCGAGGGCACCACCGGCTACGACGCGCTGGCCCTGGTCGACCGGGTGCTCGTCGACCCGGCCGGCGAGGAACCGCTGGACGAGCTGGGCGGTCGTCTCGACTTCCACTCGATGGTCCACGACCTCAAGCGCGAGGTGGCCGACGGCATCCTCGGCAGCGAGACCGCGCGCATCGTGCGCGACCTGCGCCGCGACGTCCCCCGTCTGCCGACCGCCTGCGGCGAGGACGCCGTGGCCGAGCTGCTGGCCTGCTTCCCGGTCTACCGCTCCTACCTCACAGCCACCGACCGCGACGGCGAGCAGCACCTCTCGCAGGCGCTCGACGACGCGCGCGCCCGCCGACCCGACCTCGCCGCGACGTTCGACCTGCTCGAGCCCTGGCTGCGCGACGGCGGCTGCGACGGAGCCCGTCGCTTCCAGCAGACCTCGGGGATGGTGATGGCCAAGGGCGTGGAGGACTGCGCGTTCTACCGCTACCCGCGGCTCACCTCCCTCAACGAGGTCGGCGGCGACCCGTCGGTCTTCTCGACGACGGTCGAGGACTTCCACGCCGCGATGGCCCGGCGGCAGCGGGACTGGCCGCACGCCATGACCACGCTCTCCACCCACGACACCAAGCGCGGCGAGGACGTCCGGGCCCGCATCCATGTGCTCGCCGAGGCACCGCACCGCTGGGCCGACGCGCTGGAGCGGCTGCTGGGCCTGGTGCCGCTGCCCGACCCCGGCTTCGCGTCCCTGCTGTGGCAGGCCGCGATCGGCGCCTGGCCGGCCGACGAGGGCGAGCAGCCGGGCGGTGACTGGCGCAGTCGGCTGCACGGGTACGCCGAGAAGGCGATGCGCGAGGCGGGCGACCGCACCACGTGGACCGAGCCGGACGCGGCCTACGAGGCGGCGGTGCACGCCGCGGTCGACGCGGCGCTGGACCGCGATGACGTGCGCGAGGTGCTCGGCGAGGTCCTCGGCTGGACCGTCAACCCCGGGTGGTCCAACGCGCTTGCCGCCAAGCTGGTCGCGCTGACGATGCCCGGGGTGCCCGACGTCTACCAGGGCTCGGAGCTGTGGGAGCAGTCGCTGGTCGACCCCGACAACCGCCGTCCGGTCGACCACGACCTGCGTCGCTCGATGCTCGCCGCGGGGCCCGGCTCCCTGGTCGGCGGGCTGGAGGACCCCGGCACCGCCAAGCTGCACGTCGTCGCCACGGCGCTGCCGCTGCGCCGCGACCGGCCCGACCTCTTCACGACGTACGCCGCAGTCACGGCCGAGGGCCCGGCGGCCGACCACGTGCTGGCCTTCGACCGGGGCGGGGCGCTCACCGTGGCGACCCGGCTGCCGCTCGGGCTCGCCGAGGGTGAGGGCTGGGGCGACACCCGGCTGGACCTGCCGCCCGGACGCTGGCGCGACCGACTGACCGACCGGCTGACCGACGGCACCCTGAAGACGCTGCTCTCGTCGTACCCGGTCGCACTGCTGGTCAAGGAGGACTGAGCGTTGTTCGAGGTGTGGGCCCCGCGCCCGGAGCGGGTGCGGCTGCTGTGCGACGGCGCGACCCACGAGATGGAGCGCGACGCCGACGGCTGGTGGCGGGCCGACGTGCCCCGCGACGGGGGCGTCGACTACGGGTTCCTGCTCGACGACGACCCGACCCCGCGGCCGGACCCGCGCTCGCGGCGCCAGCCCGACGGGGTGCACGGGCTCTCTCGCACCTACGACCCCGCGACGTTCGCGTGGACCGACCAGGGCTGGACCGGACGGCAGCTGGCCGGCTCGGTGGTCTACGAGATGCACGTCGGCACGTTCACCCCCGGCGGCACCCTCGACAGCGCGATCGAGCGGCTCGACCACCTCGTCGACCTCGGCGTGGACCTGGTGGAGGTGATGCCGGTCAACGCCTTCAACGGCACCCACAACTGGGGCTACGACGGCGTCGGCTGGCACGCCGTGAGCGAGACCTACGGCGGCCCGGCGGCCTACCAGCGCTTCGTCGACGCCTGCCACGCCCGCGGCCTCGGCGTCGTGCAGGACGTGGTCCACAACCACCTCGGCCCGTCGGGCAACTACCTGCCGCTGTTCGGGCCCTACCTCAAGGACGGCCGCAACACCTGGGGCGACCTGGTCAACCTCGACGGCGAGGGGTCGGCGGACGTGCGGCGCTTCATCCTCGACAGCGCCCTGATGTTCCTGCGTGACTACCACGTCGACGGCCTGCGGCTCGACGCCGTGCACGCGCTGCACGACTCCTCGCCCGTGCACCTGCTCGAGGAGCTGGCCGTCGAGGTCGACGCCCTGTCCGCACACCAGCGGCGGCCGCTCTCGCTGATCGCGGAGTCCGACCTCAACGACCCGGTGATGATCCGTCCGCGCGAGGCCGGCGGGCACGGCCTCACCGCCCAGTGGAGCGACGACTTCCACCACGCCGTGCACGTCGCCCTGACCCGCGAGACCGACGGCTACTACGCCGACTTCGAGCCGCTCACCGCCCTGCAGAAGGTGGTCGAGCGCGGATTCTTCCACGACGGCACGTTCTCCTCCTTCCGCGACCGCGACCACGGGGTCCCGGTCGACACCGAGCGCACCGCGACCTGGCGGTTCGTCGTGTGCAGCCAGAACCACGACCAGGTCGGCAACCGCGCCCGCGGCGACCGGGTCACCGAGGTGCTCGACGAGGACCAGCTCGGCTGCGCGGCGATGCTGGTCCTGCTCGGACCGTTCACCCCGATGCTGTTCCAGGGCGAGGAGTGGGCTGCCTCGACGCCGTTCGCCTTCTTCACCTCCCACCCCGAGCCGGAGCTGGGGCGCGCCACGGCCGAGGGCAGGCTGGCGGAGTTCGAGCGGATGGGCTGGGACCCGGCGGTCGTGCCGGACCCGCAGGACCCGGAGACGTTCTCCCGCTCGAAGCTCGACTGGGCCGAGGCGGAGGACGGCCGGCACGCCCGGGTGCTGGAGCTCTACCGCGCGCTCGGGTCCCTGCGACGCACCCGTCCCGAGCTGACCGATCCGTCCTTCGCCGCCACGCGCTGCGAGGTCGACGAGGAGTCACGCCTGGTGCTGCTGTGGCGGCGCGACACCCTGGTCGCGCTCAACCTCGGCGAGCGGACCGTCACCGTGCCCGACCTGGCCGGCGAGCTGCTGCTCGGCACGCACGCGGGCCCCACCCTCTCCGAGAGGTCCCTCACGCTGCCCCCGCACGCGGGCGCGGTGGTCGGCTGACCGGACCGGCGGGCTGGCACGATGCGCCCGTGAACGTGCTGCGGCGACTCCTCTCGGTCCTCCTCGTCCTCGGTGCCGTCGCCCTGCTCCCGGTCGCGCTGGCCGGCTCGTGGCTGGACCGGACGGTGACCGACACCGACACCTACGTGGAGACCGTGGCCCCGCTCGCGGACGAGCAGACCGTGCAGGACTCGGTGCGGGTCCGCACCCAGGCGGCGGTGGTCTCCGCGCTCGAGCCGTCCGAGCGCCGCCGGGCACAGGTCGAGGATGCGGTCGGCGCGGCCGTGCGAGCGGTGCTGGCCTCGCCGGAGTGGCCGGACCTGTGGCGCGCGGCCAACCGCACGGCCCACGAGACGATGATGGACGCGCTGGAGGCCGAGGCCGGGGAGCCGGTGCCCGTCCGCATCGACCTGTCAGGGGTCGTGCGCGCCACGCTGGACCTGCTGCGCGAGCGCGGGGTGCCGGTGGGACGCGACGTGCGGGCGGGCGCGGTGGAGTTCGAGGTAGCCGACTCCTCCGACCTGGACCGGGCCCGCTCGACGATCCAGCGCGTCGACGACGTCGGGGTCTGGGTGCCCGTGGCCGCAGCCGCCGCGCTCGCGGTCGCGCTGCTGGTCTCACCGCTGCGTCGGCGTACGACGCTGGTGGCGTCGGTCCTCGCGCTGCCGGCCCTGGGGCTGCTCGCCCTGGGGATGCTCGGCGCGCGCAGCGTGCTGGAGGCCGTGGCCGACCCCGGTGAGCAGCGCGAGCTGGGGCTCGCGGTGTGGGACGCGCTGGTGGCGGGCCTGTGGCGCGACGTCGCGATCGCTGCTGGTGTGGCGCTCTCGGTGCTGCTGCTCGCCCTGGTGCTGCCGCGGACGCGGCGTGGGCGGGGCGCCCCCCACCCGGCGCGGGACGATCAGGCCCAGACGGGCGCGATCTCGCGGCTGTAGCGGCGTCCGAGGAGCCGGGCGAGGAGCCCGGTGACCGGCGGCGGGACGAGCGTGCCGAGGAACGCCTTCTCCTCGGCCGGCATGTCGTCGGTGAGCCAGGCGAAGAACCGACCGGCCTCGACGACCGACCCGCCGCGCAGCTTCTTCTCCACCGCCGCCCACTCCGGGGTGCTGGTCATCGGCACCAGCACCGGCTCGAGCTCGTCCTCCTCGTGGCGCAGGTGGGCGTCGACGATGCCGGACATCGTCGCGACCTCCTCGCGCGCCGTGTCGAGGGTGCTGCGCGAGGGGGCGGAGGCGAGCGCGACGAGCGCGGCCTCGACCCCACCGAGGGCGTCGGCCATCGCCTCGTGCTCGGACTCCATCTGCTCCAGCAGCGAGGTGTCCGCACCCAGGCGGGCCATCATCGGCCAGATGTGGGTGTCCTCGCCCTCGTGGTGCCGGGTCAGCTCGGCGCGCAGGAAGCGGTAGGCCCGCAGCAGGTCGACGGCGCGATCCTGGTCGGGGTCGGCCTCCAACGCCTCCGCAAGCCGCCTGACGTCGCGGCGCACCGCGCCGTGGATCAGCCGGTTCATGGTCAGCCCGTCAGCCGCCGTCGTCATGACCCTCAGGCTAGGACGACGGCGGCCGGTCGGCGGTGGTTCTTCCTACTGGTTCAGACCGGTGCGGGCTCTTCGGCACGCCGGGTCGGCACCGGCTCCGGGTCGCCCTCCTCGCGGAAGCCGTGGCGCTCCCACCAGCGGGCCATCGGCCCGGGGGCGTACCAGTTCCACCGACCCAGCAGCTTCATCGTCGCAGGGACGAGGAGGGCCCGGACCACCGTGGCGTCGATGAGCAGGGCGACGAGCATGCCCACGCCGAGCATCTTCATGAAGACGATGCCGCTGGTGCCGAAGGCGCCGATCACCACGCCGAGCAGCAGAGCCGCCGAGGTGATGATGCGGCCGGTCTTCTGGACGCCCGCGGCGACGGCACGGTCGTTGTCGTGGCTGCGGTCCCACTCCTCGCGGACCCGGCTGAGCAGGAAGACCTCGTAGTCCATGGAGAGGCCGAAGAGGATCGCCAGCATCAGGATCGGGTTGGTGGCGTCGAGGAAGCCCTGCGGGGCGAAGCCGAGGGTGTCGGCGAGGTTGCCGTCGCTGAAGATCCAGGTCACGACGCCGAAGGAGGCGGTGATGGAGAAGAGGTTCATCACGACCGCCTTGACCGGCAGCACGACCGAGCCGAAGGCGACGAACAGCAGCACCAGCATCACGCCGACGACGATCAGGCCCATCAACGGCAGGTGGCTGGAGACCGACGCGACCAGGTCGACGGTCTCGGCGGTGAGGCCGCCCACGAGCACCTCGCCGGAGGCCGGCTGCACCTCGCGCAGGTCGCGCAGGAGGTCCTGGGAGGCCTCGGACTGACTGTTGCCGTCCCAGCTGGCGCGCAGCAGCGTGGTGCCGTCGGCCTCGGCGACCGGGACGACGTCCAGCACGCCGGGGACGCTCCGGACCTCCTCGGAGTACGCCGCCACGTCGGACGGGTCGGTGCCCTGCAGCAGCAGCTGGGCGGTCGACACCTCGCCGCCGCCGAACTCCTCATTGAGGACCACGGCCGCCTGGTGGGCCGGCGCGTCCTCGGGGAGCACGCGGTAGTCCACGCTGCCCCACTTCGCGCCGAGGAACGGGCTGGCGATCGCGAGCAGCACGGCGATCGTGACGACCATGACCAGCACCGGGCGGCGCATCACCGCATGGGCCAGGGCCGCCCAGCGGCCGCCGTCGGCGGGGGCCAGGGGGCGGTTGCGGCGCCAGGGCAGGCGGCCGGCGTCGACGCGGCGTCCCAGCAGGCGCAGCACGGCCGGCAGGATCGTCAGTGCAGCCAGCATCGCCACGATCACGGCGGCGATACCGCCGTACCCCATCGAGCGGAGGAAGGCCTGCGGGAAGATCAGCAGGCTGGCCATCGCGGCTGCGACGGTCAGGCCGGAGAAGAGCACGGTGCGGCCGGCGGTGGACATGGTGCGGCGGATCGCGATCGCCGCGGCGTCCGGCTCGTCGAGAGGCTGCAGCGCCAGCTCCTCGCGGAAGCGGCTGATGACGAACAGCGCGTAGTCGATGGCCAGGCCGATGCCCAGCAGCGAGATCACGTTGACCGAGAAGATCGAGACCTCGGTGAACTCGGCGATCACCCGGACCACCGCGAGGGCGCCGAGCATCGCGATGATGCCCACCATGGCCGGCATGAGCGCGGCGACCGCGGAGCCGAAGATCAGCAACGCGAGCAGGACGACGATCGGCAGCGAGATGAGCTCGGCGCGCTTGAGGTCCTCCGACGTGATCTCGTTGACGTCGTTGTAGACGGCGTACGCCCCGGCGATCGAGGTCTCCAGCCCGCTGGCCTCCGGTGCCTCGAGGACGGCCGCGACGCGGTCGTAGCTGACCAGGAAGTCGTCCTGGGTCTCGCCGGCCAGCGAGATCAGGACCTGGGCGTGGCTGCCGTCGTCGCTCACCAGGCCCGCCTCGGGCGGGGTCTCGTAGTAGGGCACCACGGAGGCGACCGCGTCGGCGGGGATGCCGGCCACGACCTCCTCGACCGCTGCCCGGAAGGCCGGATCGTCGGCGGAGAGGTCGCCGTCCTCGTCCGCGTAGATCGCGACGACGTCGATGCCCTTGTTGCCGAACGCCTCGCGCTCGGCGTCGAGCTCGCGCGCGGACTCCGAGGACGCGTCGTCGAACCCGCCCTGGGACAGGGAGTCGAAGACGCCGGCACCGAAGGCACCGGCCCCCAGGGTGAGCAGCACCCCGATGAGCAGGACGGCGAGGGCCCGGCGGCCCACGAGTGCTCCCCAACGATCGATCATGACGGTTCCTCGCGCTCGGCGTGATGAGATGTGTCCGGATGCGTGACAGGGCATCCACGGAAGTGAACGGTGTAAACCGTAAATGGTGTTAACGTGGGTGTCAACGCATCACTCAAGGTGCCTGGACCACCCGACAGCACAGCAGGGAGCCGCCGCGTGACCGTGGAGCCGACGACCCGTCGAGAGCGACAGCGCGAGGCGACGTACGCCGAGATCGTGTCGACCTCGATCGCCCTGCTCCGCGACGGCGAGGACCTCTCGCTGCGCGCGGTCGCCCAGCGGATGGGCATGACCGCACCGGCGCTGTACCGCTACGTCGCCAGCTACCAGGAGCTCGTCGACCTCGTCGCCTACGAGGTGGACCGTGCGGCGACCGAGCGGTTCCGTGCCGCGGCCGACACCCTGCCCGAGGACGACGTGGCCGGCCGGCTGTGCCTGAGCGCGACCGCCTTCCGGCAGTGGGCGCACGAGTCGCCGCGGGAGTTCGGCCTGGTCTTCGCCAACCCGATCGCCGACACCTCCTGCGCGCGCCGGGAGATGCTGACGCTGAGCAGCTCGGGGCACCTGTTCACCGATCAGATGAAGGCGATCTGGGAGTCCAACGGCTTCCCGATCCCGGCGATCGACGACCTGCCACCCGCCGCCCGCGAGGCGGTGCTCGACCCGCTGATCCCCGCCGAGAGCGAGGGCGTCGCCGAGGCCGACCGCGGGCTGCTGTGGGTCTACATGCAGGGCTGGACCCAGCTCTACGGCATCGTCACGCTGGAGGTGTTCGGCCACATGGACCCGCGCCTGGTCGAGAGCGGCGACCTGTTCGTCGACACGATCCTGCGCTTCGCCCCGCGGATGGGTCTCGAGGACGACCTGGACCGGCTGGAGCGGCTGATCCGCTCCCACCTGGGCGACTGACCTCCCGCCGAGCCGGCGTATTGATACGCCGACTCGATCCACCCCGCCATGCCGAACCGGCGTATTGATACGCCGACTCGATCAGCTCGCGGACTGAGCGGTCCCCAGCAGCTCCTCGACCCAGTGCGGCACGAGGTCGCCTGCCTTCCCGTGGCGGGCCTCGTGGAACCACGGGGTGCCGTCCGAGGGCTCGAGGTTGAGCTCGAGGGTGCGGGCGCCGTACCTCAACGCCTGCTGGACGAAGCCGGCCGCGGGGTAGACCGCGCCGGAGGTGCCGATGGAGACGAACAGGTCGGCGCGGGCGAGCTCCACCGAGATGCGGTCCATGCCGTAGGGGACCTCGCCGAACCACACCACGTCGGGTCGCAGCTCGGTCACGCCGCACCCAGGGCAGGGCGGCAGGTCGACGAGGTCGGACTCCCAGCGCACGCGGCCGTCGCACGCACGGCACAGCGCCGAGAGCAGCTCGCCATGCATGTGCAGGACCCGGCGGGAGCCGGCGCGCTCGTGGAGGTCGTCGATGTTCTGGGTGACCACGAGCAGGTCGTCGCCGAGCGCCTCCTCCAGCCGGGCCAACGCATGGTGGGCGGCGTTCGGCTGCACCATGAGCAGGGCCGAGCGGCGGGCGTCGTAGAAGCGATGCACCGTGGTCGGCGCCATGTCGTAGGCCTCGGGGGTCGCGACCTCCTCGACCCGGTGGCCCTCCCACAGCCCGTCCGCGTCGCGGAACGTCGGCACCCCGCTCTCCGCGGAGATGCCGGCTCCGGTGAGCACGACGACCTTCACGCCCGCCACCCTAGACCCGCCGAGCCGGCGCATCCTGCCCTCACTCGATCCGTCACTCCATGAGGTCGCCGACCTCGAAGTCGAACCTCACCTGCTCGGTGTCCTCGTCGACGGCGGTGACGGTCACGCTCACCGGGTAGGACTCGCCGTTGTCGTTGAGCGTGCACTCGATGGTCGCGTCGACCTCGGCGTCGAGGTCACCGGGGCAGTCGATCTCCTCAGGCGCCTGCCCGACCTGCTCCTCGAGCTGATCACTGATCTGCTGCTCGAGGTCGGCCTCGTCGACGCTGTTGCCGCCGACCGAGGCCTCGAAGGAGCAGCCGGTCAGGGTGAGGGCCGCGACGACCGCCGCAGGTGCCAGCACGGTACGGATGGTGGGAACGCTGCGTCCCATGGTCACTCCTCGGGTCGTCCCGAGACGCCTGTCCGCCGGCGGGTGTCGGTGGTACGTCCGTCGTACCACGTCCGCCGCCGCTGCGGCAGGGTCCAAGGCCGCCGAGCCGGCGTATCAATACGCCGGTTCGGCAGTGACGCCCGGGCTCAGTCCTCCCGGGGAAGCGCTCAGGACCGGACGCGGTCGCGCCAGTAGCCGGGGCGTCGCTTGGTGTGGGCGACTGCGACGACGACCAGCTGCTCGCCTGCGACGAAGTAGACGACGCGATAGGGGAATCCGTTGACACCTTTGGAGCGCACCATCGGTTCTCGCTCCCAGCCCGGCCAAGCGGCCCAAGACTCCGGCGAGTCAACCGCGGCATCGATCGCCCCGCGAACCGCCACCCCGAATTGTGCGCCGACCCCGGTCTCCCGTTCGTCGTACCAGTCGACACCGGCGAAGAACTCCGCCCGCGCTTCCGGGTGGAACTCGAAGGCAAGGGTCATGCGTCGCGAGCAGCCCGACGCGCAGCCAGCTCAGCGAACACCTGCTCGCCGGGAATCATCTCGATCCTGCCGCTGACGATGTCCTCGACTCGGGAAGCGATCTCGGTCGTCCAGGACGCGTCAACAAGATCTTGGTCGACGTCCTCGAGCGATTCCAGCAGCCGAAGCGCCACGTCCTTGCGCACCGAAGGAGGCAAGGACATCCCCGCCTCGTAGAACTCCGATGCACTCAGGCTCATGACGTCAGTGTACGCGGGACGGCCGACATCACCCGGGCTCGACGTTGCTCCTGAGGTTGATCGGAAGACCCCTGCCGGCGGGCTAGAAGTGATGACGAGTCACGTTGGTCCACTCAGGCCTCTCATAGCGCCCTGACCTGCGTGAACGTGTCGAATCAGTAGTACCAGGGGTACGGGCTCCAGTCGGGGTCCCGCTTCTCGAGGAACTGGTCGCGACCCTCCTGGGCCTCGTCGGTCATGTAGGCCAGGCGCGTGGTCTCGCCGGCGAAGAGCTGCTGGCCGACCAGGCCGTCGTCGACGGCGTTGAAGGAGTACTTCAGCATCCGCTGGGCGGTCGGGCTCTTGCCGTTGATGAGGCGACCCCACTCCAGGGCGACCTGCTCGAGCTCGGCGTGCGGAACGGCCTTGTTGACCGTGCCCATCCGGACCCCGTCCTCGGCGGAGTACTCCTGGGCGAGGAAGAAGATCTCGCGGGCGAACTTCTGGCCGACCTGGCGGGCGAGGTACGCCGAGCCGAACCCGCCGTCGAAGGAGCCGACATCGGCGTCGGTCTGCTTGAAGCGGGCGTGCT
Organism: Actinomycetota bacterium; assembly: GCA_036341255.1. Classification (GTDB taxonomy): domain Bacteria; phylum Actinomycetota; class Actinomycetes; order Propionibacteriales; family Nocardioidaceae; genus Nocardioides. The sequence goes on along the minus strand of JAYYWX010000040.1, from coordinate 8,273 downwards.
CGAGGCTGGCCAGGGTCAGGTCGGAGACGACGTGCAGCGAGTGCCCACCGCCCGCGGCCCAGCCCGGCACGACGCAGATGACGACCTTGGGCATGAACCGGATCAGCCGCTGCACCTCGAGGATGTGCAGCCGCGCGAGCTTCGCCTTGTCGATCGGGTTCGGCGGGGCGCCGGCGTCGTCGTGGCCGTCGGTCTCGTACTGGTAGCCAGCCTTGCCGCGGATGCGCTGGTCGCCACCGGTGCAGAACGAGTGCTTGCCGTTCTTCGCGCTCGGCCCGTTGCCGGTGAGCAGCACGCAGCCGACGTCGGCGGAGGTCCGCGCATGCTCCATCACGGTGAGCAGCTCGTCGACGGTGTGCGGCCGGAACGCGTTGAGCACGTCGGGGCGGTCGAAGGCCACGCGTACGGTGCCGTGCGCCTTGGCGCGGTGGTAGGTCAGGTCGGTGAGTCCCTCGAAGCCAGGGACCTCGTCCCACTGCTCGGGGTCGAAGATGTCGGACACGCCGTCGATCGCGCTCATGGCAGGCAACCTAGCGGGGGTGGAAGAGCCGAGCGGTACCCGGTGTTGTGGTGGGCATGACGCTGACAGGTGAGTACGTCCCCAGCCCCTCCGAGTGGGTCCGCAACCAGGTGGCCGAGTACGAGGCCTCCGACGGGCAGCGCGCCAACACCCTCCCCGACCACCCGGAGTGGCCGATCGTGGTCATCACCTCGGTCGGTGTGAAGTCCGGCGCCCTGCGCAAGAACCCGGTCATGCGGGTCGAGCACGACGGCGTGTACGCCGCGGTCGCCTCCAAGGGCGGCCACCCCGAGCACCCGGAGTGGTACCACAACTTCCTCGCCCACCCCGAGGTCGAGCTGCAGGACGGCGCCGAGAAGCACACCTACCGCGCCCGGGTCGCCGAGGGCGAGGAGCGCGCGCAGTGGTGGGAGCGGGCGGTCGCGGTCTACGCGCCGTACGCGGAGTACCAGGCGAACACGGACCGCGAGATCCCGGTGTTCATCCTGGAGCGGCTCTGACGTCTCGACCGTGCGTCATTGACGTCTCGGCCGTGCGCGAGTGACGTCTCGGCGGGTCAGTCGCGCTGGATCGACATCGCGAGACCGGCGAGGTGGCCGACCCGGGCGAGCTCGGAGTCCAGGAAGTCCGGGCCTCCGCGGCGGCCGACCACGACGATCTCGTTGCCACCGAGGCGGGCCGCGACCATGACGTTGACGTCGTCGCCCTCGATCTCGACGCGCTCGGTGCGCACCAGCTCGACGAACGGCAGGTCCGAGGGCGCGGCCTCCGTGGAGTAGCGCTGGCCGTCGGCGCGGTGCACCCGCGCGGCCCAGTCAGCACGGAAGGTCACCGGCAGCAGGTCGACGAGACGGTCCAGCGCCTCCGTCGGGTTGGCCGTGAGGTCCTCGACGGCCTCGAGGTCGAGGAACAGGTTGCCGCCGGCCCCGTACCGGCTGATCCACACCACGTGCACGCCCGGCAGCTGGTTGCACGCCGAGACGATCGTGTCGGGCATCGCCGTGGGCGGCAGCTCGAGCAGCACGTCGTCGACGGCGGTGCCGTCGTGGCGCTTCTCGACGATCTCGATCGCCTCGATGTCGCCACCGGCCTCACCGATGGCTCCCGCCAGGCGACCCAGGGATCCGGGGACGTCGGGGAGCTCGACACGCAGCAGGAACGGCACCCGGGCACCCTAACCGCCACGTGTGACACCCACGTCACGGTCCCGGGTCCGGGTCAGCCGCCGACCGCCAGACGCGGGCGCAGCCCGCTGGCGCGCTGAACCCGGCGCTCCACCGCGGCTCGCACCGCCTCCGGCGTGCCGACCACGGTCACGCTCTCCCGGGCCCGGGTCACCGCGGTGTAGAGCAGCTCGCGGGTCAGCAGCGGCGAGTCGTCCGGCGGCAGCAGCACCGTGACGTGCCGGGCCTGGCTGCCCTGGCTCTTGTGGACGGTCATCGCGTGCAGGGTCTCGACGTCGGAGAGCCGCGAGGTCGCGTACGTCGACGCGCCGGCCACCACGACGCGCAGCTGCTCGCCGTCGCGGACGGTCACCCCCGTGTCACCGTTGAAGAGCCCGAGACCGTAGTCGTTGCTGGTCACCAGCACCGGGCGACCGGGGTACCACTCCTGGCCGTGCGGGCCGAGGAACAGCCCGACCTCCTCCCCCAGCAGCCGCTCGACCAGGGCGTTCCAGTGCCGGGCGCCGTGCGGACCGTCGCGGTGGGCGCACAGCAGCCGGTGCTCCTCGGTCAGTGCCAGCGCCTCGTCCGCGCGTCCGACCTCCGCCAACGCGTGCAGCGAGCGGGCCTGGTCGAGCAACCGGGTCCGCAGGGCTGCGACGGCGGCCGTATCGTCGGGGTCGAGTCGGCGTACGCCGGTCTCGCCCGCACCCGGCGCGTGACCCGCGTCGAGGAGGCGCAGCACCGCGTCTGCGTCCCCGTCGCGCAACGCCTGGGCGAGCGCTCCGATCTCCGCGCCGTAGCGCCGGGTCGTGGTGAGGCCGGTGACGGCCGTGGGTGCGCGGGAGGCCAGCCCTCCGACCAGGTCGGCCAGCACCGCACCGGCCTCGACCGAGGCCAGCTGGTCGGGATCGCCGACCAGCACCAGGCGGGCATCGGAGCGCACCGCCTCGAGCAGCCGGGCCATCATCGTCAGCGAGACCATCGAGGTCTCGTCGACCACGATCACGTCGTGCGGGAGCGTGTTGCCGCGGTGGTGGCGGAAACGGGTGGTGGAGTCCGGGCGCCACCCCAGCAGCCGGTGCATGGTGGTGGCCGTCAGCCCGTCGAGGCGTCGCCGGTCGTCGGCGTCGAACCCCGCGCCCGGCCGCTCCTGCGCCTCGCGCACCGACTCCAGCAGCCGCGCGGCCGCCTTGCCGGTCGGGGCCGTGAGCGCGATCCGCAGCTCACGGCGGTCCGGTCCGTCGGCCGCCTCGGCCGCGAGCACCGCGAGCAGGCCGGCCACCGTCGTGGTCTTCCCGGTGCCGGGGCCGCCGGTCAGCACGGTGGTCCACTGCCGGGCCGCGGCCAGCGCAACGGCCCGCTGGTCGGCCGAGCCGTCGTCGGGGAAGAGCCGGTCGGCGTGGGCCTCCAGAGCGGCGTCGTCGACCACGGGCGGCGCGGCCTCGGCACGCCGCACCAGGTCGTCGCGGACCTGACCCTCCTCGCGCCAGTAGCGGTCGAGGTAGACCAGGCCGTGCTCGACCCGCACCACCGAGGAGGCAGCGAAGGACGACCCCGCCAGGTCGTCGGCCCAGCCGTCGCCGTCGGGCCAGGGCAGGTCGTCGCCGTCGGCGATGCCGGTCAGGTCGACGCAGACCGAGCCGTGGCGCGCCGCCCGCACGGCCAGCGCGACCCCGAGGCACAGCCGCTCGTCGTCCTCACCGACGAGCTCGCCGAGGCGCAGCGCGGTGTGCACGTCGGCCGCGGTCAGCACGCCCGCGGCGTTGAAGATGCCCAGCAGACCGTCCAGTCCCGGCACCAGCCGCCGGTCGTGGGCGTCGGTGGGCTCGAAGCGCTCGATCATCGGGCCTCCCCCACGGTCGGGACAGGGTGGGCTGCGGGCGCGTCGAGCAGGTCGGACAACGCGGTCACCAGCGCGGCGGGCGGGCGCCAGGAGAAGACCCCGGCCGGGACGCCGTCGGTGGTCGGGGTGTCCGGCCCGCACATGCCGCGCAGGTAGAGGTAGAGCACGCCGCCGAGGTGGGTCTCCGGGTCGTAGCCGGGCAGCCGCCAGCGCAGGTAGCGGTGCGCCACGACGCTGTAGAGCAGCGCCTGGAGCGGGTAGTGGCTGTGCAGCATGGCCTCGGTCAGCGCCGGCGGGGCATAGTCGGCGGCCGTCAGAGGCCGACCCTGCTCACCGAGCAGGTTGGTCTTGTAGTCGACGACCAGGAAGCGCTGGTCGGCTCCCGAGCCCACACGCAGCACCGCATCGACCGAGCCGCCCAAGTAGCCGGTCAGCGGCTGGTCGGCCAACGGCGGGCGGGCCAGCCGGTCGGCGTACGGCAGCAGCGGGTCGCCCGCGGGCAGGTGCGTGCGGAGCAGGTCGGCCACGTCGTCCACGAGGTGCCCGGGACGGTCGCCCCCGGCGTGGTCGCCGCCGGCCATGGGCAGCTCGAAGTCGAGCTCGCGCAGCCGGTCACCCAGCGGGACCTGCGCCAGCGTCCGGTCGCCGGCCAACGGCCCGAGCGGCGTGTGGTGCAGGGGCACCAGGGCGGCGGCGAGCTCGTCGGGATCGACGTCGACCGGCCACCAGCGCAGCTCCTCCCCGACCCGCGCCCGCAGCTCGACCTCGAGGTCGGGGGCGTCGGGGTCCGCGTGCTCGAGCACGGCGTGCACCAACGAACCGAACGCGGCGCCTGCCGGGAGCTCGGCCATCGGGGAGACGGGGGAAGGATGCGCCGGCTCGGCATCCGGGGTGGCGTCGGACAGGTCGGCCACGTCGGACAGGTCGGGGAGGTCGAGGAGGGTCTCGTCGGGCTCGTCGGTCAGCACCGTCACCGCCGGCTCGCTGCCGACCGAGGGCGCCTGCTCCTCGACCCGGACCAGCCCGGAGTAGGAGGTACGACGCCAGGCGGTGTCGACCTCGCGCCCGAAGGTGCGCACCCCCAGCTCGGTCTGGTCGCCGCGGCTCGGCGCGGGGCGCTCGTCGGCCGGCTCGACCACCTCGGCGGTCGGCCCGCCGAGCTGTTCGAGCAGGCCCAGGACCCGCTCGGCGTACTCGTCCTCGCGCGGCTCCTGCACGTCGGGCACCTCGGCCGTGCCGGGCTGGCGGCCGAAGAGCAGTCGGTGCAGGCCGCCGTGGCGGGTGTTGGCCGTCGGCGCCCACCAGGTGACGACCTGCGACTGTGCGCGGGTGAGGGCGACGTAGAGGTCGCGCAGCTCCTCGCCCGCCTCCTCGGCCCTGTGCAGCGCCTCGCGGCGCGACCACTGCTCGCCCTGGCCGCTGACGTCAAGCATCCGGTCGCCGTCCTCGTGGTAGCGCGCGACTTGGGAGGGGAAGGGGAACTTCTGGAAGGCGAAGGGGAGGTAGGTGACGGGGTACTGCAGCCCCTTCGACCCGTGCACCGTGACGATCTGGACGGCGGCGGCGTCGGAGTCGAGCCGGCGGGGTCGCTCCGCGGAGCCGCGCGACTCCTCCCGCAGCCAGCCGAGGACCCCGGTCAGGCCGAGCTGCTCGCGTAGCGCCGCCTCGTGGAGCAGCTGGCCGAGGTGGCGCAGGTCGGTGAGCAGCCGCTCGCCGTCGACGCGGGTCAGGACCCGGGCACCCAGCCCGCGCTCCTCGGCCGCCTCGAGCAGCGCAGCGACGCCGCGGCCCCGCACCAGGAGCGCCCAGCCGCGCAGCACGTCTGCGACCTCGCCGGTCAGATGCTCGCCGCGGGCATCGAGGGTGGCCGCGTCGTGGCCGAAGAAGCTGGTGAGGGCGGCCGCGCGCACCAGGCCGGAGCGGTGCGGCTGGGTCATCGCCTCCAGCAGCGTCGTCCACTCGGCCGCCGCGGGCGTGCGCAGCAGGTTGCCGCCACCGGCCAGCACCGCCGCGACGCCGCGCGCCTGGAGCTCGCGCTGCACGAGCAGCCCGTGGTCGCGGACGGCCACCAGCACCGCCACCTGCTCGGCCACCAGGGGCTTGCCGCACCAGGTCGCGCCCGAGGCGAGGAGCTCGGCGATGTCGGCGGCGCAGTCGGCGGCCACCGCCTGGCGGGCCTCACCGGCGGCGATCAGGCCCTTGCGCAGTCGGAAACCGTCGCGCGGCAGTCGGCGCAACCGGAACGGGGACGGGTGCGGCGCCCCGACCAGCCGGGGCTCCTCGTGCACCGAGCCGACCGAGTGGACGACGATGCCGGGATCCCCCAGGGCGGCGCCGCGCAGCACCACCTGCAGCCGCTCGACCAGCGCGGTGTCGGAGCGCCGGTTGACCCCGAGGGTGGCCCGGTCGGAGGCGTCGCGAGCCGCGGCGAGGTAGGTCACGACGTCGCCGCCGCGGAAGGCGTAGATCGCCTGCTTGGGGTCGCCGATGAGCACCATCGTCGCGTGGCCGTGGAACGCGCGGCGCAGCACGCTCCACTGGACCGGGTCGGTGTCCTGGAACTCGTCGACCAGGACCACCCGCCACCGGTCGCGCATCCGCTCGCGCGCGGGCGCGGCCGGGTCGGCGAGGGTGGCGTCGAGGCGGGAGAGCAGGTCGTCGTAGCCGAGCAGCCCGAGCCGCCGCTTGCGCCGGTCGAGCTCACGGCGTACGTCGCGGGCGAACCCCACCCGCGCCTGCCCGGCCGGGGAGGCGCCGGGTGCGTCGGGGACGTGGGCCTGCGGGTCGCCGACGGCGGCGCGCCCGAGCTCGAGGGCGACGTCGCGGCCGAACGGCGGCGGCTCGCGGTCGGAGGCGAAGCGGCCAAGGTAGAGGTCGTCGACCACCTCGACCACGAGGTCGTCGAGGTCCTCGACGAGCCGGGCACCGGCCTCGGTGTCGCCGGCGACCCCGAGCGAGCGCAGCACCAGCTGGCAGAACTGATGGGTGGTGGCGATGGTCGCGCTGTCGAAGTCGGCGAGCGCGTCGCGCAGCCGCTCGCGCATCGCCGGGCGCTCTGACTCCTCCTGGGCGAGGAGCCAGCCGACGAGGGTGTCCGTCGGGTCAGCCGACGTCGGGTCCGACAGGGCGCGCTCGGCCCCGACGAGGGCGTCGCGCACCCGCTCGCGCAGCTCCTGGCTGGCCGCCCGACCGAAGGTGATGACGAGCATCTCGCCCAGGCGGGCACGGCCCTCGGCCACGTAGCGGGTCACCAGGGCGCCGACGGTGTAGGTCTTGCCGGTGCCGGCACTCGCCTCGAGCAGGGTGGTGCCCTGCTCGGGCAGCGGCCCGGCGACGTCGAAGTCGCGCATCTGCCCGCTCACCAGCTGCCCTGCTCCCTGGTCAGCAGCGGCCCCCACAGCCGCAGCGCGAGTGCACCGAAACGTGTGGTCTCCCCGGGGTGCTCCTCGTCGGGGCCCGGGGCGACGTCGAGCCCCGGGAGGCCGGCCCCGGCGCCCCAGGCGGCGATGTGGGCGGGGTCGGAGCACTCGCCGGGGTACTTGCCGTCGTCCCAGTCCCAGCCGGCCTTGCGCAGCGCCTCGTCGACGGTGCCCTGCGTGCGCCGGAGCTTGGCGTAGGCGAACGAGGCCTTGAGCGGCAGCGGCAGCGGCTCGCACAGGCCCCGGTCACGCATCGCGACCAGGTCGCCGAGCAGGTCGCGGGCCGTGTGGTCGAGAGGGCCCAGCAACGAGGTGCCGACGGCGTCGCGCGAGCGCGAGGATGCCGGGCGTCCCAGGGTGTGGGCGGTCCAGCTGCGCTCCTCGTCGCTGGCGGCCAGGGCGAGCAGCCGCAGCCACGACGTCAGCCGGTGCGCGGCGCCGAGGCGCGAGAACGAGACCGGCACCAAGCGGTCCCCGAACACGTCCGGGACGGTGCCGCGCAGCCGGCGCCCACCCCCGAGGTCGACGTCGACGTCGACCTGGCTCACCGGGCGGGTGCGCAGGTCGCGGGCTGCCGCCGCGATCGGGGTCACCTGCCCGAGCAGGTCGGTGAGCAGCCGCCAGCCCAGCTGCCCCGGCGGGAGCGCCCCGCGACGCCACTCCTGCTGGCGCACCTGGTCGGGATCGGCGCCACCGAGCAGGTCGGCGAGGAGCCGGTCGCCCACCTGCCAGCGCTGCAGCTGGTCGAGCTCGACGGGCAGCCCGTCCTCGATCGGGTCCTCCTCGCGCGGCATCGTCACGTCGAGGCGCTGGGCGGACAGAAAGCCGGCCGCCGGACCGCCGCGACGGCAGAAGAAGGCCACGAGGTCCTCCAGCTGCACGTCCTGCGGTGGCCTGGGCTCCAGCGGCGCAGCGAGCAGCGGGGGCGTGGGCACGCGCTCGCCCCGGGCCACGCGGGCCGCGGCGAGCGCCGTGCGGTCGTGGGAGAACGCGGTGGGGACGCCCAGACGACCGGCCTCGAAGTTGCGCTCGTCGAAGGGCTGCAGCGGGTGGTCGACCCTCACTGCGTCGGCCACCGAGGAGGCGTCGCCGGGTGGCGTCGCCGTCACGTCCAGCGCGTCGAGCAGCTCCTTGACCGGGACCGCCGGGGGCCGGTGCTGGCCGGAGTACTCGTTGCTGCCGGTGCAGGTGATGACCAGGGTGTCGGTCGCGGCGAGCACGGCGTCGAGGAAGAGCTGACGGTCCTCGCTGCGGACGTCGCGCTCTCCGGTCAGCGGCTCGCGTGCGAGCACGTCGTCGCCGTCGACGGCGCCCACGCGGGGGAA
>JAYYWX010000039.1:0-9057 GCA_036341255.1 Actinomycetota bacterium | reverse complement strand
GGGCGGAGCCGCCCCGGCCGGGTGGAGCGCCACACCAGCGAGTCGAAGGTGCTCGACGAGGTCGACCTCGAAGGCACCGGTCGCCACGACATCTCCACGGGCGTGGGCTTCTACGACCACATGCTCACCGCGTTCGCCCGGCACGCGCTGGTCGACCTCACCGTGCAGACCGACGGCGACGTGCACATCGACGCCCACCACACCGTCGAGGACACCGCCATCGCGCTGGGCCAGGCGCTGCGCCAGGCACTGGGGGACAAGAAGGGCGTGCGCCGCTTCGGCGACGCCACCGTGCCGCTCGACGAGGCGCTCGTGCAGGCCGTCGTCGACGTGTCCGGGCGTCCCTACTGCGTGCACACCGGCGAGCCCGAGGGGCAGCAGTACGTCCAGCTCGGCGGGTCCGGGGTGTCCTACCTCGGCTCGCTGACCCAGCACGTCTTCGAGTCCATCGCCTTCCACGCCCACCTCGCCCTGCACGTGCGCGTGCTGGCCGGACGCGAGCCGCACCACATCGTGGAGACGCAGTTCAAGGCGTTCGCGCGCGCCTTCCGCGACGCTGTCGCGCTCGACCCGCGCGAGACCGGCGTGCCCTCCACGAAGGGCGCTCTGTGACCGCTCCGTCGGTCGTCGTCCTCGACTACGGCTCCGGCAACCTCCGCTCCGCCGTCCGCGCGGTGGAGCGCGCCGGCGCCGACGTCACGCTGACCTCCGACTTCGACGCCGCCCTGGAGGCCGACGGCCTCCTGGTCCCCGGCGTCGGGGCGTACGCCGCGTGCATGGAGGGTCTGCGCGCCATCAGGGGTGAGCGGATCATCGGTCGGCGGCTGGCCGGCGGTCGGCCGGTGCTCGGGATCTGCGTGGGCATGCAGATCCTCTTCGAGCGCGGCATCGAGCACGGCGTGGAGACCGAGGGCTGCGACGAGTGGCCCGGACTGGTCGAGCGGTTGCAGGCACCGGTCGTCCCGCACATGGGCTGGAACACCGTGTCCGCACCCCATGGCACGAGGCTGTTCGAGGGCATCGAGCAGGAGCGGTTCTACTTCGTGCACTCCTACGGCGTGCGCGACTGGACCCTGGTGACCAACGACCGCACCGCGGCTCCCCTCGTGACCTGGGCCTCGCACGGCGACGACCGCTTCGTCGCCGCGGTGGAGAACGGGCCGCTCTGGGCCACCCAGTTCCACCCCGAGAAGTCCGGGGACGCCGGCGCCGCCCTGTTGCGCAACTGGGTCCGCACGCTGTGAGCAAGGAGCGTGCGCGACGCCGTGCCGAGCGGGAGGCTGCGGCCGCACTGCTGGCGGAGAAGCGAGCGGCGGAGTCGGCGCGCCGTGAGCGCTGGGCGTCGCGACGCCGGGCACTGACCGCGTGGTTGCCCTCCGCGGGGCCGCGCAACCGGCAGTCCGGCATCCTCGCCGAGCGGCGTCGGCGGCAGACCGCGACGACCGCGGCCCTCGTGCTCGCGGCGGTCGTGCTCACCTGGGCGTTCACCGAGAGCCCCGCGGCCGTCGTGCTGGCCCTGGCGGTCGGCACGCTGGGAGCGCCGGTGCTCCACACCATGCTGTTCCGGCGTACCTGACCAGACGCCTCCCACCCGATCCATCGCACGCACCCCCGACCGAGAGAAGACATGAGCGACTACCTCGAGCTGCTGCCCGCCGTCGACATCACCGAGGGCCGTGCGGTCCAGCTGGCCCAGGGCGTGGCCGGCTCCGAGCGCGTGTACGGCGACCCCGTGGCCGCCGCCCGGCGCTGGCAGGACGCCGGCGCGGAGTGGCTGCACCTGGTCGACCTCGACGCGGCCTTCGGTCGCGGCACCAACCGCGAGCTGCAGGCCGAGATCGTCGGCGCGCTGGACATCAAGGTGGAGATGAGCGGCGGCATCCGCGACGACGAGTCGCTGGAGGCCGCGCTGGCCACGGGCTGCACCCGCGTCAACATCGGCACCGCCGCGCTCGAGCAGCCCGAGTGGTGCGCCAAGATCATCGCCGAGCACGGAGACCGGGTCGCGATCGGCCTGGACGTCCGCGGCCGCACCCTGGCGGCCCGTGGGTGGACCCGCGACGGCGGCGACCTCTACGAGGTGCTGAGCCGCCTCGACTCCGAGGGCTGTGCCCGCTACGTCGTCACCGACGTCAACAAGGACGGCATGCTCGCCGGCCCGAACCTCCAGCTGCTGCGCGACGTCTGCGCCGCCACCGAGGCGCCCGTGGTGGCCTCGGGCGGGGTGACCACGCTCGACGACATCCGTGCGCTCATGGACCTGGTGCCGCTCGGCGTCGAGGGCGCCATCGCCGGCACCGCGCTCTACGAGGGCCGGTTCACCCTCGAGGACGCCCTCGCCCTGACCCAGGGGACGGGAGCGTCGCAGTGAGCCTGGCCGTCCGCGTCATCCCGTGCCTCGACGTCGACGGCGGCCGGGTGGTCAAGGGCATCAACTTCCAGGACCTCCGCGACGCCGGTGACCCGGTCGAGCTGGCACGCACCTACGACGCCGAGGGCGCCGACGAGCTGACGTTCCTCGACATCTCCGCCTCCCACGAGGGTCGGGCCACCACCATGCAGGTCGTGTCGCGGTGTGCCGAGGAGGTGTTCATCCCACTCACCGTCGGTGGGGGAGTGTCCTCGACCGAGGACGTCGACCGGCTGCTGCGTGCGGGCGCGGACAAGGTCGCGGTCAACACCGCCGCGATCCGCCGCCCGGAGCTGATCGCCGAGATCGCCGACCGGTTCGGCAACCAGGTGCTGGTGCTGTCGGTGGACGCCCGCCGGGCCAAGGGCACCGACTCCGGGTTCGAGGTCACCACCCACGGCGGTCGCCAGTCCGCCGGCATCGACGCCCTGGAGTGGGCGGCCCGGGCGTGCGAGCTGGGCGCGGGGGAGATCCTGCTCAACGCCATGGACGCCGACGGCACCCAGGACGGCTTCGACCTCGACCTCATCTCCCGCGTACGCCGCGAGGTGACCGTCCCCGTGATCGCCTCCGGAGGCGCGGGGCGGGTCGAGCACTTCGCGCCGGCCGTCGACGCCGGCGCCGACGCGGTGCTGGCCGCGACGGTCTTCCACTTCGGTACCTGCCGGATCTCCGAGGTCAAGGAGTCGCTGGCCCAGGCGGGCCACCCCGTCCGCTGACCGCGCGGAACACTGGCGGAGCGACGGCCCTCAGCGCCGGCCGGTGCGGAACATCCCGCGCACGATCTCGCGCGCGGCTGTGCGGATCGCGTCCTTGAAGACCGGCGAGGACACCACCTTCTCCAACGTCGAGTCGCCGGCGCCGCCCGAGGGCACGGTGGTGCGCGGCACCGGGATCCTGCGTTGCGACGGCGGGACCGGGTCGGAGGTCGTGTCCGGGGCGGGCGTGGGAGTGGCAGGAGGCGACTCCTCCTTCTCCGCGGCCTGCTCGAGTCGCGCGGCGAGCTTCTCGCGGGCGGACTCCCGGTCGATGGCGGTGCCGTAGGTCGCCTGGCGAGGGCTGGCGGCGACGAGGGCTTCCATGGCGGCCGCTTCGGCCGGCGCCATCCGGGACTGCGGTGCGCGCAGCATCGTCCAGGCCACGGGCGTGGGCGCCCCGCGCTCGTCCATCACGGTGACGACGGCCTCGCCGACGCCGAGCGAGGTGAGGACGCGGCCGAGGTCGGCGTACCCGGAGTGGGGGTAGGTGCTGACCGCCGCCTTGAGCGCCTTGGCGTCCTTGGGGGTGTGGGCGCGCAGGGCGTGCTGGACGCGGGAGCCGAGCTGGGCGAGGACCTCGTCGGGCACGTCGGTGGGGGACTGGGTGACGAAGAAGATGCCGACGCCCTTGGAGCGGATGAGCCGGACGGTCTGGGCGACCTGGTCGAGGAAGGCGTCCGAGGCGTCGTCGAAGAGCAGGTGGGCCTCGTCGAAGAAGAACACCAGCGACGGCTTCTCCGGGTCGCCGACCTCGGGCAGGGAGTTGAACAGGTCGGCCAGCAACCACATGAGGAAGGTGGAGAACAGTGCCGGGCGGTCCTGCAGGCGGGGGAGCTCCAGCAGCGAGATCAGGCCGCGTCCGTCCTCGGTCGTAGTCATCAGGTCCGAGGGCTCGAACTCCGGCTCGCCGAAGAAGCGGTCGGCACCCTGGGTCTCCAGCGTCACCAGGGAGCGCAGGATGACCCCGGCGGTAGCGGTCGAGACACCGCCGATGCCCCTCAGCTCGGCCTTGCCCTCGTCGGAGGTGAGGTAACGCAGCAGTGCCTGCAGGTCGGAGAGGTCCAGGAGTGGCAGGCCGGCCTTGTCGGCGTAGTGGAAGACCAGCCCGAGGCTGGACTCCTGGGTCTTGTTGAGACCCAACACCTTGCTCAGCAGGAGCGGGCCGAAGGAGCTGATCGAGGCCCGTAGGGGTACTCCGGTGCCTTCACCGCCCAGGGCGTACAGCTCGACGGGGTATTCGGTCGGCGCCCACTCCTGCGCGAGCGACTCCATCCGCGAGTCCACGCGCGAGGACGCCTCGCCCGGGGCGAGCAGACCCGACAGGTCGCCCTTCACGTCGGCGGCGAAGACCGGTACGCCGGCGGCGGAGAGCTGTTCGGCCAGCAGCTGCAGCGTCTTGGTCTTGCCGGTGCCGGTCGCGCCGGCCACCAACCCGTGCCGGTTCAGCATGCCCAGCGGAATGCGTACCGGGGCGTCGGGGTGCACGGCGTCGGCCGAGCTCATCAGGGCGCCCAGCTCGAGGGCCGGTCCGTCGAAGGTGTAGCCCCCCTGGATCTGGGTGACGAGGGCCTGCGGGTCGGGTGCGTCGCTGTCCGAGCTGATCACCTCTCGACCCTAGGGGTGATCGGAGCTCCGCATGAGCGTTAGGCGGGGTTCTTTAGACGGCAAAGAAGTAAAGGTCAAATCAGTAAAGTCCTGTGGTCTGGACCACAAAACCGGCTTTGCCCGGGTTGTCAAGTTTCTTTGCTCTCAGCCGTAACGCTGCGCGCTCCCGTCACGTTGAGGCGGCGCTGGGATCTCCCGGTGCTTGTCGTGCTCCCCACCCCCCGCCGCTTCGAGGTGACCATGTTGTTCCCCCGCTCGTCCCGACGCCGCACGAGAATCAGTGCGCTCCCCCTGCTGTTCCTGACCGTTCTAGGACTCCTCATCGGCGGCCTGGGTGCCCCGGCGTACGCCGCTGCTGGGTCGATCTCCGGCACGGTGACCCGCGCTGGCGCGCTCGAGACGACACCGCTCCCAGGTGTGCTCGTCAGCCTCCTGACGACCGACGGCGCGCCGGTCATGACGGGGGACCCCGCGACGGCAGTCACGGCGAGGACCGCTGAGAACGGCAGCTACGCGCTTGCGACCCCTGACACGGGGAGCTCGGCGGCGTACAAGCTCAAGTTCTCGGATCAAGAGGGCGAGATCCGGACCGAGTTCTACGACGACGCCCAGACCGCGGGGGCCGCCTCTGCGGTGACGGTGGGCAACGGCGCCTCGGTGACAGGCATCAACGCGGCGGTCGCGAGCACCAACGGCTCCGAGATCGGTGGCCTGGTCAAGACCAACGGGGGCGCTCCCATCGACGGCGCGACTATCACATTGCTGCGGCGCAACCCCGCTGACGCGGTCACAGGGGAGGTGACCTACAGCGAGGTCGTCTCTCAGACGACGGGCGACGGTCTGCCCGCGGGTACCTGGAAGCTCGACCAGACTTTCGGGAAGTACGTCGTGCGCCTCTCCGCCCCGGCGTACGGCACCTTCTACTTCCAGGGCAACAACTCGCTGACCGCCAACCGCGACAGTGCTCCCGAGATCGAGGTCAAGGAGGGTGTTGCGGTCCCGCTCAACGCCACCCTGACCGCGCAGACGACGACCACCATCTCGGGAACGGTGACATCGGGGGGGACGCCGGTCCAGGGTGTCGAGATCTCGGTGGAGTATGCCCAGCTCAATGCGCAGGGTCAGACGACGTGGACTGAGGTCCAGTCGTCCAGGGCGAAGACCGCGGCCAACGGCTCCTACACCGCCACGGTGCCCCCGGCACAGGACGGGCGTGAGTACGTCGTCGGCTTCAAGGCTCCGGGGTTCCGGACCGAGTACTTCGACGACTCGAGCACGCGCAACGGCGCATCGGTCGTCCACCAGACGCCGAAGATCGGGGCCCCGGTCGCGGGCATCTCAGCAGACCTGGACCGCGCGACCCAGGTGGCCGGCAAGGTCACCGATCAGGCGGGTGCCGGCCTCAGCGGCGTAGCCGTCACCGCCGTGGTCTACACCGCGGGTGCCCACGGTGCCCACGGTACGTGGGGCCCGCTGCGCTCCGGTGGCGACGGTTTCACCACCACGACCAGGGTCGACGGCAACTACGTCCTCGACGTCCCAGCCGACACGAAGTTCCGGCTCGAGTTCGTGGCCCCCGACCAGCGACCCACTCGCTACTTCCCTTCGGCCAGTTTCGTCGACGAGGCTGCGACCATCTCCGTCCCGGCCAGCACCGCGCTGACCGGTCGGAATATGACCCTCCCGACGGTCTCGACCATCCGCGGCACGTTGACGGAGCCGACGGGCGGTGACTACTCCGGGTCCGGCACTGTCAGCGCCTGGAAGGAGGTCACCTGGACCGAGCTCGGTGAGCTGGGCGGGGTCTCGCACACCTCCTGGTTCCAGGTGCCCGGCAGTTCGGCGACGGTCTCCAACGGCGCCTTCACCGTACGCGTCCCGCAGGGCAGCTACCGACTGAAGTTCGTCGACTCCGCCACCGCCGAGGAGGGATTTCTGCCGGGCCTGGTGGGTCTCGACCAGGCGCCCGATGTGAGCGTCGGGGTGCAGCAGGACCTCGCCGGCCAGACCTACCAGCTGCCGTCGGTCCAGACGGTCCGAGGCCTGGTCAGCGACATCGCGGGCACCCCGGTGGTAGGCGCCTTCGTCGGCGCCGAGTACACGTACGTCGGTGACATCCGCGACGGAGTGGGGCAGCCGAGTGATCCGATCGGTCCGAACGCGTCCCCCGCTCGTCGCAGCGCCAGCACCCAGGCCGGCGGTACCTACACCTTGCAGCTCCGGTCGCGCACCTATCGGGTCTTTGCGAAGACGGGGCCGACGGCCATCGAGAGGAGCTACTTCGGCGACTTGCAGGAGGACGGTACGCGCATCGCGCGCGACGTGGTCGTCGCCGCCAGCGACGTGTCAGGCATCGATGTCACTCTCGATGGGGGAGTCCTGCAGAACACTCGGATTCCCTGGATCAGCGGACTCAACGACCGGGGGGCGACGCTCACCGCGAACGAGGGTGCCTGGTCCCCTCAGGCGGGCCTCGGCTTCACCTACGCCTGGGAGTCCCGACTCGCACCCACGACCAGTGCCCCCAACCCCGAGTGGCTCCCCCTCACCCGAGAGAACAATCGGGGTGACGGGCTTGGCAACCCCTCGGCGAATGGTCGGACCGTCGCCATCCCGAGCGCCTCGACGTCGTGCACGGTGTTCGGCATGAGCTGCCCGGCGAACGCACAGTACCGGGTGACCGTCACAGCGACCCGGGACGGAGTCAGCGTGACGGCGCCGACATCACTGGCCACTCAGCTCACGGACGACACGACGCCGGCCGACGAGCTCCGTGCGGCGCCTCGCATCGTCGGGAGGGCAGTGGTCGGCGAGACCTTGACCACCGACTCAGGAGTGTGGGCACAGCAGAGCAGCTACACGTACCAATGGTTCCGGGGACTCGTGCCGATCGACGGCGCCACCTCGTCCACCTACCAGCCCGTGCCGGCAGACATCGGGTCGACGCTGATGGTCGAGGTGCGGCCCACCAATGCGCCGAGCAACCCACCTGCTGCCTCGGCGCCCACGGCCAGGGTCGGGAACGGCACCCTCAGCAACACCAAGGCGCCGTCCATCAGCGGCACCGCCAAGGTCGGGGAGACCCTGACGGCCAGCCCCGGGACCTGGGCTCCGACGCCGTCCTCGTTCACCTACGCCTGGCTCGCCAACGGCCAGCCCATCGCCGGCGCCACGTCGTCGACCTACAAGCCGGTCGAGGCGGATGTCGCGAAGGTCATCACCGTTCAGGTGACCGCGCAACTGGCTGGCTACACCTCGGCCTCCAAGCAGTCGTCGGGGACCTCCCCGGTCTCCCTGGACGGCACCGACCCGACGAAGCTCGTGAACAAGAACGAGCCGACGGTGACTGGCACAGCCCAGGTCGGGCGGACGCTCACCGCCGACAACGGGGACTGGACCAATGCCCCGACGTTCACCTACCAGTGGCTGGCCGACGGCACGGACATCACGGGTGCCACGTCCAGGACCTACCTGCTGACGGCGGGGGAGGAGGGCAAGGTGGTCTCGGTGGAGGTGACCGCGCGTCGCGACGGCTTCGAGCCAGTGACGATCGAGAGTGATTCGACCAACCCGGTCGCCAAGGGGGTCTTCACCAACAGTGAGAAGCCCTCGGTCACGGGCACGGTCCGACCCGGCTCGACGGTGGCGGCGCTGCCGGGCTCCTGGTCGCCTTCGACTGGTGTCTCCTACGACTACCAGTGGTTGCTGGACGGAGCGCCGATCAGCGGGGCCACCGCGTCGACGTACCTGGTGGAGGAGGACGACGTGGACAAGCTGCTCGGGATCCGGGTGACCGCGACCGCCCCCGGGTACGCAGACTCCAGCGCGACGGCCGACCCGGTTCTGGTCACTCCCGACGGAGACACCTCAATGGACCAGGCAGTGGCTTCAGCCATCAGCGGCGACCCCGTGGTGGGGGAGACCCTTCGCCTGGCTGTCGGTTCCACGTCCCCGGCCTACAGCACCGTGGCCATCCAGTGGCTGCGTGACGGGACGCCGATCGCCGGGCGTACCGGTACCAGCTACCCCGTGGAAAGGGCCGACCTAGGAGCCACTCTGTCGGCGCGGATGACCTACAAGCGGCCGGGCTACACCGACCTGGTCGAGACCGTCACCACTGTCCCGGTCACGGAGCCGGTCGAGCCGGTCAAGCCGACCCTCAAGACCTCCAAGAAGGTCAAGGGCAAGAAGCTGGTCGTCAAGGTCCGTGTCCTCGCCGACAGCCAGGACCCGGTCACCGGTCAGGTCGAGCTCACCGAGGGCAAGAAGCTGTACGCCCTCAAG
>JAYYWX010000038.1:0-22352 GCA_036341255.1 Actinomycetota bacterium | reverse complement strand
CGGCGAAGTCGACCGACGACATGATCGTCTTGGCCGACGACAGGTCGCCGACCCGCTTCTCGACACCGGTGTTGAGGAGTTCGTAGTAGGCGGCGCTGCTCTCCCAGCTCATCCCGCCGATGAGTCCGATCGTCTGCACGGGCCGCAGTCTTCCACGCGACGTACGCCGGCGAGCCACCTGTCCGTGACCCGGCCGGGTCGGGTGCGCCGAGCGCGGGCGGAGCGATCCTGGGACCGACTCGGTCTCGACACGCCCGTCGCGACCTCGTCCCTCGGTCGCGGGGCTCGCTCGACCTCCACCGGACCAGCCCTTCGCTGCGCTCAGGGCTCCCGGTGGACCTTGTGCTGGGCGGCCTGGGCGCGGGGGCGGATGACGAGCTCGTCGATGTTGACGTGCGGGGGCCGGGTGACGACCCAGGAGATCGCGTCGGCGACGTCCTCGGCGACCAGCGGCTCGCGGACACCGGCGTACACCGCGTCCGCCTTGTCCTGGTCCCCGCCGAAGCGGACCAGGGAGAACTCGTCGGTCTTGACCATGCCGGGCGCGACCTCGCACACCCGCACCGGCTGGTCGAAGAGCTCCAGGCGCAGTGTCTCGGTGACGACCTGGGTGCCGTGCTTGGCGGCGGTGTAGCCCGCCCCGCCCTCGTAGGCGATCCGCCCCGCCGTCGAGCCGACGTTGCAGATCACGCCGGCGCCCGAGGCCTTCAGCGCGGGCAGCAGGGCCCGGGTGACGAGCATCAGCCCGATGACGTTGACCTCGTACATCGCCCGCCACTGCTCGGCGTCGGCCTCCGCCACCGGGGCCGAGCCGAACGCGCCGCCGGCGTTGTTGACCAGCACGTCGAGCCGGTCGCCGACTCTCGAGGCGAGCGCGGCGACGGACTCCTCGGAGGTGACGTCGACGGTCACGGGGGTGCCGCCGATCTCCTCGGCCAGCTCCGCGACCCGCTCGGTGCGCCGCGCCGCGCAGTAGACGTGGAAGCCCTCCGCGGCCAGCGCGCGGGCGGTGGCGGCGCCGATGCCGCTGGAGGCGCCGGTGACGACAGCGGTACGGCGGGTGTCCGACTCGGTGTGGGAGGTCATGGCGCCATCGAACCACCCAGCGCGCCGGGGGGCCGACAGGCGGGTGGGACGGCTCTGGTCCCGCCGTGCCCGGTGGTGCACGATGGGGCAGCGCCCGAGCCGGGTCGGGCGCTGCCGTCGTGGGGCGGTGTCGGTGGGTCGGATCGGCCCGCCGGGGGAGCGTCGGGAGGGTTGCGTGCGCGTGCAGGTCGGGACCATCGTCAGCGGCATCGGGGTGCTCGGCGCCGGCGCATGGGTCGCACGCTGGGCCACCGACCTCGACCCGCTGCTGTGGGTGGGCGCCGCGCTGCTCAGCGTCGTCGCCGTCGCCGCGGGCGCGGGGATGGTCAAGCCGGTCCCGCTGCGGGCAGTCGTCGGCGTCTGCCTGGCGCTGCTGTGCTGGTCGCTGGGCGCCGTCGCCGGTCTCGACGGCGACCCGGTCCGCGCGGGTGTCGTCGGGTTGGTGCTGCTGGTGGTCGTGCCGGTGGGCTGGGAGCGGGTACGCCCGGTCCGTGCGGTCGCGCCGACGCGGGCCAAGCGGGTCGCGGCGAAGCGCTCGACCGAGAAGCGTCCCGGCAGCCACGCGCGCTGAGCACGGTGGGCGGGCGGTGCCCGCCGTCGTACGCGGCCGCTCACCTCTGCGCTCACCCTGGGGGTGGGAATGCCCCGGGGTGGTCGGGTGTTCACTGGTGCTGAGCCCGACCCGACCGTCGTCCACCGTCGCTGACCCGTCGATCACCAGTGAGGGAGCCTGTGAGCCCTGATGTCGCCCGGCCCGTGCGCCGTCTCGCGATGATCAGCCTGCACACCTCCCCGCTCGACCAGCCGGGCACCGGTGACGCGGGCGGGATGAACGTCTACGTCATCGAGCTCGCCCGTCGTCTCGCACGGCAGGGCATCGAGGTCGACGTGTTCACCCGCGCCACCTCCTCCGCGCTGCCGCCGGTCGTCGAGGCCGCCGACGGGGTGCTGGTCCGCCACGTCCACGCCGGTCCCTACGAGGGGCTGGCCAAGGACGCCCTGCCCGGCCAGCTGTGCGTGTTCGCCCGCGAGGTGCTGCGCACCGAGGCCGCCCAGCCGCGCGGGCACTACGACGCGGTGCACTCCCACTACTGGCTCTCCGGCCAGGTCGGGGCCCTGGCCCGCGACCGCTGGGGCGTGCCACTGGTGCACACGATGCACACGATGGCCCGGGTCAAGAACGAGTCGCTCGCCGCGGGCGACACCCCCGAGCCCGAGGCCCGCGTCATCGGCGAGCAGCAGGTCGTCGAGGCCGCCGACGTGCTGGTCGCCAACACCGACATCGAGGCCAAGCAGCTGATCAACCTCTACGACGCCGACCCCGGTCGCGTCGAGGTCGTCCACCCCGGCGTCGACCTCGAGGTCTTCCGGCCCGGCTCCCAGGCCGCCGCCCGCGCCGCTCTGGACCTGCCGGCCGACGCGCAGGTCGTGCTGTTCGCCGGCCGCATCCAGCCGCTCAAGGCGCCCGATGTGCTGCTGCGCGCGGTCGCCGTGCTGCTCGAGCGCCAGCCCGCGCTGCGCTCGCGGCTCGTGGTCCCCGTCGTCGGCGGCCCCTCCGGGTCCGGCCTGGAGCACCCGGAGTCGCTGGCCGAGCTGGCGATCACCCTCGGGCTCGACGACGTCGTGCGGTTCGTCCCGCCGGTGGCCCAGTCGCAGCTGGCGCAGTGGTACGCCGCCGCGACACTCGTCGCCGTGCCGAGCTACAACGAGTCGTTCGGGCTCGTCGCGGCGGAGGCGGGCGCGTGCGGTACGCCGGTGGTGGCCGCGGCCGTGGGCGGGCTGCCCACCGTCGTACGCCACGAGCGCAGCGGGCTGCTCGTCGACACCCACGACGACACCGACTGGGCGCGCGCGCTCGGGCGGGTGCTGACCGAGCCGGGCCTGCACGACCGGCTGGCGGCGGGCGCGGCGGCGCAGGCGCGGGAGTTCAGCTGGGACGCGACGGCCTCCGCGATGCTGGAGACCTACGAGCGGGCCCGGCAGCTGATGAGGGCGGAGGTCACGGCGTGATGGAGCAGGAACTGCATCCGAGCAGGGACGAGGGTCGCGACCGGGTGATCGAGGTCGTGCGCGGCTACCTCGCCGACAACCAGCTGGAGGCCGACGAGGTCGCCGACGGGGTCTTCTCCTTCGCGCTGCCCGGCGAGAAGAAGCTGCAGACGCCCGTGCGGCTCGACGTCGGCCCGCACGCGCTGGGCGTGCACGCGTTCGTGTGCCGCCGCCCCGACGAGAACCACGAGCGCGTGTGGCGCTGGCTGCTCGAGCGCAACCTGAAGATGTACGCCGTCGCCTTCGCCTGCGACCACCACGGCGACATCTACCTCGACGCCCGGCTGCCGCTGGCCGTCGCCACCCCTGAGGAGCTCGACCGGCTGCTCGGGTCGGTGCTGAGCTATGCCGACGAGTCGTTCAACGCCATCCTCGAGCTCGGCTTCGCCTCCTCGATCCGCAAGGAGTGGGAGTGGCGCAAGCTGCGCGGTGAGTCCACCCGCAACCTCGAGGCGTTCCGGGGCTGGCTGGAGGCCGAGGACGCCGCCGCCGGGGACTCGGACGTCACCGAGGGCTGAGTCCCAGGCGTCACTCGGGTCCCAGGGGTCACCCACACGGGTTACTCCGCATGCTTTCTCACCCTTACTGCGCAGTAAGGGTGAGATCGGATTCGTCGTATCCCGGCCCGTCAGCCGACCCGGCCCGCCGCGCCGGAGCCCCCACCGAGGCTCAGCTCGTGCGCGGGGACGGGGCGCCCGAGGTGGTAGCCCTGGACCAGGCGGACCGACAGGGTCCGCAGGATCGCGGCCTGGGCCTCGTTCTCGACCCCCTCGACGACGACCTCGACCGGGGCGGTCTCGAGCAGCCCGAGCACCGCGCGCAGCAGGTCGAGGTCGGCGGGGGAGTGGTCGATGCGGCTGACGAGCGAGCGGTCCACCTTCACGGTGTCCACGGGCAGGTCGAGCAGCTGCCCGATCGACGACCAGCCGGCGCCGAAGTCGTCGATGCCGAGCCGCACGCCCAGCGCCCGCAGGTCGTCGAGGGTCCGGCGCACCTCGCGGTCGCCGATCATCAGGTCGGTCTCGGTCAGCTCGAGCAGCAGTGCGGTCGGCGGCAGGTCGTGGACGCTGAGCGCCCGCGCCACCGCGGCGGCGTACGCCGACGAGCGCAGCTCCACGGGGCTGACGTTGACGTGGACGGTGACGTAGCGGTGCGACCGCCACCAGGCCGAGGCCTGCCGCAGGGCCCGGTCGAGCACCCACTGGCCGAGCGGGTGGATGAGCCCGGAGGCCTCGGCGACGGCGATCGCGTCCGTCGGTGCTACCGGGCCGTGGACGGGGTGCCGCCATCGCAGCAGCGCCTCCGCGGCGGCGATCCGCCCGGTCCGGAGGTCCCGCACGGGCTGGTAGGCCAGGGACAGCTGCTCGTCGGGACGACCGAGCGTCTCGGCCAGGTCGCCGGTGAGGCTGAGGGCGCGGACCGCCGGGTGCTCGGCGGCCTCGGGGTCGAACCACCGCACCCCGCCCGGCGAGCGGCGGTCGGTGTCGAACACCGTCCGCCGGGCCTCCTCCAGCGCGCGCTCGGGGACCTGTCCGTCCAGGCCGCGCAGCCCGACGGTGACCACGGGCCAGACGCGCGCGTGCGTGGTGGTGACGAAGCCCGCGCAGACCTCCTGCACGGCGTCGCCGAGCTTCGCCCGGTCGGTGCGGTCACAGACGATGGCTGCGAGCGCGCCGCCCAGCGGTGAGACCGCGAGCAGGTGCACCTCGTGCGCGAGCCCGAGCATCCGCTGCGCGAGCACGGAGGTGACCGTGCCGAGGACCTCGGCGCCGAGGACGTCGGCGATCTCGGTCGCGTTGCCCACCGACATCGCCACCAGCACCGAGGTGCGGTTGTGCCGGACGGCCTCCTCCTGCACGCGGCGTACCTGACGCAGCAGGGTGCGGCCGTGCCCGGGCACGGTGACGGCGCCGTCGTGCGGGCGGGGCAGCGGCACGACCGGGGCGACCGGAGCGACGGGGGAGGCCGGGGCGGGCAGGGCAGGCTGCGCGGGCGCGGCACGGTGCGCGCGGTTCGCCTCCATCTGGTGCCCCCATGCATCGACGTGTGGCATGACGGTCTCCCGAACGACCGGCGAGGGACACAGTGATGGACTCCCGGCACCTCGTCAGCACTCGTCTAGACCGGGGTGAGGGATGTTTCAGGCGTGACGGATGTGACGCACGGGAAAGATTTTGCCTTGTCGGTCTGTCAGTTTCCGACCACTCCGGACCGGAGTCGGGTCACCCAGCGGGACGGTTCAAGCGAGGCCCGTGAGGGACAGGTACGCCGACGCGATCGGCTCGCCCGCGAAGACCCCGACCGCCGCGCCGAGCAGCATGAACGGCCCGTGCGGGAGCCGTTCCCCGCGACGCAGCCGACCGGTCGTCAGCAGCACCACGCCGACCACCGCACCGAGCACGAAGCCGGCCATCAGCCCGACCAGGGCCGGGCCCAGCCCCAGCGCGCCGAGCGCGAGCCCGAGCGTGGGAGCCAGCACGACGTCCCCGAGCCCCATGCCGCGACCGCCGGTGAGCAGCCAGGTGCCGGCGTACACCCCCGCCCACGCCGCCAGTCCCGCCAGCAGCTGCCACAGCGGGGCGGCGGGGGACGAGCCGACCTGGTCGGCCACGACACCGGGCAGGGCGAGGACGAGCGCGACCCCGGAGATCGCGAACGGCAGCCGCTGGTGCTCGAGGTCGATCAGCGCCAGCGCCACGCCCGCGGCGGCCACCGGCAGCACGGCCAGGGCCAGCGCGACGTCCTGCAGATGCAGGGCCACCGCGACCAGCAGCGCGGCGGTCCCGGCCTCGACCAGCGGGTAGCGCACCGGGATCGGGGTGCGGCAGTCACGGCAGCGGCCGCGCAGCAGCAGCCACGACAGCACCGGCACGTTGTCGCGCCCCCGTACCGGCTGCCGGCACTGCGGGCACGCCGATGGCGGGTGCACCACCGAGAGCCCCAGCGGCACCCGGTGCACCACGACGTTGAGGAACGAGCCGATCGCCAGGCCGAGCGGGGCCACCAGCCCCACCACCAGCGGCCAGGGCAGCACCGTGGTCACCGCGCCGTCACCCGGCCAGTCCGGCGGCGACCAGTCGCTCACGCTGGTCGGCGGGCAGCAGGTCCAGCAGCGAGCCGGGCAGCGACGTGGGGTGCGGCGAGTCGACGGTGTCGCCACGGAGGTCGCCCAGCTCGGCCAGGTGGTCCAGCGGTGCCAGTAGCGCCCGCACGGAACCCGCGGTGCGGACCAAGCCGAGCGCGGCCTCCCGGCAGGCGCGCAGGGCGGCCACCGGCTCGTCGTGCCGTACGCCGGAGACGGCTCGCGCCAGGTCCGCGCCATGGGCCCCCAGGGCCGGTCGGAGCACCTGCAGGTCGGCGGCCCACTGGGCCAGCACCGCTCCCGCGGGGTCGCCCGCGGCCGCGAGCTCGCGGGACAGGGCGGCGTATGCGGTGGACAGGCCCGTCGGGGACGCGGGCCAGCCGGTCGGGGCGGCCTGCTCCACCGGCCCGGTGGGCGGGTCGCCCGGAACGGGACGGTCCGAGGGGGCGGAGGGGTCGAGCCGCACCGAGGGATCGCCGTCGAGGAGGCCGGCGTGCCGGGGCGCGCCCGGCGCCGAGAGCCGCTGCTCGCTGTCCCACTCCGCCAGGGTGCGGGTGAGCACGTCCACCTGGCGCTTGAGCACCCGCACGTCGCGGTCGTCGGCCTGCGCCGGCAGGTCGTCGACGTCCTCGAGGTCGGCGACCTCCGCGAGCCGACGGCGGCGGACGGAGAACACGAGGTAGGTCGAGAGCAGCAGCGCGAGCACGCCGAGGCTGCTGGGCACCACCCAGGGGGCGAGCTCGGGGGTGAGGGGCAGGGTCACGCCCGGGGTATCGGCGCGCCCGCAGGAGGTCTTGAGGGTCGGCTCGAGGGTTCAGCGCCCCAGCAGCCGCGATCCCTCGCGGTGCCACTGCTCCGCCCAGCCGGCCACCTCGTGCAGCGCGACGGGCTCGCCGAGGAGGTAGCCCTGGAAGGCGCCGCACCCCAGTCCGCGCAGCCGGTGCACGGTCTCGGTGGTCTCGACGCCCTCGGCGACCACGCGCACGTCCAGGCCGCGGGCGGCACTGATCATCGCCCGGCACAGCCGCTCGGCGTCGGGGTCGTCGGCGACGGCCCGCACCAGGTGCGGGTCGATCTTGATCTCCCGGACCGCGGGCAGCTGCCACAGCGCGGTCAGCGAGGTCTGCGCGGAGCCGAACCCGTGCACGCTCACCCCGCAGCCCAGTGCCCGCAGGCCCTCCAGCAGCCCGGTGACCTCGGCGGTGGCGCGCGGCGCGGGCTCGGTGATCTCCAGGACCAGGTCGTGGGCGTGGACGCGGGACTCCTCCAGCAGCCGTCCGAGGTCCCCGAGGAGGCGGGTGCCCATCATCGAGCGGGCCGAGACGTTGACCGCGACGGTCGCGCCGGGGGCGGAGACCTGCAGCGTGGGCAGGTCGGCGAGGGCGCGTCCGAGCACCCACCGGGTCAGGTCGGCGATGACCGCGCTGCGCTCGGCGCGCGGCAGGAACAGGTCGGGCAGCAGCAGCCCGCGCTCGGGGTGCTGCCAGCGCACCAGCGCCTCGAACCCGGTCACGGCGCCGGTCCACCCGTCGACCTGCGGCTGGTAGTGCACCACCAGCTGCTCGCGACGCAGCGCCTCGGCCAGCTCCTCGGGCCCGGTCCCGTCGGAGGCCGCCCGGTCGCCGCCGGGGCGGCGCCAGCGCTGGGGGGAGGACTTGGCGTCGTACATCGCGGAGTCGGCGGCCTGCACCAGCTCGGCGACGGTGCGCCCGTCCTCGGGGTGCACGGCCAGGCCGATGGAGGGGGTGATGCTCCAGCTGACCTCGTCGAGCCGGATCGGCTCGGAGAGCTCGGTGAGCAGGTCCTCGGTGCGCTGCTCGAGGGCGCGCGCGTCAGGGGCGGCGATGAGCAGGGCGAACTCGTCGCCGCCCAGCCGCACCGCCAGGTCCTCGACGCCGATGGCGGACCGGGCGCGGCGCCCGATCTCCACCAGGACCCGGTCGCCGGCGTGGTGGCCGAGGGTGTCGTTGACGGCCTTGAACCCGTCGAGGTCGAGCAGCAGCAGGCCGGAGTGCCCACCGGCCTGCTCGGCCTCGGCGATCAGCCGCGGACCCTCGGCGGAGAGCACCTCGCGGGTGGCCAGGCCGGTCAGCGGGTCCTGCTGGCCGGGGCCACCGGGCAGCAGCCGCATCAGCCGCGGCACCCAGCGCCGGCCGCGGACCGGGTCGCGGAACGTGATCACCACCTGGTCCCACCCCCGCGCCCGGGCGACGAGCAGGAAGCAGACGCCCAGCAGCGCGACCAGGGCGACGGCGAGGGCCGCCACCCTGTGGTCGGCCACTGCGTCCATGTCATCCCGCCTGACTCGTCTCGTCCGTCGCCGGCGCAGGGACCGGGGGTGCGAGGTAGGTCGCACCTGAGATCGACATGGTCAGGCTAGAGGAGTCACCCGAGGCCGAGAGGGCGACGGACCGCACCAGGAACGCACGGTCCAACCGCTCCAGACCACGCAGCATCCGGCGGGCCTCGTCGTAGCCGCCCTCCAGGGTCATGACGACGGTCTGCACCGCGAGGTCGGACGGTACGCCGGCGGGTGCCGCCCCGGTGCCGGACCCGTCGTCCGTGGGGGCCGGCGGCGGCGCGGGCGCGGCCAGCGGCGCGGGTGCCGAGGGGCTGAGGGTGGTGATGTCCCCGGGGGCGTACCCGGCCTCGCGGGCGATCTCCCCGATCTGCTCGAAGAACCCGGGCTGGTCGGCGGTCGGCGGGAACAGCTCGGCCAAGCGCCGCTCGGCGCGCTCGGTGTCGCCCAGGTCCTCGGCCTTGGCCTGCAGGCGGCCCAGCTGCAGGGCCAGCAGCGCGGAGCGGTCGGCGGCGGCCTCCGCGGCCTCGCGCTGCTCCCCGACGCGGGCCAGCGTGGGCCCGAGCAGCAGCACCCAGCCCAGGGCCGCGGTGAGCAGCAGGACCAGGGAGCCGATGAGGGCGGTGGCGGAGGCGGATCGCAGGTTCACTCCGACCCCTCCCCGGTGGCGCCCTCGGCCGCCTCGTCACTCAGCCCGGTCAGCGCGGCCCGGTCGTCGTAGCGGCCGCTGAAGACCTTCGGGGTCAGGGCGACCGAGCCGCTGAAGGTCACCGAGGCGCCCTCGTCGGTGGTGGTCGTGGTGATGAACGGCTCGGAGAACTCCTTGGCCGCGGCCAGCGCGATCACCAGCCGGCCCACGGTGCCGCGGTCGGCCGCCGTGCCGGACAGGGTCACGCAGCCGATCACCTCCAGCACCGCGAACGGGTCGGGGCCCGGGCAGCCGGCCGCAGCGAGCCCGCGGGTGACGTCGGTGATCGTGCCGTCGGGGGCGATCGTGACGCCCACACCGGTCGGCAGGTCCACCGACAACGACTCGATCCGAGCGCCGACGGGGGTCGCCTCGGCCATCGCCTCGAGCACCTCGGAGAACGCCACGTCGGTGGCCATCTGCTGCTGGACGGCGCGGGAGCGACGGTCCACGCCGTCGACGTAGGTCTGCACCGGCGCGAGGTCGGCGATGCGGCCCTGGAGGCTCTCGGCCGTGGCCTCCTCGCCCCGCAGGTCGGCCTCGACCTGGGCCAGCACGATCCGCTCGTAGGCCCAGCCGCCGGCGATCGCGACGACCAACGCGAGCAGCCCGAGGGCGAACCGTTGCCGCCAGCGGCGTACCCGCAGCTCCTCGTGCACCCACGGCGAGAGCAGGTTGACGCTGCTGTTGACCTCGACCTGCGTCTCGGTGGGGGAGCGGTCCTTGAGGGTGATCACGCGATCGCCCCCAGGCACAGCGCGGCGGGCACGACGTAGGCGTCCGACGGGGCCTCGGTCGGCTCGCTCGTGGCCCGCCGGGCCGGGGTCACCCCGTCGACGACCGAGGACAGGGTGAGCGGCCGCACCGGCAGCCCGAGCGTGCGTGCGCAGGTGTCGAGGAAGGAGGGATGGGCGGCGCCCGCGCCGGTGACCGCGACCGAGGCGACGGAGTGCTCGGGGTCGGAGTCGGAGTAGAAGTCGAGCGTCGCGCGGATCTCGCCGACCAGCCGGCTGGTCGCGTGCCGCAGCGTCGGCTCGTGCTCGATGGCGGCCTCGCGCTTGATGCGCTCCGCCTCGTCCCACTCCATGCCGGTCGCCGCGACCAGGGTGTGGGTCAGGCCGTCGCCTCCGAGGCCGGCCGCCACCCGGACGAAGTGCGGGACCCCGCCGGTGTGGACCGCGACGGCGACCTTGTCGGAGCCGACGTCGATGACGGCCTCGGTGCGCGGCGGCGCGAGCTCGCCGGGACGCCCCTGCTCCGCGGCGCGGGACAGTGCCTCCCGGCGGTCTGCGGCCGCGGCGGCCCGCACCAGCGCCAGGGGCGCCAGGTCTGCGGTGCGGGCGCGCAGCCCCGCGGCGCGCACCGCCCGCACCATCTCGTCCACGGCGCCGCGGGCGGTGGCCACGAGCAGGATGCGCACCATCCGGCGCTCCTGCCCGGACTCGTCGCGGCGGGTGACCTCGCCGAGGAGGACGTGGTCGAGGTTGGCGTCGTCGACCGCGACCGGCAGCAGCTCGGCCACCTGGTAGCGCAGCGCTCGCTTGAGATCGGCCGGCGGCATCCAGTCCAGCTCGATCTGGCGCACCAGCACCGAGCCGCTGGAGATGCCCAGCCGCACCTCGCGGGTGGAGAACTTCCCGGCCCGCCACAGCTCCTTGCAGGCGGCGGTCACCTGGTGCGGGTCGGCGACCACCCCGGTCTCCACCGCGCCCCGGCCCAGCTCGATCGAGCCGTGGCGGCGCAGGGTCGGGTTCTTGCCGCGCAGCTCGACGGCGCGCACCGCGGTGCGTCCGATGTCGAGCCCGACGACGGTGCTGGCCATGGTGCTCCCTGCTGTGGGTGGTGGTCCGCCGGGCTGGGTGTCCGGCCGTTGCAGGGGAGGTCTCGGACCAGGGTCGCCGCGACTTGAGGCCGATCGCGGATCGGTGCGGACCACCGTCGTACCGCCGGTACGCCGAGGTGCCTCAAGGTCGGCCCGGGCTCTGCCGAGACCTCCGGTGTCCGGGCACCACCCGAGCCCGGGCGAGCCCCGGAGGAGGAGTCGATGGAGAGCGCGCTGCGTGACCTGCTCCAGCAGGTCGTCGTGCTGGAGGCCTCCGACCTGCACCTGCGGGCCGGGGCGGTGCCGAAGGTACGCCGCTCGGGGGCCCTCGAGCCGCTGCCGGTGCCCGCTCCCGCAGCCGACGACCTCGCCCGGATGCTCGAGAGCGCGATGAGCCCCGACGTGCTGGACGCCTTCGCGCGCGACCTCGAGGCCGACTTCGCGATCGCCGCGGAGGGGATCGGCCGGTTCCGCGTCAACGCGTTCCTCTCCCGCGGCGCGGTCGGCGCGGTGCTCCGCCGGATCGGGGAGGACCCGATCCCGCTGGACACGCTCGGCATGCCCGAGTCCGTGGGCCGGCTGGCGCTGCGCCCCCGCGGGCTGGTGCTGGTCACCGGCCCGACCGGGTCCGGCAAGTCCACGACGCTCTCGGCCATGGTCGACCTGGTCAACCGGACCCGGCCGGTGCACGTGCTCACGCTCGAGGACCCGATCGAGGTGGTCCACCGCGACAAGACCGCCACGGTCACCCAGCGTGAGCTCGGCTCCGACACCCGCGACTGGTCCCGCGCCCTGCGGGCGGCGATGCGCCAGGACCCCGACGTCATCCTCATCGGCGAGCTGCGCGACGCCGAGACGGTGCGGGCGGCGCTGTCGGCCGCGGAGACCGGGCACGCGGTGCTCAGCTCGATGCACACCACCGACGCCCGGGAGACGGTGCTGCGGCTGGTGGAGTTCTTCCCCAGCCACGAGCAGCCGCGGGTGCGCGCGGCCCTGGGGGCCAGCCTGGAGGGCGTGGTCTGCCAGCGGCTCGTGCCCCGCGCGGACGGGTCCGGCCGGGTGTGCGTGGTCGAGGTCGGCGTACGCGACGCCCGCTTCGCCGAGGCCGTCGCCGACCCGGAGAAGACCCACGACCTGCCCGAGGTGCTGGCCGAGGGCAGCTGGTCGGGCATGCAGACCTTCGACCAGCACCTGCTCACGCTCGTGCAGGACGGGACCGTCGACGTGCGCACCGCGACGATGGCGGCCTCGAACCCGCACGACTTCGGGGTGATGCTGCGGCGGACCGGATGGACCCCCGCCGCCGCCGTGGTCGATGATGGGGCGCGATGAGCGACGACGCCCCCGCGCTGGAGAGCCTCGGTCTCGACGAGCTGCGGCACTACCGCCAGCGGCTGCGCGACGAGGAGGACCGCGTGTCCTACTGGCGTCGCGTCGTCCACGCCCGGATGGACCTGCTCACCGCCGGCCGCTCCACCGACGGCTCGATCTCGGTCGAGGAGCTGGTCCGGGTGCTGGGTGACACCGGCACCGGTGCGGCGCGTACGGCGCTGATGCGCGTCCGCGCCGCCGAGCCGCTCCCCGACGTGCCCGACCTCACCGAGGTGTGGGTCGCCCCCCGCTCGGCCGCCGACGCCACCCGCCAGCTCTCCGCCCTCGAGCACGCCGAGCAGCAGCTCACCGGCTACCGCACCGCCCTCTTCGCCCGCATCGACGCCGCCGGTGTCGAGCTGATCCGCCGCTACAAGGCCGACCCCACCCTCGCCCTCTCCGTCCTCGGCTGACTGCTCCCGCCGAGCCGTCACCCACGCACGGCCGAGAGGTCAGCGGCGCACGGCCGAGAGGTCACTGGCGCACGGCCAAGAGGTCACTGGCGCACGGCCCTCAAGGTCGCGTACGCCGCTGCCGAGACCTCTCCCGTGGACACCGCCTCGCTGACCCGATCGGACGGCCGACCCGAGGGCCGACGCGGCCCGGCCGTCGAGGAGCTGCTCGCCCAGGGCAAGGTGACGCCCGCCCAGGTCGAGGAGGCCCGCGCGCTGGCCGGCCCGGGGGGCGAGGTGCTGCCCGCGCTGGTGCGCACGGGTGCCCTCGACCGGGCCGAGCTGCTCCGGTGGGGTGCCGAGGCCAGCGGGGTGGACTTCCTCGAGCTGACCGACCTGCCCCTGGACGCTGCGGCCACCGCCCTGCTGCCGGGCGACTTCGCCCGCCGGGCGGGGATCATCCCGGTGGGCTGGCGCGACGGCGAGCTGGTCGTGGCCGCGCCGGTGCGCCTGGTGCTCGACCTGTCCCTCAAGGACGACGTCGCGCGGCTGACCGGCCAGCGGGTGCGCTTCGCGTTGGCGCGGTCCTCGGAGATCCAGCAGCGGCTCAACCAGACCTATCGCGCCGAGGGCGAGCTCGCCGACCTCAGCATCGACCTCTCCCACGACGTCGAGGACACCGACGACGACCTCGACACCTTCACCGAGGTCGCCGAGGACGCCCCGGTGGTGCGGTTCGTCAACCTGCTCATCACCCAGGCGATCGCCGACAAGGCCTCCGACATCCATCTCGAGCCGACCGAGAAGGACCTGCGGGTCCGCTACCGCATCGACGGGGTGCTCCGCGACGCCCACCGCGCCCCGCGCAGCATCCTCGGCGGGGTCGTGAGCCGGCTGAAGATCATGGCCGACATGGACATCGCCGAGCGGCGGATCCCCCAGGACGGGCGGCTCTCGGTGAGCCACTTGGGCCAGACGATCGACCTGCGCGTGGCGACGCTGCCGACGGTGTGGGGGGAGAAGGTCGTCGCGCGTGTCCTGGACAACTCCAACACCCGGCTCGGTCTGGCCGACCTCGGGTTCAGTCCGGGGAACTTCACGAGGTTCGAGGCGTCGTACACCAAGCCCTACGGGATGATCCTGGTGACCGGCCCGACCGGGTCGGGCAAGTCGACGACGCTCTACGCCACGCTCAACATCCTCAACCAGCAGCACGTCAACGTGATCACGGTCGAGGACCCGGTGGAGTACCGCCTGCCCGGCATCAACCAGGTGCAGACCAACCCCAAGGCCGGCCTGACCTTCGCCAGCGCGCTGCGCTCGATCCTGCGCTCGGACCCCGACATCGTGCTGATCGGTGAGATCCGCGACCACGAGACGGCCAACATCGCCGTCGAGGCCGCCCTCACCGGCCACCTGGTGCTCTCCACGCTGCACACCAACGACGCGCCGTCGGCGGTCACCCGCCTGGTCGAGATGGGCATCGAGCCGTTCCTGGTGGGCTCGGCGCTGGACTGCGTGGTCGCCCAGCGGCTGTGCCGCTCGCTGTGCGAGCGCTGCAAGGAGGCCTACGTGCCGGGCGCGGAGGAGCTGGCGCTGGTCGGCTTCCCGGCCGAGCCGGGCGAGGCCGACCAGCTGGTCCTGCACCGGCCGAAGGGCTGCTCGACCTGCGGTGGCACCGGCTACCGCGGCCGGATGGCGCTGCACGAGGTGATGCCGATCGACGAGCAGCTGGAGAAGCTCACCGTGCGGCGCTCCAGCGCCGACGAGATCACCCGCGCCGCACGCGAGGGCGGGATGAGCTCGCTGCGCGAGGACGGCTGGCTCAAGGTCCGTCACGGCCGGACCTCGATCGAGGAGGTGCTCCGTGTCGTGGGGTGAGGAGTGGGCCCCCGAGGCCCCGGCGCCGCTGGTCGACCTCGACGGGCTGCTGCGACACGTCGCCGAGGGCGGCGGGTCCGACCTGCACCTGACCGTGGGCGCCCCGCCGACGGTCCGCGTGCGCGGGGAGATGACGCCGGTGCCGGGCACCGCCGTCCTCACCGCCGAGGACCTGCGCGAGGCGTTGTACGCCGTCATGACCGAGCGTCAGCGCCAGGTACTGGAGGAGACCCGCGAGCTCGACTTCGCCTACGCCGTGCCGGGCCTGGCGCGGTTCCGCGTCAACGTGTTCTGGCAGCGCGAGGCGGTCGGCGCGGTGATGCGGCTGATCCCGTGGCGGATCACGCCGCTGGAGGACCTCGGGATGCCGCCGGTCGTGGAGACCTTCGGGCACCTCAAGCGCGGGCTGGTGCTGGTCACCGGGCCGACCGGGTCGGGCAAGTCCACGACCCTGGCCGCGATGCTGGACCAGATCAACCGCACCCGCCGCGGGCACATCATGACCATCGAGGACCCGATCGAGTTCCTGCACCAGCACCAGGGGTGCCTGGTCAACCAGCGTGAGGTCGGGGCCGACACCAGGGACTTCCGCAGCGCGCTGAAGCACGTGCTGCGCCAGGACCCCGACGTCATCCTGGTCGGCGAGCTCCGCGACCTGGAGACGATCTCGGTCGCGCTGACGGCCGCCGAGACCGGCCACCTGGTGCTCGCCACGCTGCACACCCAGTCCGCCCAGGACACGGTGAGCCGCGTGGTCGACGTGTTCCCCTCCGGCCAGCAGCAGCAGGTCCGTACCCAGCTCGCGGCCACCCTGCAGGCCGTCGTCTGCCAGACGCTCGTGCCCACCGCCGACGGCACCTCGCGGGCGGTCGCGGCCGAGATCATGGTCTGCACGCCGGGGGTGCGCGCGATGATCCGCGACGACAAGCTGCAGCAGATCCCCGGTGCGCTTCAGGCCGGGGCCCGCCACGGCATGCAGACGCTCAACGCCCACCTCGCCTCGCACGTGCGGGCCGGCCGGGTCTCCCGCGAGGCCGGGCTCGAGCACTGCTCGGACCGCGAGGACTTCCTCTCCCTCGTCGGGTCGAAGGGCACGTTGGCCGCCGGGACGATGGTCTCGGGCAACGGCACCGCCGGAAGCAACGGCGCCGCGCCCGCGGTCGCCGCTCCCACCTCCTCCTGGTCCTAGGGGTCGCACGCACGATGGCCACCAACACCTACGCCTACAAGGTCCGCGACACCACCGGCCGCTTCCGCGAGGGCAAGGTCCGCGCCGGCTCGGAGAACGCGGTCGCCGAGAAGCTGCTCGGGATGGGCTACGTCCCCCTCGAGGTACGCCGCACCGGCACCGGCCTGCAGAAGGAGATCACCTTCGGCCGCAGGAAGGTCACCACCAAGGACCTCGCGATCGCCGCGCGGCAGCTCGCGACGATGGTCGACGCGGGCCTCTCGCTGCTCCGCGCGCTGACGATCCTCGGCGAG
The DNA here is from genome assembly GCA_036341255.1 of Actinomycetota bacterium. Classification (GTDB taxonomy): domain Bacteria; phylum Actinomycetota; class Actinomycetes; order Propionibacteriales; family Nocardioidaceae; genus Nocardioides. The sequence goes on along the minus strand of JAYYWX010000038.1, from coordinate 6,200 downwards.
CAGGTCGAGAACCCCGAGCTGCGCCGCGTGCTGGTCAAGGTCCGCCAGGACGTCGAGGCCGGCCACAGCCTCTCGGCTGCCCTGGCGGCGGAGAAGCTGGTCTTCCCGCCGTTCATGATCTCGATGACGCGCGCCGGTGAGAGCGGCGGCTTCCTCGACGGGGCGCTGCGCCAGGTCGCGGAGACCTTCGAGGCCGACGTGAAGCTGCGCTCGCAGGTGAAGTCGGCGATGACCTACCCGGTCGTGGTCTTCTGCATGGCGATCCTGATGTGCATCGGCATGCTGATCTTCATCGTGCCGATCTTCGAGAAGATGTTCACCGACCTCGGTGGCGACCTGCCGGCCCCGACGAAGGTGCTGGTCGCGCTCTCGGAGTCGATGAAGTACGTCCTGCCGACGCTCGCGGTGCTCGGCGGGGCCGGTGCGTTCTGGTGGCGCCGGCACAGTCGGGACGACAACGTCCGCGAGGTCATCGACCCGCTGAAGATGAAGGTCCCCATCTTCGGCCAGCTCACGACCAAGATCGCGCTGGCCCGCTTCACGCGGAACCTCTCCACCCTGCTGTCCGCCGGGGTCCCGGTGCTCGCCTCGCTCGACATCGTGGCCGACACCTCGGGCTCGGTCGTGATCGCACGAGCCGTCAACGACGTACGCAACTCGGTGTCGCAGGGGGAGACCATCGCCGGCCCGCTCGCGCGCCACGACGTCTTCCCGTCGATGACGGTGCAGATGATCGCCTCGGGCGAGGAGGCCGGTGCCGTGGACCAGATGCTGCGCCGGATCTCGCAGTTCTACGACGAGGAGGTGCAGGCGACCACGGAGGCGCTCACCTCGCTCATCGAGCCGCTGATGATCGCCTTCCTCGGGGTGGTCGTGGGGTCGATGATCATGGCGCTCTACATGCCGATGTTCTCGGTGTTCGACCTGATCCAGTAGTCGACCGGCGGGCGGTTCGGTCGGCGGCTCCAGGGGCGAGACAGCCGGGTTACGACGCATCCCTTTTCCTGCCTACTGCGCAGTAAGCAGGAAATGGAATGCGGAGTATCCCGATTCCGTGACCCCTGGGACGCATGTGACGATCCGCACCGAGCCGGCCTCGGCCGCCGCGAAAGCCACTGGGTCAGACGCGGCAACCGTCAGCGGTCGATCTCGCGGTAGTTCGTCAGCGTCAGCGTGGTGTCGACCAGGCTGGGGGAGAGGTTCTGCACGAAGCAGTCGTCCAGCGAGATGTCGACGGTGCCGGTGAGGTCGATCTGGTCGGCGTAGATCGTGCCGATCATGTCGGCGTTGCCGTTGGCCTTGAAGACGTAGCCGTACGGCGCACCCGAGGTCAGCACGAGGTTGGCCACCATGTCGTGGTTGCCGTTGAGCCGCGCGTCCCCGCCGACGATCACGATGACCAGCGACTGCACGGGGCAGGCGCCCTGCCCTGTGGGGCGGGCCCAGCCGTCGAGGTCCTTGAGATCCACGAGCCGTGAGTTGGCCGGCTGCCCCTCGAGGTCGAAGAAGACCACCAGGTGCGGCGCGGACACGGACCAGTCCGGGATCTGGCCCGAGGTGTAGGACGCGGTCGTGAAGTAGGTGCCGGTCGTCTTGGCGACCGCCCGCAGGGTGTCGAGCTGGGTGTCGGTGAACGGCTTCTCCGGGATGCTGAACAGCGTCCGCAGGGCCTTCTCGTCGCGGATCCACGACCCGTTCACGTCCACAGAGCCGTCGCCGTCGAGGTCGCGGGCCTGATAGAAGTCCGGGTACGACGTCACTGCCCCCGAGCAGCTCGTCGACTCCAGCGGCCCGCCGGCCGCGTCCTGGTCGAAGCGGTGGTCGGTGTCGGTCGAGCAGGCCGGCGGGTGGATCGAGCCATTGCTCGGACCGCAGTTGCGGTTGGCCGCGTTGGACGTGGAAATGTGCTGCGCGGAGTGCACGGCCGCGGGGATCTTGTAGGCGACGTCGGTGCCGGAGATGTTGATGTGGCTGCGCGACCAGACGCACCCGGTGGTGATGATCGACTCCTGGAAGACCGCACCGTTGCCGCCGCCGTGGAAGCTCTTGGCGAACAGCGCGAGGGGGAGCCCCAGCGGTCGGGTGCCGATCGCGACCTCGGCCTCGATGGTGCGGCGGCCCTCGCCCGCGGTCCCGGTGGAGTGGATGACGTAGCGGCCGGGGTTGTTCGCGGGCAGCGGCGCTCGGGCCTCCACCCACACCTCGTACGACGCGCCGCCCGGGATGCTCACGCTGGTCGGGTTGGTCTTCGACCCGTAGCCGCTGGCGCAGTCCGGTGAGCAGGCGATCGCCCCGACGCCGTACGTGCGCAGGTGGGCCGAGGCCTGGGCCAGGCCCGCGTCGGCGGCGTCGAGCGCCGACGCGGAGTCCTGCGAGAGCCGCGTGGTCCGCAGGTTGTTGACCGTGACGGTGAGGATCGTGGTGCCGACGATCATCACCAGGGTGGTGGCGAAGAGCGTGAGGATGAGCGCGGCGCCCCGGTCGCGCGGCTCGCGGTCGGTGGCGGGGTGGCGGGTCATGCGGTGACTCCTCGGTTGCGCATGTCGGCCTGCACGGTGAAGCGCCGTTGGGCTCCGCCGTCCTTGACCAGCAGCTCGACCGACACCAGGTCGATCAGCGCCAGCTCGGCGCCGTCGGGCGCGCCGTTCTTGTTGCCGATGGAGGACTGGTCCAGCTCCTGCCAGGTGGTCGTGCCGTCGGGTGTCGTGCCGTCGGCTCCGTCGTGGATCCAGGCGCTGGACCGCAGCCGGATGTCGGCGGCCACCACACCGCCGGCGAGCACCTGCACGGTCGACCCACCGCCGGAGAGCGTGAGCTCCTTGGTGCTCGGCTTCCAGGTGTAGGTCAGCCGCTCGGGGTCCGCGGGGTCGTCCTCGATGCTGCCGTCGCCGTCGAAGTCGACCCCGACGGTCAGGGAGACGACCTTGCCGTCGGTCACCTGGGCGCCGGACAGCTCGGCCGCCTGGCGCAGCTCGCGCGACATCCGCTCCACCGCCAGCCGCGCCTCGCCGACCACGTTGCCGGACTCCCGCACGTCGTCGGCGACCCGGCTGCTGCCCATCGCGAAGCCGATCAGCACGCTGCCCAGCGCCGCGAACAGCGCCATCGCGACCAGCATCTCCATCATCGTGAAGCCGGCGTCGGGTGCGTCGTCGTCGGCTCCGCCGGTCGCCGCGGTGTGCTCGGCCGCGTGCACGGTCATCGGCGGTCCTCCGCGGTGCAGCCGACCGAGCCGACCGTCAGGGAGAGCGTCGAGAGCGGGTCGACGACCTTGTCGCCGCTGCCGTCCAGCACCGGGGTGCCGTCGGCGGCGACCCGGTGGCGCAGGGGCACGGTGACGAGGTTGAGGACGGCCGGGACGCTCACCCGGGTGCTGCGGCCACTGGCGACCTTGGTGATCCCGCTGCTCGCGCGCGCGACGGACCACGACTCGATCCACGTCGAGAGCGGGGTGCCGCCCACCGACAGCGTGCTCGGGTCGGGCAGCGCGGTGTCGCCGGCCGCGGTGAAGGTGCCGGTGCCGACGTTGCTGTAGCCCGAGCCGTTCCAGTACTGCAGGCGCAGGTCGAAGGATGCCGTCGCGGTCAGCGTGGTGCCGTCGACCTCGCAGCGGGCGGCGGCGCCGGCGAGCTTCACCTTGACCAGCGGGTCGCCGGCAGAGCCGCGCGGGAGGACGGCGATCTCGGCCGTGCGGGCGGTCGAGCACGCCTGGGCGCCCGTCGCCGTCGTACGTGCCCAGCCGCCGCCGGCGATGCGCAGGCCGTTGCCGCTGTCGCTCACGGTGCAGCCCGAGCCGATGCCGAACCCGAAGTCGGCGCTGCGCAGCCGCAGGAGGGGGTTGGAGATCCCCAGGCCGGGGCGGAAGAGAGCGCCCGTCCCGGCGCCCATCCGCAGTGCGTAGCCCTCGCCGGTGCTGGGGGTCTTGAGCGCGACCTCGAGCGGGGTGGTGGGGCTGCCGATGCCGGGCAACCCGTCGGTCGTCGTGGGCGTCCAGGTGGCGGTGCGGTCCCCTCCGCCCCAGCAGACCAGGTCGCAGCCGGCGGCGGTGAGCTGCCCGCCGCTGTTGCTGCTCCAGGTGGGGGCGGTGTCCGGGGGTGCGGTGAGCGCGGTGCGGGTGGCCCCGCCGTTCTCCCCGGTCGCGGCGCTGGAGGTGACGCCGGCCGCGGAGACCTCGACCCTGCTGCCGGCGACGAGGGAGGCGTCGAGGTGCACCAGCCAGCTGGAGACTGCGAGAGCGTTGCCCTCGGTCTCACTGGGCCCGGGCAGCATCGTGCTGGCCTCCATCGCCACCGAGCCCGAGGTGGCGCGGACGCGGGTGGTGGTCTGGTAGCTGCGCGAGACCTGGGTGTACGTCGTCACCGGCCGCGTCGTGCTGAGTCGATCGGCCAGCACCGTGACCGTGAGCCCGACCTGGCCGCTGGCCGGCTGGTCCTTGCCGACGGTCTTGGTGTCGTAGCCGGTCACCGGGCTCGTCGGCTGCGGCGGGGTCTGGGCGTCGAGGAACTGGGTGTTCACGACGACCACGAACCCGTCGAGGTCCGGGTCCGGGGCGATGCCCTTGGCGGCGTACCCGCCCACCCGGCGCACCACCCGGTAGAACGGCCCGGTGGCCGGCTCGTAGCTGCAGCGGGCGCTGCCGGTCACGTAGCCGGTGCTCTCCTTGGCCGGCGGCACCCATCGGTCACCGTCCTGGCACGTCGGCGCCTGGGTGGGCTGGGTGAGGTCCTGGAAGTAGCGGTCGAACAGGTCGACGTACTGCCCGGCGTTGGGCTGCACCTGGAACGGCAGGTTGCGCAGCCGCTCGAGCTCCGAGGCCGCCAGCGTCTTGCCCTGGCTGCCGATGCGGGCGACGTCGTTGGCCCTGATGCCGCTGATGAGCTGGGGCAGGACCGCGACCATCAGGGTGACGACGATCCCGATCGCGACGACGACCTCGACGAGCGAGAAGCCCTCGTCGTCGGGACCGTGCGGCTCAGCTGACGGAGACACGGCCGGTGAGCCCCTCGACCTTGAGCTTCGTGCGCGGGCCCCCGTCGCGCTGGACGTAGACCTGGCCGGGCGTGGCGGTCCCGCGCGAGGTGAAGGTGACGCCGGGCTCGGTGTGGTCGGTGCCGTGCTGGAAGACGGGCCCGTCGAGGTCGACGCCGGCCGGTGCGGTGCGGGCGTTCTGGATGACGGTGGTCGTCGCGTCGCACCTGCCCTGGAGCACCGTGTAGGTCTCCGCGGTGGCGTCGAAGCGCACGCAGATCGAGCTGCCGGTGGTGACCGCGCGCTGCTGGGCCTGACGCATCTCCGCGCGCAGCTCGGTGAGGAAGCCGTCCTGCTCCGAGGCGCGGGCCCAGCCCTGCCAGCCGCTGACCGCGATCGCCATCAGGGTGCCGGCCAGCGCGATGGTCACGATCATCTCGATCATCGTGTAGCCCGCGTCGACGGGCGTGCGGGCACGGCTCACGGGGGAGGTCTCGGGGCGCTGACCTGCGCACTTGAGCGCGACACGCGCTGGTCTAGTCCGCGCTCAAGCGGGTTGCTCCGGGGCCCGACGCCCTTCCTGGTATTCCTCGCTGCCACCCCGCGTGGCGGCACCCTCCCCCATCCCCGTCGAAACGGAGAACCCCCATGCGCATCCCCCAGTCCAAGCAGGACAAGGGCTTCACCCTCATCGAGCTCCTCGTCGTCGTGGTGATCATCGGCATCCTGGCCGCGGTGGCCATTCCGGTGTTCCTGAACCAGCGCGAGAAGGCTGAGGAGGCGGGTGTGAAGTCGGACCTGAAGAACGTCGCAACCCTGATGGAAACCGCCTACGTCGACGACCAGACGTACCCGGCCGACACTGCTGCGATGGAGGCTCTGCCGGGTTTCCAGACGACCGACAGCAACGACCTCGTCGTCATCTCGGCCAATGACGACGCGTTCTGCATCAGCGGCGCCCTTGATGGCGAGGCGGCGATCTTCTGGTACGACTCGGACGGTGGCGGCCTGGTCGACGCTGCTTGCGCGTGAGCCATACGGTGGGGCGCCAGCGGATGCCCCACCACTCAGGTCGCCCCCGGCACTCGCCGGGGGCGACCTCGCCCTTCCCGGCACACCGATGCGGAGAGGAACGTGATGAGCATCGAGCAGCGCACCGGTCCCAACCCGCACGAGGGTCCGGACCCGACCCCCGCCCCGACCGCGACGCCCACTGACGCCGGCGCGGCCCT
>JAYYWX010000037.1:0-16544 GCA_036341255.1 Actinomycetota bacterium | reverse complement strand
GCGCAGCTCCTCGCGGAGCGGCGGGAAGGTCACGTGCGTCCCCTACTTCTGGAAGCGGATGCGGACCGACTGCCCGTGACCGGGCAGGTCCTCGGCCTCGGCCAGCGTCACCACGTGGTCGGCGACCGCCTCGAGGCCCTCCCGGGAGTAGTCCACGACGTGCACCGACTTGGTGAACGCGCGCACCGACAGCCCCGAGGAGTGGCAGGCACAGCCGCCGGTGGGCAGCACGTGGTTGGACCCGGCGCAGTAGTCGCCGAGCGCGGTCGGGGCGTAGTCGCCGATGAAGATGGCGCCCGCGTTGCGGATGCGGGCGGCCACGGCGGCCGCGTCACGGGTCTGGATCTCCAGGTGCTCCGAGGCGTAGGCGTCACACACCTCGACGCCCTGGTCGAGGTCGTCGACGAGCACGATGCCGGACTGGTTGCCGCCCAGGGCGACCTTCACGCGCTCGACGTGGCCGGTGGTGGCGACCTGCTTCTCCAGCTCGGCCTCCACGTCGTCGGCCAGCGTCGCGGAGTCGGTGACCAGCACGGCCGCGGCCAGCGGGTCGTGCTCGGCCTCGGAGATCAGGTCGGCGGCGACGTACGCCGCATCGGCCGTCTCGTCGGCGAGGATCGCGACCTCGGTGGGCCCGGCCTCGGAGTCGACGCCGACCAGGCCCTTGAGGAGGCGCTTGGCGGTGACGACCCAGATGTTGCCCGGCCCGGTGACGAGGTCGACCTTCGCGCAGGGGCCGGTGCCGTAGGCGAACATCGCGACCGCCTGGGCACCGCCCACGGCGTAGACCTCCTCGACCCCGAGCAGGGCGCAGGCAGCCAGGATCGTGGGGTGCGGCAGGCCGCCGAACTCCTTCTGCGGCGGGCTCGCGAGCGCCAGCGACGGCACCCCGGCCACCTGCGCGGGCACGACGTTCATGAGCACGCTGGAGACCAGGGGTGCCAGGCCGCCGGGGACGTAGAGCCCCACGCGGCCCACGGGCACCTTGCGGTGCACGACCCGGGCACCCGGGCCGAGGTCGGTGACGACGTCCTGCTCGAGCTCGGCCTCGCTGGCCACGCGCAGGCGGCGGACGGACTCCTCGAGCCCGGCGCGGATGGCGGGGTCGAGCTCCTCCAGCGCACGGGTCATCTCCTCGACCGGCACCCGGATGTCGCTCTGGGTGACGCCGTCGAACTTCTGCGACATCTCGAGGATCGCCTCGAGGCCGCGGGTGCGGACCTCCTCGCAGATCGCATGCGTCGCCGGGACCGCTGCTTCCACGTCGAAGTCCGCACGCGGCAGGGCCGTCCGGTAGTCGAACGGCTCACCCGGCGTGCGGCCCGTGGCGGCGCTGCGCAGGTCGATCCGGCGAATCATGACCCTGAGTCTACGAGCGGGTGGTGGCGCGCCCGAACCCGCGATGCCCCGATGGACACACCACCCATCCCCTAGGGTCGACGACGTGACCTCGACGCTGCCGATGTTCCCGCTGAACTCGGTGCTGTTCCCGGGCGTCACCGTCCCGCTGCGGGTCTTCGAGGACCGCTACCGCGCGATGGTCCACCACCTGCTGCGCATCGAGGACCCGGCGGAGCGTCTCTTCGCCTCCGTCGGCATCCGCGAGGGCTACGAGGTCGGTGAGCACGGCGCCCAGTCGCTCTACCGCGTGGGGGTGCGGCTGCAGCTGACCGAGGCCGAGCAGCACGACGACGGCACCTTCTCGATCCTCGCCGTCGGCCGGGACCGCATCACCCTGGAGCGGCTCGACACCTCGGGGCTCTTCCCCCTCGGTCACGTCGCGGAGCGCCCCGAGGCCGTGCCGGTGATGGACCCGATGCTCGAGGCCGTCATGGAGCGGTCCCGGGCCACGTTCACGGCCTACCGAGCCGCGCTGGCGGCGATCCGTGCCGACCCGCACGAGGGCTCGCTGCCTCAGGACCCGACGTACCTCTCCTGGACGCTGTCGGCCAGCGCTCCGCTGCCGATGCCGGAGCGGCAGGGCCTGTTGGAGTGCGACGACCCGATCTCCCGACTGGAGATGGTGACCGACCTGCTGCGGGCCGAGCTGCGCGCGATGAACGTCATCCCCTCGTTGCCCGCCACCGAGGTCGCGCGCACCCGCTGGTCGCCGAACTGAGCCGCACCGGGCGAGGCACGAGCACGGTGCCGTGGGCGGCGAAGGTTGAGCAAACCCCGCGGGTGGGCCTGCGGCCCGCGACGGGCGCGTCGAGACCCCGTGAGACGAAAGGCAACCTGACACCCATGGCCAAGAAGACCAAGCAGTCCGCCGGCACCCCGGCGACGGTCGCGCTGACTCGCGCAGGGGTGGAGTTCACGGTGCACCCCTACGAGCACGACCCGCGGGCGGAGTCCTACGGCCTGGAGGCGGCCGACGCGCTCGGCCTGGCGCCGGAGCAGGTCTTCAAGACCCTGTTCGCCAGCCTAGACGGACGGTTGGTCGTGGGGGTGGTGCCGGTGACCGGCCAGCTCGACCTCAAGGCGCTCGCCCGGGCACTGGGCGGGAGCAGGGCGGTGATGGCCGACCCGGCGGCGGCCGAGCGGGCGACGGGGTACGTCGTCGGGGGGATCTCACCGGTGGGCCAGAAGCGTGCGCACCCGACGGTGGTCGACGAGTCCGCGCTGACCCACGACCGGGTCTACGTCTCCGGTGGCCGCCGGGGCCTGGACCTGGGTCTCTCCCCCGCCGACCTCGTGCGCATCACCGACGCCGTGACTGCTCGCATCGGCCGCTGACCGACTCCTCCCGCGGCACCTGCATGCCGAACCGGCGTACTGATACGCCGGCTCGACGCGCTGAACGTTCCCGGGAGGGCTCAGTCGGTGGAGATGCGCAGGAGACCGCGCAGGCTGCCGTCGTCCTCGATCCAGGACGAGGAGCCCAGGGCGGCCAACGGGTCGAGGTTGTCGCGCACCTCGGCCATGTCGTCACCCTCGTCCTGCGGCTCCTCCACTCCGGTCAGGTCGCCGAAGCCGGCGGTGAAGGCGTCCTCCAGCGCCTCCATGAACCCGATGACCACCTCGGCCACCACGTCGATGTCGGCGTAGGCGACGCTCACCAGGCCGTCGGTCTCCGGCACGACGTCACGGAAGCGCTCGCTGTCGCCGAGGTCGCCGCCGTCGGCGACCTCGTCGCGCCACGAGGCACTGGGACCCACGACCACCACGTCGTCACCGGCGCTGACGCCGAGCAGGTCCGCGCCCGGTGCCTGGAAGGGACCGAGGAACGGCCCCACCGCGTCGGCGAGGTCCTGCACCGCCTGCTCCTCGCCGTCCATCACCAGCGCGAACGGGATGGAGCCCAGGTCGCCGCGGAACAGGTCGTCGGCGTCGACGTCGCCACCGATGGCGAGCGCGATCGCGTCACCGGCTGCCTCCTCGAGGTCGTCGAGGCCGAGCCCGACGGTCTCCTGGAGCGCGAGCTCGACGTCCCCGGGCTCGAGGCCGGCGGTGGGGTCGGACTCGATGAGGTCGGCCAGCCAGCCGGTCCAGCCCTCCCCCAGGCCGTATGCGTAGACCAGCGCGGTGTCCTCGGGCAGGTCCTCGACGAGGGTCCCCGCGTCGCCGTCGAGGGCGTCCAGCAGCGCGGACTCGCCCATGGACCCGGCCAGCTCCAACTCGAGCCCGCCGTCGTCGAAGCGCACCTGGGCGATGCCGCCCTCGAACTGCTCGGCGGCCTCGACCACCTCGGCGGGCGGGGCGGAGGGGACGCCCAGGCTCGGGTCGAAGCCCATGACCGCGTCCCAGCTGTCCAGCAGCAGCGACCCGACCTCGGGGGCGGCGTACATCGTGAGGAGGCCGGCGTCCAGCTCGCCGGTCCAGCGCTGGAAGTCCTCGTCGTCGGCCAGCGCGCCCTCGTCCTCGACCAGCTCGCCGGCCCGGCGGAGGTCCTCCTCGGTCTCGGCGACGAGCATCCAGCCGTCCTCCACGGAGTACGCCGTCGAGTCCTGCTCCCCGACGCACTCGGTGACCGCGGCAATGCCCTCCATCGCCGCGTCCTCGTCGCGCACCTCCAGCGCGATCAGCGGCGAGGGGGTGTCCGTGCTCAGGGCGACGGCCGCCAGGCCGATGCGCTCGCCCAGCCACGGCTCGATGTCGTCGTCGTAGGAGAGCCCGTCGCAGTCGGACTCCGCGATGAGGACGTCCGCCAGCTTCTCGCGCAGGTCGATCTCGCCCAGGTCGCCGTCGAGCCCGAGCTCCTCGGCGATCAGGGGGAACTTCTCCAGGGTGCGCAGGGCCTCCAGCTTCTGGCTGCCGCTCGGGTCCAGGGTCAGACCGACGTAGCCGACCGCGGTCGACGGCAGCGCCTCGGCGGCCTGCGCGCCCTCGTCGAGGAACCACCAGGCGCCGAAGGCGGCGCCACCGACAGCGGCCAGGCCGAGGCCGGCGAGCACCGGCACGAGCACCTTGCGGCGGCGGCCCGGAGGCTCCCGGTCGAGCGGACGACCCCCGCCCTGCTCGAGGAGCTCCGGCTGCGCGGCGTCGTGCGGATCGGGGGTGTGGCTCATGGGGGACTACTCCGGGTGTCGCCCAGGGATGAGGAGGAAGACCGCGCACAGCGCCACGAGCGAGGCGAGCGGCCACACGAGCAGGGCCCCTGGAGATCCCAGCGCGAGGTGGTCGGGCAGCACGGTACCCCGCTCGGCCGTGAGTGCGAGGACCTGTGGGTCGGCCGGACCGAGACGGGTCCCGACCTGCCACATCGAGAGGGCGGCCACCACGGAGCCGACGGTCACCGTGCCCAGGACCAGCAGCTCGTCACGCCGTGCGAGCAGCGCCGTGAGGCCCCCGAGGACCAGACCGGCGCCACCACCGATGACCACGAACAGCCCGGTGCCCGAGAACTGGTTGCGCAGGCCTTCGGGGTCGTAGCGGAACTCCGAGTCCACGACGAACCACTCGCGGCGCACCACCAGCCCCTGGCTCGGCTCCCACAGGTGCTCCCACCAGACGCCCAGGCCGGCACCGGCGAGGGCGAAGAGCCCGAGCACCAGCGCAGCGCGCAGCCAGGCCCTCCGCGTCTCCGGGGAGGCGGGCACGGAGGTCACGCGGATCCGGGCCGAGGAGTCGGTCAGCTGGTGAGACACCCGGGCCCCAGCAGCTGCTTGAGGTCCGCGAACAGCGCCGGCGTCGGGGTGACCCGCAGTCGGTCGTCGAGCCTCATGACGAGGGTCTGCTCACGCTTCATCAGCCGCAACCGTACTTCGGTCATCCCAGGATGGGTCGCGAGCACGTCCCGCAGCTGCTCCACGACCGGGCCGGTGCACCGGGTGGAGGGCAGCGAGATCACGACCGGTCCCGACGGCCCGTCGGTGATGTCGGGGACCGACACCTCCTGGCCATGGATCTCCGGCTGGTCCTTGCTCTTGGAGAGCCGGCCCTTGACGGTGAGGATCGCGTCCTCGACCAGCAGCGTGCTGGCCAGCTGGTAGGAGCTGGGGAAGAGCAGCACGTCGATCGCGCCGTCGAGGTCCTCCAGGGTGACCATCGCCCAGGCGTCGCCGCGCTTGGTGATCTTGCGCTGGACCGAGGTCACCAGGCCGCTGATGCAGATCGGGGACCCGTCGGCGCGTGACTCATCGAGCATCAGCTCACCGATGGTGCAGTCGGTGCCCTGGGAGAGCACGTGCTCCAGGCCCAGCAGCGGGTGGTCGGAGACGTAGAGGCCGAGCATGTCCCGCTCGTGGCCGAGCAGGGTCATCTTGTCCCACTCGTCGATGTCGGGGATCGTCACGCTGACCCCGAAGGAACCCGAGTCCTCCTCGTCGAGCCCGCCGAAGAGCGAGTCCTGGCCGATCGCCTCGTTGCGCTTGATGTCGACGTACTGGTCGACGGCGGTCTCGTGGATCGCCACCAGCGCCTTGCGGCGGTGCTTCATCTCGTCGAAGGCGCCCGCCTTGATCAGCGACTCCATCACCCGCTTGTTGCACACGTGCGCAGGCACCTTGGAGAGGAAGTCGTTGAAGTCGGTGTAGCGACCCTTCTCCTCGCGCGCGGTGACGATGCCGTCGACGACGTTGCCGCCGACGTTGCGGACCGCGGTGAGGCCGAAACGGATGTCGGTGCCGACGGGGGTGAAGTTGGCCGCCGACTCGTTGACGTCGGGCGGGAGGACCTGGATCTTCATCCGTCGGCACTCGTTGAGGTAGATCGCCGACTTGTCCTTGTCGTCGCGCACCGAGGTCAGCAGCGCGGCCATGTACTCGGCCGGGTAGTTGGCCTTGAGGTAGGCGGTCCAGTAGGAGACCAGGCCGTACGCCGCTGAGTGGGCCTTGTTGAAGGCGTAGTCGGAGAACGGCAGCAGGATGTCCCACAGCGTCTTGATCGCCGCTTCGGAGTAGCCGCGCTCCTTCATGCCGCCGGAGAAGCCCTCGAACTGCTTGTCCAGCTCGGCCTTCTTCTTCTTGCCCATGGCGCGACGCAGGATGTCTGCTTGCCCGAGGCTGTAGCCGGCCAGCTTCTGGGCGATCGCCATGACCTGCTCCTGGTAGACGATGAGACCGTAGGTCTCCCCCAGGACGTCCTCGAGCGGCTCGGCGAGCTCGGGGTGGATCGGCTCGACCGGCTCCCGGCCGGTCTTGCGGCGGGCGTACTTGTTGTGGGAGTCCGCACCCATCGGACCGGGTCGGTAGAGCGCACCGACGGCCGAGATGTCCTCGAAGGTGTCGGGCCGCATCGAGCGCAGCAGCGCGCGCATCGGACCGCCGTCGAGCTGGAAGACGCCCAGGGTGTCGCCGCGCTGCAGCAGGGAGTACGTCGCCGGGTCGGTGAGCGGGAGCTCCTCGAGGACGACGTCCTCGCCGCGGTTGGCCTTGATGTTCTTCACGGCGTCGTCCATCACCGTGAGGTTGCGCAGCCCGAGGAAGTCCATCTTGATCAGGCCGAGGCCCTCACAGGTGGGGTAGTCGAACTGGGTGATCATCGCGCCGTCGGCGGGCCGCTTGAGCAGCGGGATCACGTCGATGAGCGGCTCGCTGGACATGATGACGCCGGCGGCGTGCACGCCCCACTGCCGCTTGAGCCCCTCGATGCCGATCGCGGTGTCGACCACGCGCTTGACGTCGTTGTCGGCGTCGTAGAGCTGGCGGAACTCCCCGCCCTCGCCGTAGCGCTTGTGCTGGGGGTCGAAGATCTCCTGCAGCGGGACGTCCTTGCCCATGACCGCGGCCGGCATCGCCTTGGTGATGCGATCACCCATCGCGAAGGGGTAGCCGAGGATGCGCGAGGAGTCCTTGACGGCCTGCTTGGCCTTGATGGTGCCGTAGGTGACGATGTAGCTGACCCGGTCGTCGCCGTACTTCTCGGTGACGTACTTGATGACCTCGCCGCGCCGGCGCTCGTCGAAGTCGATGTCGAAGTCGGGCATCGAGACGCGGTCGGGGTTGAGGAACCGCTCGAAGATCAGGCCGTGCTCGAGCGGGTCGAGGTCGGTGATGCGCAGGGCGTAGGCGACCATCGAGCCCGCACCCGAGCCGCGGCCCGGCCCGACGCGGATGCCGTGGTCCTTGGCCCAGTTGATGAAGTCGGCGACGACGAGGAAGTAGCCCGGGAACCCCATCTGCGTGATGACGCCGAGCTCGTACTCGGCCTGCTTGCGGACCTTGTCGGGCACGCCGCCGGGGTAGCGGTGCGAGAGACCGGTCTCGACCTCCTTGACCAACCAGGAGTCCTCGTTCTCCCCCGGCGGGCAGGGGAAGCGCGGCATGTACTTGCCGACGGCCTCGGTGAACTGCACGTCGCAGCGCTCGGCGATGAGCAACGTGTTGTCGCAGGCGGCCGGGAAGTCGCGCCACAGCTCGCGCATCTCGGCGGCGGACTTGATGTAGTAGCCGTCACCGGAGAACGCGAAGCGCTGACCGGGACCGTCGCCGGCGGGGATGTCCATCGTCGAGCCGGAGTTGATGCACAGCAGGTGCTCCTGGCTGGCGGCGTCCTCGCGGTTGACGTAGTGGGAGTCGTTGGTGGCCAGCAGTGGGATCTTCAGGTCGTCGGCCAGGCGCAGCAGCCCGTCGCGGACCCGGCGCTCGATGTCGAGGCCGTGGTCCATCAGCTCGAGGAAGTAGTTGTCCCGACCCAGGATGTCCTGGAAGTCGCCGGCCGCCTTCCGGGCGGCGTCGTAGTTGCCGTAGCGCAGGTGCACCTGCACCTCGCCCGAGGGGCAGCCGGTGGTGCCGATGATCCCCTTGGAGTGCTGGGCCAGCAGCTCGCGGTCCATGCGGGGGTGCTTGAAGAAGCCGTCACGCCACGAGCCGGTGGAGAGCCGGAAGAGGTTGTGCATCCCCTCGGTCGACTCGCTGAGCAGCGTCATGTGCGTGTAGGCACCGCGCGCGGACACGTCGTCGGGGCCGCCGTCGTAGAAGTTGACGCCCTTCTTCTCGAAGCGGCTGATGTTGGGCGTGAAGTAGGCCTCGATGCCGATGATCGGCTTGACCCCCGCAGCCTTGGCCTTGGAGTAGAACTCGTAGGCACCGAACACGTTGCCGTGGTCGGTCATGGCCACCGCGGGCATGCCCAGGTCGGCGGCCCGCTGGGTGAGGTCGCCGAGGCGGGCGGCGCCGTCGAGCATGGAGTACTCGGTGTGGACGTGCAGGTGGACGAAGGAGTCCTTGGAGGCGGCGGGCCCTGACGGCATGGTCGCGCTGCATCCCTTCGGGGGTCGTCGAGTGGGCAGGGTGAGTCGGCCGAGCCTGAGCCCGACGCCGATCCCGGGGAAGGGGATCAGAGTACGCGAGCCGACAGCCGGAGACTGCCAGGGCGCTCCGACAGTCCGGGTCCCGGGGCGTCCTCGGACCCGCGCCAGGTCTCAGTCGCCGGCAGCGTCGAGGGACTCCTCGATGACCACCCGCACGATCCGCTCCAGGCGGTCGACACCGAGGGCCGGCGCCCGGGTCGCGAGGTGCTCGGCCACGGCGCGCTCGCGGGCCGGGTCGCGGCGGCTGCTGCTCTTCAGCGGTTGGATGGCACGGGTCAGCGCGGCCCGGCGGGCCAGCAGGTCGCCGAGCTGGACGTCGACCTCGTCCACGAGCCCGCGCAGGAAGGCCACCGGGTCCTCCCCCGGCCAGACCAGCCGCACGTCGGGCTCCCGCTCCTCGTTGCCCGACCCGTCGGTGCGCTCGAGCTCGATCAGGCCGTGGCGCGCGTAGAACTCGCGCGCCGGTCGGTTGCTCTCGAAGACCCACAGGCAGAAGCCGTCGGGCTGCCGGGCGGTCACCAGGTCGAGCAGCGCCGCGCCGACGCCGGTGCCCTGGTGGGCGGGCTGGACGTAGAGGTCGTCGAGCCAGCCGGCGGTCGTGCGCGCGTAACCCACCGGCACGCCCTCGACCTCGGCGACCCAGGTCTCGGCACCGGGCGCGTGGTCGGCCACGCGCTCTCGCAGCCAGCGGCGTACGTCGTCGTCGGGGTGCGCCGGCGGCGGCATCGGCGCCGCGCGGCGGGCGAGCAGGTGGATGAGGGCCAGTGCGTCGGCGTCGTCCTCGTCGGCCGGCCGCAGGACCAGCTCGGACTCCGCGACCGGCGACTGCGCGGCGCCGTCAGTGGGCATCGCGGATGACCTCGAGCGCGGCGGCGAGGTCGTCGGGGTAGGTCGACTCGTACTCGACCTCGTCGCCGGAGTCGGGGTGGGTGAAGCCCAGCTTCACCGCGTGCAGCCACTGCCGCTCCAACCCCACGCGCCGGGCGAGGACCGGGTCGGCGCCGTAGGTGAGGTCGCCGACGCAGGGGTGCTTGAGCGCGCTCATGTGGACCCGGATCTGGTGGGTGCGTCCGGTCTCGAGGTGGATCTCCAGGAGGCTGGCGAACCGATGGGCCTCGAGGGTCTCGTAGTGCGTGACCGAGGCCCGCCCGTCGGCCATCACCGCGAACTTGTAGTCGTGCTTGGGGTGCCGCCCGATCGGAGCGTCCACCGTGCCCTGCAACGGGTCGGGGTGGCCCTGGACCAGCGCGTGGTAGGTCTTGTCGACGGTGCGGTGGCGGAAGGCGTTCTTGAGCACGGAGTAGGCGTGCTCGGACTTGGCGATGACCATGACGCCGGACGTGCCGACGTCGAGGCGCTGGACGATGCCCTGGCGCTCGGAGGCACCGCTGGTGGCGATGCGGAAACCCGCTCCGGCCAGGTGGCCGACGACGGTCGGGCCGCCCCAGCCCGGCGAGGGGTGCACCGCGACCCCGACGGGCTTGTCGATCACGACGATCGACTCGTCGTCGTGGATGATCTTGATCCCCTCGACGATCTCGGGGACGACCTCGAGCGGGTCGACCAGGCTCGGGATCGTGACGTCGAGCGTCGCGCCGGGCAGGACCCGGTCGCTCTTGCCGACGTCGTGGCCGTCCAGACGCACCAGGCCGCCGGCGATGAGGTCGGCCGCGCGGGTGCGCGAGACGCCGAACATGCGGGCGATGGCGGCATCGACGCGCTCGCCGGCGAGCCCGTCGGGCACGGAGAGCGTCCGCTGCTCCGAGGCCTGGGTCATGCCTTCCCCTCCTCGACGTCGCGGGTCCCGTCGAGGCGTACGCCGCGGAACGCCTGGAGCAGGATGACGCCGGCTGCCACGTTGATGCAGATGTCGGCGATGTTGAAGACCGGCCAGTTCGGCAGCATCAGGAAGTCGATGACGTGGCCACGCATCGGACCCGGCTCGCGCAGGACGCGGTCGGTCAGGTTGCCGCTCACGCCCGCGAGCAGGAGCCCCAGACCCACGGCCCACAGGGGGCTGCGCACGCGCAGGCTGAGGTAGAGGACGACGCACACCGCGACCACTGCCAGGCAGCTGAGCACGACGGTGTACTCGGTGCCGGTGCTGAAGGCCGCGCCCGGGTTCCGCGTGAGGTGCAGGACCAGTAGGTCACCGACCAGCGGCACGTCCGGGCGGCCGTCGAGGTGACGCACCGCGAGCACCTTGGTGGAGATGTCGACGGCGTACAGGGTGAGCGCGACGAGCGCGAACACCCAGCGGGCCCGGACCGGGGACGTCATGGGGCGGAGGGGATCCTCCGGGGCTATCGCCGCTCCTCGCGCTGCTTGCATGTCATGCACAGTGTGGCACGGGGGAAGGCCATCAGACGAAGCTTGCCGATGGGCTGGCCGCAGGACTCGCACACGCCGTAAGTGCCGTTCTCGATGCGGGCCAGCGCGCGGTCGATCTGCGCCAGCTTCTCCCGCTCGTTGTTGAGCACGCTCATCTCGTGGTCGCGCTCGAACGTCGTCGCACCGAGGTCGGCCTGGTCCTGCCCGGCCCCGTCACCGGAGTCACGCATGAGACCCGAGAGCTCGTCCTCCTGCTCGGCCACGATCTCCAGGCTGTGCGCGCGTTGCTCCTCGAGCTCGGCCAGCACCTCGGCGAGCTCGGCGGGGGTCCAGGCGTCCTCGCCCTCCTTGACCACCAGGGTGTCGGCAGCGGCCTCCGGAGCAGGTGTCGGCTTCTTCACGGGAGCAGTCTTCTTGGTGGGGGCCTTCTTCGCAGGGGTTTTCGCCGGTGCTGCTGCCTTCTTCGCGGGCGCTGCCTTCTTGGCCGGCGCTGCCTTCTTGGCCGGCGCAGCCTTCTTGGCCGGCGCAGCCTTCCTCGCCGGCTTCTCCGGCTCGGGGTCAGGTGCGCCACGGCGACGGATCACGCGACGGGCGGCGGAGGCTGCCGTGCCGGCCAGGGACTTGCGTGCAGCTCGAGCCATGTGGCCCGACTCCCCTCAACAGGCCCGCCGGTGCCCGACAGGCTCAATCAGATGTTGGCCGGAGGCTAGTGGCTGGGAGCCGACCGCTCAACGCGCCTCGCCGAAATGCCGCGAGGCCGGCTCCTGGAAGGAACCGGCCTCGTGGACGAGGTGAGGAGGACTCAGCCCTCCTCCTCCCCGAGGATCGAACGCAGCCGCTTGGGCGCCGGAGCATCCTCGGAGGGCGCGTCGTCGGCGCTGCCCTCGAGTGCCTCGAGCTGCTGGGTGAAGTAGCTGCGCAGGCGGGAGCGGTACTCGCGCTCGAAGGAGCGCAGACGGTCCACCTCACCGGCCAGCTTGTCCCGCTCGCGCTCGAGGTCGCCGAACATCTGCTGGCGGCGCTCGGCGGTCTCGGAGTCGAGCATCTGCGCACGGGTGCGGGCGTCGGCCTCCATGCGGTCGGACTTGGTCTTCGACTCGCTCTCGAGGCGCTCGGCCTTGGT
Source organism: Actinomycetota bacterium (assembly GCA_036341255.1). GTDB lineage: Bacteria > Actinomycetota > Actinomycetes > Propionibacteriales > Nocardioidaceae > Nocardioides. Next base: position 4,398 of record JAYYWX010000037.1, on the reverse strand, counting down.
GCGTGCCTCACCGATGATCTTGTCGGCCTGGTCCTTGGCGTCCTCGACGAGCTCGTCGGCGTTGCGCGTGGCGATCTCGAGCAGTCGCGCAGCAGCGTTGGACGCCTCGGGAACGGTCTCGACCCGGATGGTCTCCACCGGGCTGGCGGCCGCGACGACGGGCTCCGGCTCGGGCGCCTTGGCCGGCTCCGGGGTCTTGGCCGGCTCGGGCTCGGCGGCCGGTGCGGGCGGCGTGAACGCCTCGGTCGGGGCACCCCCGGCCTGCACCTGGGAGAGCTGGACGCGCAGGTCGTCGTTCTCCTTCGTCAGGCGGGCCAGCTCGGCCTCCACCTCGTCGAGGAACTGGTCGACCTCCCCCATGTCGTAGCCCTCACGGAGGCGGACGGGCGTGAAGCGCTTGTTGCTCACGTCCTCGGGCGTCAGCGGCATGACCTCACCCATTCGTTGTCGTCTGCAGCGGTGGTCTGGTCGACCACCGCACCTGTCGGTCGAACAATAGCGTCCCTGGTGGGACTGGTGGGACTCACGGGTCCCGGGCGGCGCGGCGAGGGTCTCAGGAGAGCAGCAGGCTGTCGTTGACGTTGAGCAGGACCCACGCGATGACCAGCACGAGCAGGAAGCTCAGGTCGAGTGCGAAGTTGCCCAGGCGCAGAGGCGGGATCACCTTGCGCAGCGCCTTGATGGGCGGATCGGTCACCGAGTAGACGACCTCGAGCACCACCAGCAGCGGCCCGGTCGGCTGCCACTGACGGGCGAAGACCATCACCCAGTCGACGATGAAGCGGACCCACATCAACGCGATGAACACGAAGAGGACCACGTGGATGATCGAACCGGCGACGTACACGTCGGTGAAACTCTCCTCGTCAACGCCCGCGAGGGCGCTCAGCTCTGGTTGAAGAAGCCACCCTCGACGATGCGCTCCTTGTCCTCGGCCGTGACCGAGACGTTGTGCGGCGAGAGCAGGAACACCTTGTTGGTGACACGCTCGATGGTGCCACGGGTGGCAAACACCAGGCCCGCGGCGAAGTCGACCAGGCGCTTGGCGTCGGAGTCGTCCATCTCCGTGAGGTTCATGATCACCGGGATGCCCTCACGGAAGTGCTCACCGACGGTGCGCGCCTCGTTGTAGGTGCTCGGGTGCAGCGTCGTGATGCGGGACAACTCAGCCACCACCGGGGTCGGGGCCGCCGTCGGACGACGACGCTCGGAGAGGTCGGAGACGGGCGCCGGCCGGGCGGCCCGCGGGGACGCGACGGGTCGGGTCTCGACGGTCTCGTCGTGGCCGTCGTACTCGTCGTACCGGCCGGTGTCCTCGACGAGACCGAGGTACTCGCCGATCCTGCGCATCGCGCCGCTCATGAGTCGTGTCCTCCGGGATCGAGCGCCCCGGTGACGGGACGCTGGTTGTAGTGAACGCTAACGGTCGAGCGGCCTGGAACCGAGGATTGCCGAGCCGACACGCACGTGTGTCGCGCCGACGGCGATCGCGGCCTCCAGGTCACCGCTCATGCCCGCGGACAGGACGTCCGCGGAGGGGTGGTGGTCGAGGAAGGTCGAGCGGACCCCGGCCAGGCGGTCGAAGGCCGCGGAGGGCTCCTCCCCCAGCGGCGCGACGGCCATCAGGCCCCGCAGTCGCAGGTGCTCGGCGGCCGCCACCGCATCGGCCAGCGGCGCGAGGTCGGCGGGTGCCGCGCCCGCCCGGTGCTCGGCAGCCGGCGGGTCGAGGGACACCTGGAGCAGCACGTCGACCGGGCGCCCGCGCTCCTGCGCGCCCCGGTCGAGGCGCCCCACGAGCTTGGTGCGGTCCAGGGACTCCACCACGTCGGCGTAGCGGGCCACGGCACCGGCCTTGTTGGACTGCAGCCCACCGATGTAGTGCCAGCGCAGGTCGAGGTCGGCGCACTCGGCGGCCTTGGCCTCGGCCTCCTGGTGCCGGTTCTCGCCGACGTCGGTGACGCCCAGATCGGCGAGCAGCCGCACGTCGGAGGCGGGGAAGAACTTGGTGACGGCGACGAGGGTCACCTCGCTCGCGTCGCGACCGGCGTCGGCGCACGCCCGCTGGATCCGACGCCGGACCTGCGCCAGCCCGGCGGCGAGCTCCTCGCCGCGGCTCATCGCGCCCCTCCCGAGGACCACACCAGGCCGGCGAAGCGGCCGGCCCGGTCACCGTCGCGACGGTAGGAGTGCAACGTGTCCTCCTCCAGCGTGCAGCGCGCGACCTCGTGGACCGTCACGCCATGGGCCTCGAGCTGGGCACGGACCCCGGCACCGAGGTCGAGACCGGGCGTGCCGCGGCGCGTCTCGGCGTACGTCGTGGGGACCGCTGCTGCCACCTCGGCACGCATGTCCTCGGGGACCTCGTAGCAGGCGCCGCACACGTGCGGACCGATCCAGGCCTCGAGGTCACCGGCGCCCAGGTCGCGCATCGTCGCCACGGCCCGGCCCACGATGTCGAGGGCCACTCCCTTGCGACCGGCGTGCACCGCCCCGAGGACGCCGGTGCGATGGTCGGCCAGCACGACCGGGACGCAGTCCGCCACTCGCACCATCAGCCCGAGTCCGGGCGTGGCGGTGACCAGCGCGTCAGCGGTCGGGACCTGGCCGGTGGGCCCGGGGCCCGGGCGGTCCACGACGAGCACCGTGTCGCCGTGGACCTGGTTCATCCGCGCGAACCGCACCCCGCAGGCCGCCTCGAGCTCGGGGAGGCTGTCCTCGAAGGCCGGTCGCAGGCCCTGGAGGTCGAGGGTGGAGTCGGTGAAGGCGACGTCCACACGGACGTCGCCCTCCCGGTGGTCGCGGTGGGAGAACACCCCTACTTCAAGAAGTCCGGGACGTCGAGGTCGTCGTCGTCGAACTCGACCCGGCGCGGGGCCGGGCGGGGCGACGGCGCCGCGGGACGGGCGGGCTGCTGCCCGCTGGGCTGGGCCGACTGAGACGACTGGGACGGCTGGGCCGGGCTGGAGGACGCCGGCGGCGCCTCGTCGGTACGCCGCTGGGCGACCGCGGCGGCGACCGCAGCCCGGGTCTCCTCCTGGCTCTGCTGCGGCTTGGGCTCGCGGCGCAGCACCGTGCCCTCGTCACGACGCTTGGGGGTGCCGCCGTCGAACCCGGCCGCGATCACGGTGACGCGGACCTCGTCGCCGAGCGCGTCGTCGATCGTGGCACCGAAGATGATGTTGGCCTCGGGGTGGACCGCCTGGGCGACCAGGGCCGCCGCCTCGTTGATCTCGAACAGACCGAGGTCGGAGCCACCGGCGATCGAGAGCAGCACGCCGTGCGCACCGTCGATGCTCGCCTCGAGCAGGGGGCTGGAGACGGCCATCTCGGCGGCGGCGACCGAGCGGTCCTCGCCGCGGGCCGAGCCGATGCCCATCAGCGCCGAGCCGGCGTTGGCCATGACCGACTTCACGTCGGCGAAGTCGAGGTTGATCAGGCCCGGCGTGGTGATCAGGTCGGTGATGCCCGAGACACCCTGCAGCAGCACCTGGTCGGCCTGCTTGAAGGCGTCGAGGACCGAGACGTTGCGGTCGGAGATCGACAGCAGCCGGTCGTTGGGGATCACGATGAGGGTGTCGACCTCGTCACGCAGGGCGGCGATGCCCTCCTCCGCGGAGTTGGCGCGACGACGGCCCTCGAAGGCGAACGGTCGGGTGACGACACCGATGGTCAGGGCCCCCAGCGAGCGGGCGATGCGCGCGACCACCGGCGCGCCGCCGGTGCCGGTGCCGCCACCCTCGCCGGCGGTGACGAAGACCATGTCGGCCCCCTTGAGGACCTCCTCGATCTCGTCGGCGTGGTCCTCGGCGGCCCTGCCGCCGACCTCGGGGTTGGCGCCCGCACCGAGGCCGCGGGTGAGCTCGCGGCCGATGTCGAGCTTCACGTCGGCGTCGCTCATGAGCAGCGCCTGCGCGTCGGTGTTGATGGCGATGAACTCCACGCCCTTCAGACCGACCTCGATCATCCGGTTGACGGCGTTCACACCACCACCACCGATACCGACGACCTTGATGATGGCCAGGTAGTTCTGTGCTGCCACGGCTCTCGCCTCTCGAATCCGAACGTTGGGTGGGTGCTGGTCTGGGTGGGTCTGGGTGCCAGGGGGCTGGCCGCCGGGGACGTCCGCTGCAGTCGTCCTCGGCCTCGTACGTCGGTCTCAACTCTGACCCTCAGGCTGAGGGTTATAGTTATGTCAACCTCGTCGTGCCCATGACAGTAGGAGTCGTCGGCCACGGATCCGCGCAGACACGCCCGGACGCGCCGTGCGGAGATTTCGGTCGAGCCGGCGTATCAGGACGCCGGCGCGGCACCACTCCCCCGTGGCGGGAGGGGGGGTGGGGGGCGGGGTGGGGGGGGCTGGGGGCGGCGACGGGCGGGTGGTGGGGTTTCTCGGGACCG